>JAUCPZ010000279.1 GCA_030372995.1 Dehalococcoidia bacterium
CCATGGAGCGGGAGTCGGCGAGGAAGGCAGCGGGGTCGTTACTGAGCCAAGCCCGTGAGGTGAATGGAATCAGGGTGATCGCTACGAAGGTGGCGGCGAACAGCGCTGATGCGATGCGCGAGATGGGCGATCGACTGAAAGAAGACCTCAAGAGTGGATTAGTGGTGTTGGGTGCGGTGTGTGATGGCAAGCCGAGCCTGGTGGCGATGGTCACTCCCGACCTGGTGGCAAGGGGATTCAACGCCGGTCAAGTGGTGAAGGAGGTGGCGAGGGTGGTGGGAGGCGGCGGTGGTGGAAGGGCCGAGCTGGGTCAGGGCAGCGGCAAGGACGCGTCGAAGCTGGATGAGGCTTTGACTCTGGTGGCGGCACTGGTGGAGCGCCACTATGACAGGGCGTCCGGCACTTGGAAGAAGTGAGGGGTTGCGGTGGAGGGGCGGATCTTGGGCCTCGACGTGGGCGACAGGTGGGTGGGTGTGGCCCTCAGCGATCCCCTAGGCATACTGGCCAGCCCGCTGACCCGCATCGAAAGGGCTGACGATCGCGTGGCGGTCGAGGCGATCGCGGCGCTGGTGCGGGAGCATGAGGCGAGGTTGGTGGTGGCGGGCTTGCCATACTCCCTGGATGGTACGGTCGGAGAGCAGGCCGTTCGCGTGCAGGAGTTTCTGCGCCAAGTCTCGGGTGCTGTGGGAGTGCCTATCGAGACGTGGGACGAACGGTTATCGACCGTAGCCGCCAAGCGGGGCATGGCGGAGTCGGGGGCGCGCAGGGGAAAAGAGAAGATTGACGCGGCGGCGGCCGCGCTGATTCTGCAGGGGTACCTCGACAGGTTGCGTCTCGAGGAACGGGAAGCACGGGACGAGGCCTCGCCCGCCAATCCGGGCTAGAAGGCTGTCCTTGAACTTGTGCGCTGATTTCCTACGGTGAGGTGTTATGAGGAACTGGTGCAGCATTCCGGCAGCGAAATAATGAAGAGTGGTAGGTAGATATGACAAGGCTGGTGACCCTGATTGGCTATCCACTGAAGCATTCGGTATCGGCGGTGTTTCAGCAGGCCGCCTTCAGCGAATGCGGGCTCGATCTGAAGTATGAGAATTGGGAGACGCCGGAGGCAGAGCTGGCGGGCGCTGTGGATCGGCTCCGGGGTGTGTCAATTGCGGGGGCGAACGTGACAATTCCCTGCAAGGAGAAGATCGTGCCACTGCTTGATGAATTGAGCGATACGGCGCAGCGCATCAGTGCGGTGAACACGGTGGTCAACAGGGACGGGCGCCTCATGGGGTTCAACACGGATGTGGAGGGATTCGTCTCTTCACTTCTGCATGACGCGGGCTACCGGCTGCGCAACAGGAAAGTGGTGTTACTGGGAGCCGGCGGAGTAGCGAGGGCCGTGATGTTTGCGCTGCTCAATCAGGAAGTGACTTGGGTGACAGTGTTCAACCGCTCTGTGGACAGGGGCAGAGCATTGGTGAGGGCGTTCACCAGGTCGGCTGGGAGGATCCCTCTCACGGCGCTACCATGGGAGGATTTGGAGACCAGCGTGGCACTGAAGGACTGCGATTTGCTGGTGAACTGTACGTCCATTGGCATGAGGTACAGCTCGACGGAAGGCGAGACTCCCTTGGTTGCGGACCTTATCCCAAAGGATGCCCTGGTGTATGACCTGGTGTATAATCCTGAAGAGACGCCGTTCTTGAGGGAAGCGAAGAAGGCCGGGGCGGAGACGCTGGGAGGGCTGTCCATGTTGATTCATCAGGGGGCAGCCTCCTTTGAGTTGTGGACGGGAAGGAAGGCGCCGTTAGACATTATGTTCCGCAGTGCGAGGGAGGCATTGGCGCGCGGCGCCTAGGGAGGAAAATTGAAACTTGTCTCTGTGTACAGCGGCAACTACCTTCAGGCGCAGATAGTGAAAGGTCGGCTCGAGAGCGAGGGAGTTCCGGCTCTGTTAAGGTATGAAGGCGCCGGGCTAGTCTGGGGTGTGACTGTGGACGGGCTGGGCGAAGCCAGGGTCATGGTACCGGAGGAACTGGCGGAGGAGGCGGGAGCCATAGTGGCCAATCAGGAGTATGGTGAGCCGGAGGATATAACCGGGGAAGAACCACCGGAGGCAGCCTAGCGTGTTCCGTTTCTTGACTGCTGGGGAATCGCACGGTCGGGCGCTTACGGCCATCGTCGAGGGCGTGCCGGCTGGTCTGCCGCTTGATGAGGACTTCCTGGCGCGTGACCTGAGGAGACGCCAGTGGGGCTACGGGCGTAGCCCGAGGCAAAGCATGGAACATGACCACGCTGAGATCCTGTCGGGCGTGCGCCTTGGCCTGACGCTGGGCGGCCCGATCACACTTGTGATCTGGAACCGCGATTGGGAGAACTGGAAGACGGCGATGTCTGTGACTCCGACCCAGGGCGACACGAAGCGGATAACACGTCCGCGGCCCGGACATGCAGACCTGGCGGGTGTCACCAAGTATGGTCTGGACGACGTCAGGTCTGTTCTCGAGAGGGCGAGTGCCAGAGAGACGGCGGCGAGGGTGGCCTGTGGGGCGGTGGCGCGCCGGTTTCTAGAGGAATTCGGTGTCGAGATACATAGCCATACGCTGGCCATTGGGGGCGAACAGGCGAAGGTGCCGGCGCGCATAGACTGGGAGCAGGTGGAGGGATCGCTGGTGCGATGTGCTGATAACGTTGCGGAGAAGGACATGATGGCTGCGATCGAGGAAGCCATGGGATCGGGTGATACGGTCGGCGGCGTGAGCGAGGTCGTGGCATTCGGCGTTCCGATCGGTCTGGGAAGCCATATTCAATGGGACAGGCGGCTGGATGGCAGAATCGCACGGGCCATGATGAGTATCCAGTCGGTCAAGGGGCTGGAGATCGGAGACGCGTTCGAGTCGGCTGGTCGGCGGGGCTCTCAGGTGCACGACGGCATACTACCTGGGGGCGGGGCGCGGAGCCCCTGGCGGCGGAAGAGCAACCATGCCGGCGGGATCGAAGGTGGGATAAGCAACGGCGAGCCGATCGTCCTCAGACTGGCGGTCAAGCCGATTCCGACTCTGGCCAAGCCGTTGACGTCGGTAGACCTGGTTACCGGCCAGAGTGTGCAGGCTCATTTCGAGCGCAGCGATGTCTGTGCGGTTCCCGCTGTAGGGGTGATCGGGGAGGCCATGCTGGCCATGGTGCTGGCAGATGCTATGCTGGAGAAGTTCGGCGGAGACAGCATGCAGGAGACGCGGCGGAACTTCGACGGGTACCTGAGGGCTATCGGGGGGGCGCATTGAGCCGGCTGGGTTTCCATTGCCACGCTCTGGACGACTTCGATGAAGTCATCTTGTCCAACGAGCTGCTGCGCGGCGAGTTCTACAACTTCCTTCCCGACAGCATTGGAGACCTCAGCAGACGCATCGAGCGGCACAATCTGGCGGCGAGCATTCACGCGCCGCTGGTCAGGATTCCATGGTATCCCACACCACCCACGCTGTCGTTTCTCTGTGACGTGGACCAAGAGAGGAGGCGTCTCAGCCTGGCGATGGTCGAGGAGACCATGAAGACGGCTGCAGCCTTCGGGGCAGAGTACGTCGTTGTTCACTTCCCGGTGTCTCCGACGACGAGTGTCAACGGCCTCGGCTACGCGCAACTGAGGTCTATCGCCTGGGACAGCGCCCGACGCCTAGCGGAGTACAGCCAGAGGTACCGCGTGCCCATTCACATGGAGGGTTTTGGTCCGAGCCCGTTCCTGGCAGTGGATTTCTTGAACGAAGTGATCCGCAGTTTCCCGTGCCTGCGCTACTGCTTTGACACGGGTCACATGCACATTGCCTCGCAGCGGGATGGTTTCGATCTGTACAGGTTTGCTGAAGGGTTGGCTCCGAACATCGGCTCCGTGCACCTCTGGAACAACCGCAGCATCGATGACTACTTCAAGTTTGGCCACATCCCGGTGCATCCCGTGCAGAAGCCCGAAGATGGATGGGTGAGCATCGAGCGTATCCTCCGCATCATCGTTCCCAACAACCCTGGCTGCCGCGTCATCCTGGAGAGCGGCAATCACTACCCTGTCTCGCTGGGGGCGCACAATGTCCGAGATGGTGTTCAGTGGGTAAGAGAGCTGACAGCCCCATTATTCTGATCGGGTTCTCTGGCACGGGGAAATCGGTGGTGGCGCGGGAAGTGGCAGCCAGCCTGGGCTGGGAGGCGGTCGACACCGACGACGAGGTTGTCAGGCTGGCTGGCAAGGGCATCCCTCAGATATTTGAGCAGGAGGGCGAGCCGCATTTCCGCAGGCTGGAGAGGGATGCCTTGGCTGAAGCGTGCCAGAGGACGAGGGTGGTGATCGCGACTGGTGGTGGTGCCGTCCTGGATCCGAACAACCGCCTGTTGATGAGGAGGTCCGGCGTGGTCGTCTGCCTGGAGGCCAATCCGGGCACCATCTACCAGAGGCTGCCGAAGCAGAACGATAGTCCGGCATCCGTGCGCCCCTTGCTGGCCATGGCGGATCCGATGGAGCGAATCGTTGAACTGAAGCAGTCGCGGCAGGCCTACTATGCCATAGCCGATTGGACTGTGCAGACCGATCACCTTAGCCTGCCGGAGGTCTGTCAGGAGGTTATTCGTGGGTGGCATTACTGGCTGCGATCTCATCAAGAGGATGCCGCAGAGTGGGATGATGAAGACCGTGTTTGCGACGTCGTGACAGCGACGGAACGGTACCCCGTATACGTCGGCTGGGGGCCGCTGAGCAGCCTGGGAGAGAAGGCGCAGGAGGCCGGACTCTCGGGCGGCGCCTATGTCGTGGCAGATGCCGCGGTATTTTTGCTCTACGGCGATGCAGTCATGAACAGCCTCGGCCGCGCGGGTTTCAAGGCGCAGAGCTTCGCTGTGCCTCAGGGAGAGGAAAACAAGACACTGCAGACGGTTTCTCACATCTATGATTGGCTGGTGGATTGCCGGGCAGAGAGGAATGATGTCATCGTGGGCTTGGGCGGTGGCGTGATCGGTGACATGGCAGGGTTTGTGGCGGCGACGTACCTGAGGGGGATGTCGCTGGTGCAAGTGCCCACGAGCCTGATAGCCATGACGGACGCTTCGGTCGGCGGCAAGACAGGGGTCAATCATCCTAAGGCGAAGAACCTGATCGGAGCCTTCCACCAGCCGCGCCTGGTTCTGGCCGACGTGCAGGTGCTGACGACGCTGCCGCAGCGGGAACTGATATCTGGCTGGGCCGAGGTCATCAAGCACGGTTTTGTGTTCGACAGAGGCCTCAAGGGCCTGCTGGAGGAGAACGCGGAGAGGCTGGCGAGTCTCGAGCCTGAGGTGACAACAGAAGCCGTGCGGCGGAGCGTGGCCATCAAGGCGCGGATTGTAAGCGAGGACGAGAGGGAACAAGGCAGGCGCGTTCTGTTGAACTACGGTCATACGATCGGCCACGGTCTGGAGGCGGCAACGGAATACAAAGAGTTCCTGCACGGCGAGGCAGTGTCGGTGGGCATGGTCGGAGCCGCCATGCTGAGCCACGAACTGGGTATTCTGTCCGCTGACGTTGTGAAGCAGCACCGCAGCACGCTGAAGAAGTTCGGGCTGCCCACGTCCTGCTCTGACGTGAAGATGAAGGACGTTCTGAAGGCGATGGAGCTGGACAAGAAGGTCAGGAACAAGGCAGTGAGGTGGGTGTTGCTGGAGGACGTTGGCCGCCCTGTGATCCGCCAGGACGTGCCAAGGCATCTAGTGATCAAGGTGCTCGAGGAATTGCTGTCGGATTTGTAATGACTTCGTCGGGCAACCCTGTTTGTTAATGGGAGGCAGACCATGAACGAGGGCATCAGGGGCACGACCGTAGTTGCTGTCCGAAAGGGCAGCCGGGTGGCGATCGCCGGTGACGGCCAGATAACGACGGGAGACGTCGTGTTGAAGCATGGTGCCAAGAAGGTCCGCACCCTCTACCACGATCAGGTGATCGCAGGATTTGCCGGCTCCGTGGCAGATGCTCTGACGCTTTTTGAGCGTTTCGAGATAGAACTGGAAAAGTACAGTGGCCAGTTGCGCCGGGCAGCGATAGAGCTGGCGAAGGAGTGGCGTACAGACCGGGTGCTGCGCCGTCTGGAGGCGTGGTTGGTGGTGGCTGACCCGAAGGAGTTGCTGGTGCTCTCAGGTGAGGGCGATGTCATCGAGCCTGATGAGGATGTGGTGGCGATCGGGTCGGGGGGAGGGTACGCGCTGGCGGCGGCGAAGGCGCTGCTGGATCATTCCGACCTTACAGCCGATGAGATAGCGCGCACCAGCATGGAGATCGCCGCGGGGATATGCATCTACACCAATGACCAGATAACAGTGATCGGTCTTGGCAAGGACGGCGCTTGAACGCTGCAGGCTCTGCTCGGCACCAGGCGGTCCGTTTGTGACCTGCCGATGCTCTAGGCGAAGATTGTGACGTATGGACTTCAACCTCTCTGAACGTGAGAAGATGATACAGAGCACAGCGCGCGAGTTCGCTGTGAATGAAGTGCTGCCGCGCGCCGCCGAGATAGACCGTACGGCCGAATTCCCGCACGACGTGGTGGGCAAGATGGTCAAGATGGGATACTTCGGACTGGCGTATCCCGCTGAGTACGGCGGCAGCGGGTGTGGATATGTGGCCTATGCCCTGGTGATCGAACAACTGGCGCGGGCCTCGATGACAGTGGCTGCCATCGTGGCGGTGAGCATCTTGTCGGAAGAGTCCCTCTTCCGCTTCGGCAGTGAGGCCCAGAAGAGGAAGCATTTGGTGCCGCTGGTGCAGGGCGATGTCCTGGGCTGCTTCTGCTTCACCGAGCCGGCCACGGGATCGGATCCGAAGGCAGTTGCCACCAGGGCGAGGCGGGATGGCGGATACTACGTTATCGAGGGTGAGAAGAATTTCATCTCGATGGCAGCGGCGGCATCTCAGGCATTGGTGTTTGCCAAGGATGATACTGGAAGGGTGAGCTCGTTTATCGTGCCGACGGCCGCCGCAGGATTCCAGGTCCGGGAACCGTGTGAGACACTCGGCCTGAGGGGGTTCGGTGCATGCGTCGTGCATCTCGATTCGGTGAGAGTGCCGGAGGAGAACCTGGTCGGGGAGAAGGGTGGAGGGTACGAAATCATGCTGGAAGCGATCAGCGTAGAGAGGATCGGCGTGGCCTCGCAGGCTGTGGGGGTCGCCCGGGCGGCGCTGGATCTTTCCGTCGAATACGCCAAACAACGGATTGCCTATGAGAAGCCCATCTCGCGCATGCCGACTATCCAGTGGCTGTTGGCCGAGATGGCGTCGAGGATCGAGGCTGGTCGTTGGCTGTCCTACCGCGGCGCCTTCCTGCGTGACCAGGGACAAAGCATCAGGCATGACTCGGCGATGGCCAAGCTATTCTGCTCCCAGATGGCTGTTGAGGTGACGCGGATGGGGATGCAGGTGCACGGCGCCTATGGCACCATGAAGAGCCTGGCCATGGAGCGTCTGTACCGTGTCGCCAAGATGACCGAGGTTTATGTCGGGGTATCGGAGATTCAGCGGGCCATCATCGCCAGCCAGTTGATCCAGTGACAGACGTACCGTGAGCCAGACCTTCGAAGTCGAGAAGACCTGCCCCCGGACCGGCGCGCGGGCGGGCGTGATCATCACTTCCCACGGGCTGGTGCCGACTCCGGTGTTCATGCCGGTGGGCAGCCAGGCCACAGTCAAAGCGCTCACACCGGATGACCTCAGGGACGTTGGCGCCACGATAGTGCTGAGCAACGCCTATCACCTTTATCTCCGGCCAGGCGTTCATGTCATCGAGAAGATGGGTGGGCTGCACCGGTTCATGGGGTGGAGCGGGCCGATGCTCACGGACAGCGGCGGTTACCAGATATTCAGCCTGGCCTCGTTGCGCCGGGTGGATGACCGCGGGGTGATCTTCCGGTCGCATATCGACGGGAGCGAGCACTCTCTCACTCCGGAAGACGCGATCGAACTCCAGCGGAGGATGGGCGCCGATATCATCATGGTGCTCGATGAATGCCCGCCGTACACGAAGGATGTGGGACAGGTGCGTCAGGCGATGGAGCGTACCCACAAGTGGGCAGAGAGGTGCCGCAGGGTCGCGCGCGATGAAGAGCAGCAGGTATTCGGCATCGTGCAGGGAGGGGTCTTCGCCGACCTGCGGCGCGAATCGTCGGAATACCTGACTTCTCTTGACTTCGCGGGGTATGCCATTGGAGGTTTGAGCCTGGGAGAAGGCAAGGAGGAGACCCTGGCGATGGTCGAGGAGACCGTGGCCTGCCTGCCGGCGGCCAAGCCGCGGTACCTCATGGGAGTCGGCTCGCCTGAGGACCTGGTGGAGAACGTGGCCAGGGGTGTGGACCTCTTCGATAGTGCTCTGCCCACGCGGACGGCCCGGAACGGCGCTCTGTTCACCGACAAGGGACGCCTCAATATCCGGAATGCGCGCTACAGGGAACTGGACGAGGCCATAGAACCCGGCTGCGACTGTTACACCTGCCAGAGGTTCTCGGTGGCCTATCTGAACCATCTCTTCAGGAGCAGCGAACTGCTGGCCTACCGTCTGGCGACCATCCATAACCTCCGATTCGTAATGCGGCTGATGGGACGCATGCGCCAGGCGATTGTGGAGGGCGGGTTCGGCGATTTCAGGGAGGGATTCCTCGCAGAGTACCGGACTACGGACGAAGACGTCCGGCTGGCCCAGAAGCAGCGTTGGCTAGAGCGAGCGGTCCGCGTCCGCGACGAATGCGACAGCACCGAAGAGCCCTGAGTTGTCGCCGAGCTCGCTGGAGACGATCCGCACCACGCTGGCCGGGAACTGGAACGCCCTTTCCGCGACAACCTTGCGGGCGGGCCTAAGCAGGGTCTCACCCATCTTCCCCACGCCGCCGCCGACGATGATCATCTCCGGGTTGAATATGTTGACGAAGTTGACCAGTCCGACGCCCAGATAGGTGGCTGCCTTGTTGACGACCGACAGGGCGACCGCGTCGCCTTTGTGAGCGGCGTTGGCAACCGTCTGTGCGCTGACGTACCGCGCATCCCCCTCGGCCATCTCAAGCATCATGGTCCTGGCACCCTGGGCGATGAGACGTTGCGCTTCTCTGGCGATGGCTTTCCCCGAGGCGAGCATCTCCAGACAGCCGATGTTGCCGCAGGGGCAATGCGGGCCATTGAGGTCAATGGTCATGTGCCCCAGTTCGCCGGCGCTGCCCGTTGCACCCGAGTAGAGCTTGCCGCCGATGATGATGCCGCCGCCGATGCCGGTGCTGACAGTAAGATAGATGAGATTGTTCACCCCCCGGCCCGCCCCGAAACGGTGCTCGCCAAGGGCGGCGGCGGTGGCGTCGTTGAGAACAAATGTACGGGCGCCGGTGGCCTGCTCTATCCGGGCTTTGAGTGGTATGTTGTGCCAGCCGGGCAGGTTGGGCGAATCCGTTACCACGCCCTTCTCGGTATCGATCGCTCCAGCGGCAGCGATGGCTATGCCGGAGAGAGACGAGTACGGCAGGTCAGCGTTCTTAACCAAGGTGGTGGCGGTGGTTAGTATGCGTCTGATGACGTCATCGACGCCCTCTTCGGCCAGGGTGGGGCTGTATTCTCGAGAGAGTATCCTGCCTTGTGGAGTGATCAGGGCGGTGACGATCTTGGTACCGCCCAAGTCTACCGCCAGCACGGGCTTGCCTGCGGGCGCCTCGGTCATGTCAAGGGCATTATAGTCCCGAACACAGAGGGGTAGCAATTCTCTGGCCAGAGACGGCGACGGGGCAGAAGGGGCAACTCGGCTTGCCGGCCGCTAACGCACCGACCGACCGCATTCGTATGCTGCGACCATCCGGGCAGCCATCTCCCGGTCGGCACCCTGAAGGGCTGTCTCGGATGCGGCATTCAGGCGCAGAACCATGAGGTGGTATTCCTCATCGTTTCTGATCCTGCCGCGCCGCAGAATCTCGCAGAAAGTCTGCCCGGCTTCGTTGCGCATCCACGTTAGAGTCTTGCATCCCTTCCGGACGAGGAAGTCGTCGGCCTGGCGAACGGTTTCCTGGTCGAAATGGATCGTCATCTCCAGAGACTCGTTGACGGCCATGCGCATGCCGCGGAGCGCGGCGGAGAAGGTCTGCATCTCTGCCGTTTCAATGCTCTGCCGGAGGAGTGGCAGCATGGCAAACGGGGGCTTCTGAGGCTGAGCCTCTGCCCAACGGTCGAAGAACTCGTAGAGCGTCAAGAGGAACAGCTTCAGTTCCTGATACTCTGCCTGACGTTCCGGGCTGGGTCTTCTGGGCATGGCTGATTCCTTTCAGGTGGCAGCGGCGAAACGTTTGCCATCGGTATGCACGCCTCTGGTGCTCTTCTCTGCTACGACCATGATCTCCATCTCGTCAAGGTTGATCCTGGCCCGATGCCGGTTGCCCGCTGTTCCGCCCCACACATTAGGCAGGCTCAAGCCGGGCGTGCGGAAGAGCAGCCTCATTCACCAAGGGTCAGAATCGCTCAATGGTTCCGTTGTACTCGACCTCGGTGATCAGCCCGTCCCAGTATGCGTAGTCACCGGACGCAAGCTTCCACACCGCTTGGCCGCGGACGGGAAGATTGAGGCCAGCGCGCACGCCGTACTCTGAGATGGGCGTGGACCAGTGCTCCAGCCGGAGGTCGTCTTTGCCTTTGCGGTAGTAGCGGTCTGCGGCAAAGCCAGTGGGCCGTCCCGTGTCGTCGAAGAAGAGACGGCCGGAAACGCTCTGGCCGCAATCCGTGAGAGTCACTTGGGCGCAGTGGTCATCAACTGACTGCCAGACAATGTTCTCGCCGAGGAAGGCTATCGGAAACCATATCATCTCACTCAGGTAGCGCATCAACGAACCCTGGTCATACTGGTCACCGCGCTCGTCGAAAATGGTGAAGAGAGCGATCCGGCCGTACATGTGACCGTGGCCTGCCTTGTACGTGTCACGCGCAGAAAGCAACGGCAAGCCGAAGATCCTGAAGCGTGCTTTCCAGAGAAAGCCCGGCGGATCGGTAGTGTAGAACTGGACTGCGGTCATCGGCATCCATGGCTTGTCCGGCGCGGTACGAAACCTGCCGGTCTGCCTCAGGCGAACGGTGTTGATCCACGGTTTACCCACCACGTTGGTGTAGTTGAGGTAGCGGCGTACTGGTTCAGGCAGGCGCCGCAACATCTCAGGGGTCACCACTCGGCCTTTCCTTGACTCTCCTGTGCTCAGTCTATGTCCTCCTCTTGATGCGCGGCATCGCCGGCTGCATCTGCGGAACGGGAAGCTCCTCAGCGCAGATGAGCGAGCCTCAGCCTGATGGCATCATAACGGCTGGTGATGCCGAGCTTTGAATACAGACGCGTGATGTGGTTCTTGACGGTCTTTTCCTCCAGGATCAGGGCTTGAGCGATCTCGGCATTGCTCCGGCCGTCGGCGATCAGGTCCAGGATCTGCGTCTCGCGCTCCGTGAGAGGCTCGGCGGGCATCAGGTCCGGCAGCGGTTTGATGCCTGGCTCGCCTCCGGGCAACTCACCGAGGGCCATGGCCACCGCCGGCGACGGCGGGATCTCCTCTCCCGAAGCCACGGTGTGGATTGCCTTCAGCAGCTCATCTGGTTCGAAGCGGCTGTACACGAGGTATCCTTTAGCTCCGGCGTGGAGGGTGCGCGCCAGCGTCTTGGCATCCTCGGTGACCGTGAGAATCAGGATTTTCGCCTGCGGGTGGCTGCGGAGGATCTGGGTGGTGGCGTCGATCCCGTCGATGATGGGCATCCGTATGTCCATCAGGATGACGTCTGCCGTATTCTTCCTCATCCACTGGATAGCTTCGGCGCCGGTCGAGGCCTCGCTGGACACAACGAAGCCTTCCTCCGCTTCCAGCAGGCTCCGCAATCCCTGGCGGATGACCGGGTTGTCATCTACAATCAGCAGCTTCACCTTGTTCATTCAGCGCTCTCCGTCTTCCGCATTGCAGAGAACGAAGCGATCATTGCTGTCTCTCCGTCGCCGTTTCAACTGGGAGGAGTCAATGGTGCTGATATCGACAACCGGGTTCCCTGGCTCGTGTCGATCGCGAACTGCCCGTTGATCTGCTCCACCCGTTCCTTCATGCCCTGCATGCCGTACTTGCCGGCCGACACCAGCGCATTGAGTTCGGCTGGAGAACAGGGCATCCCGTGGCCGTTATCCGCGATCTCCAACCTTACTTCTCCCGGCTGCAACTCGAGCGCAACCTTAACCTGAGACGCGTGGGCGTGCTTGCGGATGTTCTCCAGGGCTTCTGAGAGAACGTATCGCAGATTGTGGCTGACCAGCAGCGGCAAGCTGCGATCGTCGCCCGACGAACTGAACTCAGCCTTGATTCCGGTGGCGTTGCTCCAGTCGGCTACCGTGCGTGAGATCTCAGAGGCAATGCCAGCCTCCTGGCTCTCACTGCGCAGTTCGTGGATCATTTCCCTGATCTGCTGGCTGGAGCGCTGGCAGACTCCTTCGATGTAGCGCGCCCTTTCCTTGGCTGCGGGAGAGTCAGCTCGTTTGCCCAGGGCATGCGCCTCGAGCGCGAGGCCATGGAGGGTCTTCAGCACGGTGTCGTGCAGGTCCCTGGCAATCCGTCCGCGCTCTTCCAGAAGCGTGCGCTCGCGCACCAGACTGGCGCTGCGACGCCGCTCCCTCCGCGCCTCTTCAGTGACCAGGCCGACAGAGAGGGCAATGAAGAACAGAAAGATGGCCCAGAAGGCATACCCGGTCCAACTGAATTCAGCCCCATATTCGGAGACCCGGTAGAGCATGGCAGCAGTCAGACCGGCCACGAAGACAACTTCCATGATCAGGCTTGCTACCAGGCCGAAACGTACAGCGCCCTCTATGATGACGATAGCGAAAGCTCCATAGGCAGCCGTCTGGCCCCGAAGGAACTGAAAGATCATGGCCCAGGCCAGAGCTGCCACCAGCGCCTGGCTGGCGACGCCGAGGATCACTTGGCCTTCGATCGTCTTGATCCGCCGGTTCAAGAAGCCCGCGACGGCGGACCACAAGGCGATCAGGACCGTCAGGACGACCGCGGTGACCGTCGACACAGGGTGATAGGCGATACCCATGGCTACGAGAACCGGAATTCCCAGCCAGTGCACAGCGATGAAGATCCATTCAAGGCTCTTCATGTCCTTCAGACTCCGTTCGCCTGAAAGAGAGGTCACTGCCGCGTTAAGCTTAGGCGTCATGTCTCAATGCCTGGCCTGTGCACACGGACACTGCCGGCTGACCATATTGTACACGATCGCGCTTTCCGCATTCGCTGCGCGCGAAATAGGGACCAAGGTCCCAAGACGCGATGACGTCCGTCGTGGAATACTCGAGCCGTGCCAATCGAATGACGATACGTGGGAGGCGAATGCCATGAGATGTCCGAGATGCCAGAAAACGAGTCTCATTGGAGCGCGGTACTGCGTCTGGTGCGGAACGGCCTTGTTTCCGGAGGGCGACGTGCCTGGAGGGCCGTTGCCTGAGACGGAGAGTCTGTCCGCGATGAGAGAGCATCTGAGCGAGGTGGCCATGCGTCTGTCCAGGGTTGAGGGACGTGTGACACTGATCAGCGAAAGGTTAGGGCTGGACGCACTAGGAGTTCGCCCGGTGGCAGGTG
>JAUCPZ010000280.1 GCA_030372995.1 Dehalococcoidia bacterium
GGCCGTGGTATATTCGCAGGCTGCGGGGTGTAGCGCAGCGGCTAGCGCGCATGGTTTGGGACCATGAGGTCGGAGGTTCAAATCCTCTCACCCCGACCATGACCCCCACAATCCGACATCACCCGCAGAGTGGATATCTGGCGTGTTGACCCGCCAGCGG
Source organism: Dehalococcoidia bacterium (assembly GCA_030372995.1). Lineage (GTDB taxonomy): Bacteria > Chloroflexota > Dehalococcoidia > UBA2247 > RBG-13-53-26 > JAFGCL01. The sequence continues at coordinate 161 of JAUCPZ010000280.1, forward strand.
GCTGTTGGCAACGGGCTGGTGTTCGTCCTATGATAGGCATGGTCTGCGCTGGGTATTGCGCGGGCGAAGTAGAATGAGGAACGAGGAGGCACGGCGTGGAGACGGCGCTGATGGAGGCCACCGGGTTGAATGCGAGGCTGCTGTTGCTGAAGGACGTCGTACGGGTCCAACGGGTTGGCTGGCGCAACGCCTTGAGCGGGGCCTCCAGAACGGAGAGAGACATCCTCATCTCTCAGATCGTGAGCGTGCAGTTCAGGAAGGCGGGCCTGCTCAGTAACGGGTACATCGGTTTGGTTCTGATGCACTACGACGAGTCGCATAAAGATGATTCCGGGCGCGATACTGATGACGTCTTTGTCTCGTTCAGACCGGGACAGGAGAAGGCGTTTGAGGCATTCCGGGAGATGCTTGAGGCCAAGATGACGAGGGTCCCCGCCGGCAAGGCTACTACCCCTGCGGCGAGCGATCTTGACCAGCTGGAGAAGCTGGCCTCGTTGAGGGACAGGGGAATCATTACAGAGGAAGAGTTCAATCTGAAGAAGAAGCAACTGCTGGGCCTCTAATCGCTTCTTTTGAAAATCCGTCCTTGGCGCTCTATAATCTTGACGTACCCCACGGGCTCGTAGCTCAGCGGCAGAGCGGCCGGCTCATAACCGGTTGGTCCCTGGTTCGAATCCGGGCGAGCCCACCATACCATACGGTAGGCAGAACCTCATCCTTTCCTGCAGAAAGGCAGTCGGGCGACAGGGGGAGCGTGTAGGTGAGCAAGACCTCGTTGCCGGTGACCTTGACCTCTTTGACAAGGCTCCTGACGAACACCCTTCTCTCCGCCAGCGAGCTCTTGTCAAGAAGATCGTGCAAAGCGGCCACGTAGGCCTCCACCGTCTCCGGATCCGCCAGTTCAATCTTCCTCTCGGCAAGTAAGGCCTCCAACTCTGCCCGTCTTGCCTGCAACGCGTCCTGCTGTCTGCGCAACTCCTTGATTCTGGGCGCGAGGTCATTGAAATCAAATTCGGTCGACTCCACTGCATCGTAGAGGCGCCCAAGCCTCCGGCTTATGGCGGCAAGTTCCTCGGCAATCGTGTCCAGTTCGGCGCAGTAGGACCTAGTGGCGGAGTCCATTTCCTCGTTGACCATCTCGACTAACCGCCTCAGATTGTCCGGAGTGATTATGCGCTCCTTGACCTTGCTGATGACGATCCTCTCGAACTTCGTGCTGTTCAGGTACCTAGCCGGGCAGGAACCCGCCCCCTTCTTGTTCAAAGTGCCGCAGACATAGTAGGAGAAGTGGCCCCCCTTGGCATCCTGTCCAACGAGAGCCTTGCCGCAGTGGCCGCAGCAGGCCAGCCCGCTCAGCAGGAACCGGCTGCCAGCCCTCTTGGGATGAGTAGAGGCTGGCCTGCGCTCCTTCATATTGTGCTGCGCCCGGTCGAAGCTCTCCCGGTCCACGATTGCCGGGACAGCGCCCTCTACTCTGACAGGCTGGAGACCACGCTTCGAATTTCTCCCCCAGACGAGGACCCCCGCATACAGCTCGTTAGTCAATATCCAGTGAAGGCTGGTCTTGTTCCAGTCCCTGCCTAGGGGCCCCGCGATGCCTCTGCTGTTCAACTCCTTGACAGTCTCCGACAGTCCTTTGCCGTTGAGGATGCTGCCGAAGATCCGCTTCACCACGGGGGCTTGGGCTGGATCAATCTCCAACCTCGTCCGCTCTTTGCCGCCGTCTCTCACTCTGATCTTGCGATACCCATAGGGAACCCTGGCGGAGAGGTAGAAGCCTCGTGAAGCACTCTCCCTCATGCCTCGGCTGACTTCCTCTCCCAGATTCTGGCTGTAGAATTCGTCCAGGCTCTCGATGATGGCCTCCATTAACCTCCCAGTCGGGCTGTCGTCATGCGGTTCGGTAATGGAGATCACCTCGACGCCGCATTTCTTGAGGATAGCCTTATAGAGGATGGAATCTTCTCGGCTTCGAGCGAAGCGAGAGTATTTCCAGACGAGGACAGCATCGAATTGCTTTGGCTGTCTCTTGGCCAAAGAGATCATCTCTCGGAAGCCTCGTCTAGCGGCGCTTCGACCAGACTCTGCCTCGTCCACGAACTCGCGGACCACCGTGTGGCCGTTCTTTTCGGCGTATTCCCGAAGCGCTTTCAGCTGGGCGGAGATCGACAGATCTACATCCTGCTTGTCCGAACTGACCCTGGCGTATAAGCACACTCTCATGATGGTTCCCCTCCTGTGGTCATTCTACAGCGGACGAGGCCGCCCCAGAGCTCACAATGGGCAATAGCGGCAGCGGCCGGGCACTATCCTTCGCATCGTGATGATGGCCAACTCGTCGTCGAGGAGCTGCCTCACACCCGCCAGGTCGCGCAGGCGCCGAGCCAATTCGTCCCACTCGGGAAGCTTGGTCACCTCCTGCAGCAACTCCGCAAGGAGCTGTCTCACATCCTTGACCTGCTTGTCGGGGATCCTGCCAACAAACAACGGTCCTAGCGAGACCGAGGTGGTCCCGCCATCAGCGGGACGTGTGATATAGGCCCGATTCAAATCAATCCCCGGCCTTCCCTCAGCCATGTCCCGCGCGTGGTTGTAGAGGGCTGAGATGATTTCCGCAGTCATTCCTACCTCGTGAGGGGCTACCGGGAACTTGACGGGTGACTTGGCCTTGACCAAGTCCTGAAGGCTCTGGTCAAGGTTCATCTCTGATTGCCTGATGTCGGCCTGAAGGCGATCCCACTTGTCCAAGCTTCTCCAGATGGGAGACCGCGGCAGGTGTTCCTTCAGGGCGAGCCAGAGGCGGTCATTACGAAGCGCTGATAGATCGCTCTCTGCGTCCTCAAGCGCCGCCCCGATCTTCTTGGCGAAGCCGCACAGGTCGGCAAAGTGGGCCTCGACGGCTCTTCTCAATACGATGGATCTGGCCTCCCTGCGCTCTCTGTCCTGGCGCTCTGCCTCGATCTGCTTCCTGACCGTCCTGACGTCATATCCGTCCGCTCTCGCTATCTGAGGCGGCGATTCTCCTGACTCTTCAAAGCGCCTCAGCCAGTCTCGGCGTAGTTCGGCGGCTACGGCTGGCTTCTTGATCCTCTTGGTCACAATGCCCTCCCCTTCAGGCTCATTTTGCTCTCGCGATCAACGATATCATGCCTATCTCATGCTGTCAAGTGCATTCAATATGCATTATTAGTGCACCGACACGTTGACATAGTTGCCGAATATTGCTAGAAGTATGCACGGACATGAGGCGAGCGGCAACCGGTGACTCAGGGGTGCGAGGGCACATCGGTGATCCGTGGGAGGACGGACTCCGCGCACTTGCCCGAATGATAGCCCGCGCTATCCGAGAAGGCCGGCGCCCGGCCGGCGCGGGGGCATCTCGAGGCCCAATGCTGACGAGATCGAAGGCGAAGCCTAGCATGCCGCGGCGACCATCAACAAAGGAGCGAGCGATATGAAGCCCGCTGAGGAGAAGAGACGACCTGGCAGGCCGAGAGCCATATCCCCGGCACTGATACCACAAATTCTCGCGATGCACGGCGGCGGCCTGGGCTATCGGTCCATCTCCAGAGAACTGGAGAAGGGTGGCCTTTGTTTTGATCGGTCGACAGTGAGGCACGCCATCAAGGCTTCCAGGCCGGGGAGCAAGGGCAGGGCATCTGGGGGGCTTTCTGCCACGGTTTTGCCACTGGGTTCGTCTGACGGAACAGGGAAGTAGTCAGACGACCAGTCCGTGGCGGCTGTTTGGAAGATGGGGACCTATCTGGTGCGAGAGGACGTCGAACGCATGGAGCAGGCCGCCGCCAATCTCCGGGACCGGCTCCTCGTCCGGCTTCTTTTCCATCTGGGCTGCCGGGTGAGTGAGGCGCTGGGCTTGACCACCGACGACGTAGACTTCGCCCAGGGCACAGTCCGCATCCGGC
>JAUCPZ010000281.1 GCA_030372995.1 Dehalococcoidia bacterium
ATACTAAAGAGCCTGGATCTGCGCGAGCATGGTCCCATCCTGGTGAGCTGCCCCACCTGCGGGCGGTGCGAGGTGGATCTCCTGGGCCTGGCCCGGGCGGTGGAGGAGAGGCTGGTGGGGATCGAGAAGCCGGTCAAGGTGGCGGTGATGGGCTGTGTGGTCAACGGCCCCGGCGAGGCCCGTGACGCAGATGTCGGGATTGCCTGCGGAAAGGGGAAGGGGGCGATCTTCCGGAAGGGCGAGGTGGTGCGGACGGTGAAGGAGGCCGATTTCCTCACTGCCCTGATGCACGAAGTGGAAGGAGTCAAAGGTATCTGATATGCGTGTATCTCAAATGCTCACGAAGACCCTGCGGGAGACCCCGGCCGAAGCCGATACTATCAGCCACCAGCTTCTGCTCAGAGCAGGCATGATCCACCAGGTGGCCGCGGGTGTATATGCCTATCTTCCCCTGGGCTGGCGGGCGCTGCGCAAGCTCGAACAGATAGTCCGGGAGGAATTCGACCGGATCGGCGGCCAGGAGCTGATGATGCCGGCTCTCCAGCCGCAGGAGCTTTGGGAGAAGTCCGGACGGTTCCAGGCCTTCGGCCAGAACCTCTTCTCGTTGACCGACCGGCGGGAACGCCGCATGGTGCTCGGGCCCACCCACGAAGAGGTGACCACCGAGATCGTCCGGCGTCAGGTGAGGAGTTACCGCGACCTGCCGCAGTTGCTGTACCAGATACAGACCAAGTTCCGTGACGAGCCTCGGCCCCGCGGCGGACTGCTGCGCGTCCGGGAGTTCGACATGATGGACCTCTACAGCTTCGACTGCGACTGGGAAGGGCTGGATGTCAGCTACGAGAAGGTGAAGGGGGCCTATCTGAGAATCTACGAGCGATGCGGTCTGCCGACCATGGTGGTCGAGGCCGACAGCGGCGCTATTGGCGGCAAAGACTCTCAGGAGTTCATGGCCATTACCGAGATGGGCGAGGATCAAGTCATCTACTGTGGCAGTTGCCGCTATGCCGCCAATCTCGAGAAGGCGCAGGGCGTCAAGCCGAAGGTTCCGCCACAGATGCCGCTGCCGCTGGAGGAAGTGGCAACACCGGGCATGAAGTCCATCGAGGAAGTCTCTACCTTCTTGAAGGTTCCCAAGAGCCAGACCTTGAAGGCTGTCTTCTACTCCGCTGACGGTCAGATCGTGTTCGTGGCCATCCGTGGTGACCTGGAGGTCAACGAGGTCAAACTGAAGAACGCCCTGAAGTGCGCGGACCTGCGGCTGGCGACGGAGGCCGAGGTGGCCGGAGCCGGTCTGGTCGCTGGCGCGGCTTCGCCGCTGGGCCTGCGTGGCATCAGGACTGTGGCCGATGACTCGGTCACCGAAGGGGTCAACTTCGTGGCCGGGGCGAACCGCCCGGACTACCACATCAAGAACGTCAACTACCCACGGGACTTTCAGGTTGATCTGATGCTGGACATCGCCACGGCTCAGCCGGGCCAGGGGTGTCCGAGGTGCGGCCAGAGCCTGTCCACCACGCGGGGCATAGAGGTCGGGCACATCTTCAAGCTGGGCACTATGTTCGCCGAGAGACTGGGAGCCTACTATCTGGACCAGAACGGCGAGCAGAAGCCCATCGTCATGGGCAGCTATGGTATCGGCATCGGTCGGTTGCTGGCCACGGTCATCGAGAAGAATCACGATGAAAAGGGCATCATCTGGCCGGTATCGCTGGCACCGTACCATGTTTACCTGTGTGGTTTGGGGATGGACCGCCCGGACGTGGTAGCCGCCTCGGAGAAGTTGTATGCCGATCTGCAGGCCAATGGAGTAGAAGTCCTTTTCGACGACCGGACGGAATCCGCGGGTGTCAGATTCAACGATGCCGATCTGCTGGGCATGCCGCTGCGCTTGGTGGTCAGCCAGCGCACCCTGAAGTCAGTGAGCGCCGAGGTCAAGTGGCGCCACAAAGGCGAAGGCGAGCTGCTGCCACTGCAAGGACTGGCGGAGAAGATCGCCGATATGCTCAAGTAGAGGGCGCTGGGGCCCCTTCTGGCCCCGACGCGATACTGGCGTCTAATTGCCCCTCGGGGTACGCAGAGGGACGAAGTCCCTTTGCCGGGAGTTTCACGTAGTCCCGCAATTCCCCTTTCTTCTTTTTCCCCCCAGGGTCGAAGGTTCGTCTCCGTCGGAGTGGTGGACATGGGGAGTTGACGAAGGCCACCAAAATGTGAGATTTCCGATTGTCTTCGCCAACAGTAATGTGAGAGAATGACGCAGGTCTGGAGCATCTGATGTCGCCGAGCATCTTCTTTGTTCTGATCGTCGTCGCCTTCGTCGCGATAGCCATTGGCGCGGTAGTCTGGAATGCCCGCATGAGGGACAAGCGCCGCCAGGAGCTGGCGGGCTGGGCCCAGGCCAACAGCTTCAAGTTCCTGCCGGAGAAAGACCACTCGTTCTGGCTGCGGTACCAGCTCTTCAGCTGCCTGCAGCGGGGCGACAACCGCTATGCCTACAACATCATGCTGGGGACCGCCGGTACTCGGGTGACGTGCGGGTTCGATTACCACTATGAGACTCACTCTACGGACAGCAAGGGCCACCGCCAGACCCAGCATCACAACTTCTCAGCGCTGGTAGTGGACGCCGGCTTCCCCCTTAAGCCGCTCTCAATCCGGCCCGAGGGCTTCTTTGACAAGCTGACGGAGTTTGTCGGGCTTGACGACATAGACTTCGAGTCTTCCGAATTCAGCCACAAATTCTTCGTAAAGGCGCCTGACCGCCGCTGGGCCTATGACGTGCTGCACCAGAAGACGATGGAGCTGATGCTGGCCTATCCCCGCTTCTACATCGAGTTCCAGGGCACCCAGGTCATGGCCTACCACAACAGGACGTTCTCGGCGGGTGAGTTCAGTTCGGCGCTGAAGGTGGTGACGAGCATCCTCGACTACCTGCCGCCGGGTGTGGTTGAAGAACTCAAGGCGATGCGTTCCTAGCCGGGGTGGTCATGCGTCGTGTGCTTTACCCCGTGCCCGTTCAACGAAGGTACAACGTCTGACCGTGCCTGCCGCCACATGGTTCCGTGCGTGATCGTTCGCAGACAGCATCGGTGGTGTGTTGTTGTGTCGGCTGGCTCAAGTGTGAGAGAATGTCAAGCATCCGGAGCAGGCTGTGCAACTGGCAGTCATCGTTCTCATCATTCTCGGCATGGCGACCGCCATCTGGCTGGCCATAGAGGAGCAGAGACGGCTCAGAGAGAAACGCCGCAGGAAGTTGGCCGGATGGGCGCAGGCCAGTGGCTTGAAGTTCTACCCTGAGAGGGACTATTCGATTGGATACCGCTATCAGGCTTTCGACTGCCTGAAGCAGGGTGACAACCGGTATGGCTGCAACATCGTGGTGGGGACTTCTGGGCGGTGGCTGGTCTGCGGCTTCGACTACCACTCGGATACCAGCAATGCCATAGTGAATGGCCTGGTCTCCGGCCGGAGAGGCTGCTTCTCTGCGTTGGTCGTGGATGCCGGAGTGCCGCTGAAGCCCCTGTCGATCCGTCCCCAACGGCTTATCGACAGGTTTGCGGAGTTCATTGGCTTTGAGAGTATTGACTTTGAGTCGGTCGAGTTCAGCAGGAGATTCGCTGTCGAATCGCCTGACCGTCGCTGGGCCTACGACGTCCTGCATCAGAAGACCATGGAGTTGATGCTGGAATATCCCCGCTTCCGTATCGATTTTCTGGGCACGAAGGTAGCGGCATATTCCGGCGACACCGAATTCTCCCCCGATGAATTCCAGTCGGCGCTGAACCTGGTCACTGGCATCTTGGACAATCTGCCCGAATCGATGCTGGTTGAGCTCAAAGGAGCCAGCTCCGGAGGCGCCTCGTCGTGAGTCCGTCGAGCCTGGTCCTCGTCATCATCGTGGGCATCATTGTGATGCTGGTCCTGTGGGTGGCTTTCCTTTACAACGCGCTGGTGCGGGGGCGCAACCATTGCGACGAAGCCTGGTCGGGGATCGATACCGAACTCAAGCGGCGCTACGATCTGATCCCTAACCTGGTGAATACAGTAAAGGGATATGCCGCGCACGAGAGGGAGACCCTGGAAGAGGTGACCCGGGCCAGAAACGCAGCCGTCGCCAGCCAGGGGTCGCCGGCTTCGCAGGCCAGGGATGAGAACGTACTGGTGGACAGCCTCAAAAGGCTGTTGGCGGTTGTTGAGAGCTATCCCGAATTGAAGGCCAGCGAGCACTTCCTAAAGCTACAGCAGGAGTTGGTTAACACCGAGGATCGGATCCAGAGGGCCCGCCGCTTCTACAATGGCAACGTGCGCGAATACAACAACCGGGTGCAGGTGGTTCCCTCGGCGCTGATCGCGAGGCTCTTCGGGTTCAAGGAGCGCGAGTTCTTCGAGATCGAGACGGCGGTCGAGCGCCAGGCGCCTGCGGTTAAGATTTGAGCGGCCTGGAGGCAGCCCCTTCGAGTCAAAACGGCTGATCTCTACTCCGCAAACATCTCGCTTAGCGTGGCGAAGATGGCTTTCTGCGTCGGCCTGGGGAGCCGCCCCATCTTCTTCACCAGCCGTACCTTGTCCACCGTGCGGATCTGTTCGAGGACTATCTGGCAGTTCTTGCCGTCAAACTGACACGGGATACGGGTGGGGTAGCGGTATCCCTTGCTGATCATCGGAGCCACTATCACCGTGTCGATGAAACGGTTTGTCTCATCCGGCGAAATGACAACACAAGGGCGCGTCTTCTTCACTTCTTCGCTCAGCTTGGGATCCACGTTGACTTGGTAGACATCGAACCGCTTGGCTACCATACCCATTTCTCCTCATCCCAGGCAGTCAGGCTGAAGACCCTGGAGTCCAGCAACCGGTCGTCACCGCGCGCTGTCATTCCGTCGAACTGCTTCTCCCAGCCCCGCCGGGGGCGCGGCACCGGGCGGACGATCAACTGGCCGTCCCGCACCTCTACCTCGACCTCCTCATCGAGTTCCAGCCCTTCCAGGAACGATTGCGGCAGGCGGATGCCGCGCGACTTGCCCATCTTGACCAGATGCGCTCTGTCTTCAGCACTCGGCTGGCTCTTGCTGCGTTTCGCTCGCCGTCGCATGCGCCTACATACTGGACGTCTTGGGGCTGGATGTCAAGACTGGGTTCGCCCCCCGTACAACCCCGGCCCCGTCGCACGTCGGGGCGATTCATTGCCACCCTCTGCATCATCAGGGACGGAGCAGCGAGGCGACCATCCGCGGCCCTAAGCGCCACAAAGCCCTCAGGATCAGGTGGCTGTGCCAGTCGAAGGAGAAATCGGGCGCATTCAGCAGGGACTCAGTGGCCTTGCTCTCCTGCAACGTACGCAACAGGCGTTCCATCTGCCGATCGCTCAACCTTTCGAAGGCCCGGCGGGCCCACCGCCCGATGCGCAACTCCCGTGCCAGCAGCTTCTTCCATCTCTTCTCGTATTCAGACAGCCTCTGTGCCGAGCAGTCGTTGGCAGCCACTGCCCGGTCCAGCACGTCGACCGCGATGTCAGCGCAAAGCAACCCGTAGTAGATGCCCCCGCCTGTAGTCGGCTTGACCTGCCCCGCGGCGTCGCCCACCACGATAACCCGGTTGCTGCAGGTGCGGCGCAGGGGCCTCAGCGGGATTCCGCCGAATCTGAGGGGCGTGTTTGCCGATGCTATCCTGCCCTCGGCCTCCAGGTAGTGAAGAAAAGCCTCCGCACATGCCTTCGTGTCGCGGCGCGCGAGCAACCCGGCCAGTGCCCGCCCCTGGTACGTGGGCACCACCCAGGCGAAGAAGCCCGGCGCGAACCGGCGGCCCAGGTACACCTGCACCTCTTCGACCGTGCTCTCGACCTCCGCTTGGGCGCCCATGACAAAATCGCCGATCCGTCTGAACCCCAGACTTCCGGGCAGATCAGAGCCGAACCCGCTGGCCACAACTACAGCCTTGCTCTCGAAGAATGCCACCTGCTGCCCGGGGGATGCGGCCTCGATACGGGCCGCATGGCCACTCACGGCGATCCGCTTGGCACTGGTGTTCAGGAAATACTCGGCCCCCTCCGTCTGGGCATCGCTGGCCATGGCCTCGTCGAAGGCCTGGCGGTCGAGTATGTAGGCCTGTGCTGCGCCCTTCTGGAGGGTGAATGATGTGCCAGAAGGAGAGAAGAACCTCGCACCCCTAACCTCTCTCACCACGGCCCGTTTGGCGACGGGGAATCTCTCGACGCATTCGCGGCCTACGATGCCGGTGCAGGCGGCCTTCTTGCCGATGGCCTCATGCTGCTCCAGAACCGCTACGTTACGGCTGCGGCGGGCCAGCTCACCGGCAACGTAGCTGCCGACCGGTCCGGCCCCGATGACGATGACGTCGTACAATCCTCTCTCCCGGCCTGTGCTGGGTAACATGGTAGCACAGACCGACTCCCATGATCCCCCACTCATGGGGGAAGTCGAGAGAATCGGGGGACGCCCTCAAGCTCCCGGCAGCATTCGGCAGCATTATTGTGCCATGGCCGCGCCTGGCGGCTTATCATGTGCGCATGCCGCGGATCGGGGTGAGCATCTAACGTCTGTCTCAGAGACATGGAGGGGCGGAGCCCCTCGCGTCTACTATCATCTCCCAAGAGGCGGAGATTTGCCTGAGGTTGAATCACGGATCAAAGGGAGTGGCGAAGGTTGTAAACCCGCTCAGCGCGACATATACTGGCCGTGCCATTCGCCTGACGGGAGGTGATCCGCGATGAAGGAGTTGAAGCTGCTCTGCTGGAATGTCAACGGCCTGAGGGCCGTGGCCAACAAGGGCTTCCTGGAGTGGCTGCAGAAAGAGAAGCCGGACATTCTCTGTCTCAATGAGACCAAGGTCCAGCCGGACCAGTTGGACCAGTCCTTGCGGGAGCCGGCGGGATATCACGCCTACTGGAGCAACCCAGAGAAGAAAGGCTACGGCGGCGTGGCCACTTTCACGCGGGAAAAGCCTCGCCGGGTGGAGAAGGACTTTTCCAGCGAAGGCATCGAGTTCGACGTTGAGGGGAGAGTCATTCTCACCGAATACCCGCGCTTCGTTCTCCTCAACGTATACTTCCCTAATGGGAAGAAGGACGAGGCTAGGCTGAAGTACAAGATGGATTTCTATGAGGCATTCCTGCGCTTTGTGGAGTCCCTGAGGAAGAAGCAGCCGAACATCATTGTCTGCGGCGATTTCAACACGGCCCACAAGGAGATCGACTTGGCCCGCCCCAAGGAGAACGAGAAGGTCTCGGGGTTCCTCCCGATGGAGAGAGCCTGGATGGACAAGTTCGTGGCCCGCGGCTATGTGGACACCTTCCGCCAGTTCAACCAGCAGCCCGGCCAATACAGTTGGTGGGACATGAAGTCGAGGGCCCGGGAAAGGAACGTGGGCTGGAGGATCGACTATTTCTTCGTCACCAAGAACCTTGCTCCCTCTGTTACCGGAGCTTTCATCATGCCTGAGGTTACCGGATCGGACCACTGTCCAGTGGGGATCACCCTACAATTGCGATGACTGCACCATGCCATCGGCCCGACTCAGCATCAGGTATGAACAAGGTGGGCGTGATATAATACCGCACGGACATAACGCAGAGGGCGAACGATCGAAGAGACTGAGATGGCGGGCGCGGCGCGCGAGGCGGAATCGGCAGTCATGGTCATCCGTCCCCGCTTGGGGACTGGCTGGGAGATCACTGTCGATGACTTGACCCGGGAGGTCCGGCTGCAATTCAAGCTCCTGAGGTTGACCCTGCCAATCAAGAGGAGAATACCCTTCTCGGAAGTGGTGCGTGTGGCTGTAGTGTGCCGGGAGTCATGGTGGAGCCGGGCGGGAGACCCGTGGGGCTTTGTGCAGAACCTCGTCATGTTCAGGGTAGCTAGCCTCCCGCATAGAGCCGAAGACCTCCTGCATGAACGAACAGTAATGCCGACTAGAGGCTGGAGGTACGATCTTCTCATGACCCAGAAGGGTGGCCATACGGCGAGGCTGGGGGTCTTGAGATCCCCTGATGCCGCGGATGAGCTGGCTGGGCAGTTGAGGCGGAGAGTCGGACTTCCGCCTGCCCACTAGACTGACCTGCAGCGGACCTTTGCCGAAGTCCTCGGTGCCCCCATGCTTCCAGTGAGACTTCCACTGGCGGCCTGTGGTGCGTGCTTGCATCGCCGCTCTTGATAAACCCGTATGTCGAATATAAAATGGGGTTGTGAGACCGACGCGCTTCGGGGCGGCGGTCTCAGAGTGGTTTCTCGCAACCCCGTGGCGCCGTGAGGCGCCCCCTGAGGGGCACTCCCGGCGAGGAGACCTAGGAGGATTGGATGGAGAAGGGGACTTGGACAGTGAAATCCGGCTTGGCCCAGATGCTCAAGGGAGGAGTGATCATGGATGTGGTCACGCCCGAGCATGCCAAGATTGCGGAAGAAGCCGGAGCCTGCGCTGTCATGGCGCTGGAGAGGGTCCCGGCCGATATCAGGGCAGCCGGCGGAGTGGCCCGGATGGCCGACCCCGATGTCATTCTGGCCATCAAGAAGGCCGTCAGCATCCCGGTGATGGCCAAGTGCCGCATTGGCCATTTTGTAGAGGCGCAGGTCCTGGAAGCCCTGGGGGTGGACTTCATCGATGAGTCCGAGGTGCTGACGCCGGCCGACGAGTCACATCATGTGTGGAAGCATGATTTCAAAGTCCCGTTCGTTTGCGGCTGCCGCGACCTGGGAGAAGCGCTGCGCCGCATCGCGGAGGGCGCGGCTATGATCCGCACGAAGGGCGAGGCCGGTACCGGCAACATCGTGGAGGCGGTGCGGCACATGCGGGCCGTGATGGACGCCATCCGTAAGCTGACCGGCATGCCAGCGGAGGAGCTGGTCGCAGAGGCCAAGGTGATGGGTGCCCCACTGGAGTTGGTGCTTGAGGTACACAGAACCGGCAAGCTTCCGGTCGTCAACTTCGCGGCGGGCGGAGTAGCTACTCCTGCCGATGCGGCACTCATGATGCAACTGGGAGCCGAAGGCGTCTTTGTCGGCTCGGGCATCTTCAAGTCGAGCAACCCCGCCGTGCGGGCCAAGGCCATTGTGAAGGCGACCACTCACTTCCGCGATGCCAAGATCATCGCTGAGGTCTCCAGAGGTCTGGGTGATGCGATGCCGGGGCTGGACATAAAAGGTATCGCCAAGGAGGATCTACTGGCGACGAGAGGTTGGTAGGGCTCATTCTATGATTCGGTCCTTCATGCCGTTCGACGTTGTCGATCTGCTGGTGGCAGGCAGGACGCTATCCAACAAGGCCAAGACAAGAGATAGCGTGGGCAGGAAGGACGCGAGGCTCAGCGATCTGGCCAACATTGTTGGTGACTGGTTCAATCCTCAGCTAAGGCCCTGCGTCTGGGTCTACACCGATGGTTTCACACTGAAGGGTTTGGCCTCAGTAAGAGACCGCCGCAGTCCACACACGTGGGAGATCAATCGCCTGCTGGTAGCCGATGAGGACCGGGAATCCTGCGTCAAGCTTCTGGAGCATGTCAGTTCGGCGGGTGGGCGGCTGGAGATAGGCCGCATATTTCTGCGCCTCCCGGCGGACAGCCCGCTCCTCAGGGCAGCCCAGGAGGCTGGCTTTCAATCCTACTCGACGGAGCACGCGTACCTGCGGCAGAAGGCCGATGGCTTGGGCAACCGCAGCCAGGTTCCTCCGGCATCCTCATTCCGCCGCAAGAAGGCAGAGGATGACTACCGCCTGTTTGAGCTGTATCACGCCAGCTTTCCCCCGCATGTGCGCCGGGCGGAGGGGATGACTTACAAGGAATGGCAGTCCAACCGGGACAGAAGCCCGGGGCAGGAGTGGGTACTCGAGAAAGGCGGAGACCTGGTGGCTTGGGTGGCAGCGGGTACAGGCCGCCCCTGCGGGCAACTCGATATCGTGGCTGCGAGTAAGGATGAAATGCAGAGCGCAGTGGACTACGGTCTCAACTTCCTAAGTGGCTGCGATCAAGTCTGTTGCCTGGTTCGCGAGTTCGACGGGGTGCTGCTCCAGTTGCTGGAAGCCCGTGGCTTCAGCCGGGTGATGACGTACACGGTGTTGGCCAAGGAACTGCTGGCGCGGGTGGTCGAGCCCTATGCCATGCCGGCAGTGCCTGCCTGAGGAAGCAGAGAAGATGCAGAGAAGAATTGTTGACGATCTTGATGCCCTGCTGGGCATTCTCCCCCCGTTTGTTTCAGAGCCCTTGCGCCGTCAGGAGGACCTCTCTGATCTGCTGGAGGTGGTCATGGATCTGGGGCGCGCCCCGGAGGCCAGGTTCCCTTCCCACGAGGTCGTCTTGAGCGAGAAAGAGGTGGTGCAGGAGGACTTGGACTACGTGGCATCGCGGATAAGCGCCTTTGGCGATGACAACCGGGCGGGCATTGAGCGCACACTGCACCGCATATCCGCGATCCGCAACCGCCGGGGCCGCATCGTGGGATTGACCTGCCGGGTGGGCAGGGCGGTCTACGGCACCGTGCACTTCATCGAGGACCTGGTGCAGTCCGGCAAGAGCATCCTGCTTCTGGGGCGCCCGGGCATTGGCAAGACGACCATGCTGAGAGAGGTCGCCCGCGTGTTGGCGGACGAATTGGGCAAGCGTGTGGTGGTAGTCGATACCTCGAACGAGATCGCTGGCGACGGGGACATTCCTCACCCGGCGATCGGGCATGCACGGCGCATGCAGGTTCCGACTCCAACAATGCAGCACGCAGTGATGATCGAAGCGGTTGAAAACCATATGCCTCAGGCCATCATCATCGATGAGATTGGCACGGAGCTGGAAGCAGCGGCTGCGCGGACCATCGCCGAGCGCGGCGTGCAACTGGTGGGCACGGCTCACGGGAACACGTTGGAGAACCTCATTCTGAATCCTACGCTCTCGGACCTTGTCGGCGGTGTCCAGTCCGTCACCTTGGGCGACGAAGAAGCACGGCACCGCGGGACGCAAAAATCGATTCTGGAGCGCAAGGCGCCTCCCACGTTCGACGTTGTGGTGGAGATCCAGGATTTCAACAGAGTCGCGGTGCATGCCAACGTCTCCGAGGCGGTCGACGTCTTTCTCAGGGGCCAGCCGGTCATCAGGGAAGCCCGCTGGATGGACGAGAACGGAGTGCTGCAGAAGAAGATGGAGAGGGCGGTCCCCTTCGCCACCTCAGAGGAGCCGGCGGCGAAGAGAAAGGAACCCAGAGACAACATCGTCGTGCCGCGGATATACATCTTTGGCATCAACAGGGCCAAGCTGGAGCAGGCCGCCCGCGAAAGGCAGGCCGACATCCGGATTGTCTCCGGGCTGAATGAGGCCACCGTTTTCGTGACGTGCAAGGCCTTCTACCGGCGGAAGCCACAGGTGGTCAGGGATGCAGAACTAGCCGGAATACCCATATACGTGCTGAAGAACAATACCATAGGAGAGATGAGGCAGTTCCTGGAATCCCTGCATTCGAACCGGCGTAGAACGGACGATGTCGGCATGGCGTTGAAGGAGGCGGAGGAGGCCATAGCCCGGGTCATGAACGGGACGGAGTCTGTCCAGCTCAGCCCGCGCAGCTCGTACGTCCGACGGTTGCAGCACCTGATGGCGGAGCGCTCTCATCTGGCCTCCCGGAGCACCGGGAAAGAACCGCAGCGCCGCGTCGAGATATTCCGGGTCATCTAGGGTGGTCTATTGGCTCTGTTCATCGTGTTTGAGGGCGGCGAAGGTTGTGGCAAGAGCACCCAGACTAGGGCTCTCTATCGGCGTCTTTCCAAAAGCGGGTTCACGGCGGTCTTGACCCGCGAGCCCGGCGGCACCAGTCTGGGTGAGCGCGTGCGGCGCCATCTCAAGCAGACGGATGGGACGGCCATCTCGCCCATGGCGGAGCTGTTTCTGATCGCTGCTGCCCGGGCACAGTTGGTGAGCGAGGTTATCCACCCGGCGTTGAAAGCAGGACAGACGGTCGTCTGCGATCGGTTCACCTTCTCGACTCTGGCCTACCAGGGATACGGCCGCCGGCTTCCCATGGATACCCTGCGGGTGGTCAACGATGCGGCTACTGGCGGGCTTTCCCCTGACCTGGTCGTCCTGCTCGATGTCCCCGTCGGCGTAGGCCTCAGCCGGAAGAAGCTCCGGGGAAGGGACCGTTTCGAGAGCGAGAACCGGGCTTTTCATTCCAGAGTGCGCCGCGGTTATCTGGAGATGGCCAGAGCTGATCCCCAGAGGTGGCTGGTGGTGAATGGCCGTTTGCCGCGCGGGCTGATCGGGAGAAAGATCTGGGAACGGGTCAGTTCTCTTCTCCGCCGGGAGTCGAATGGATGAGCCGCCGGAAGGTGGCGGTGGCCCTGAGCGGGGGCGTCGATTCGTCTGTAGCAGCGGCCCTGTTGAAAGAAGAGGGCCACGAGGTCATTGGCGTCCACATGAAGCTGTGGCGCCACGGGCCTCGGTCAGAAGCCAGTCCGGGTGAAAACGATGCCCGGGCCGTCTGCGACACGCTCGGCATCCCATTCCACTCGCTGGATTTCTCCTCGCCGTTCCAAGAGCACGTGGTGAACTACTTCTGCGGCGAATATGCCCAGGGCCGTACGCCGAATCCATGCGCGGTCTGCAATCGGTTGATCAAGTTTGGACTGCTGCTCCAGGCGATCAATGATTTGGGAGCTGACTGTCTGGCCACCGGCCACTATGCCAGGATCGGGGTCTCCGGTGGCAGTTTCCATCTGCTGAAGGCAGCGCGTCCCTCCGTGGATCAGTCCTACTTCCTGTACACATTAAAGCAGGCTCTCCTGCCCCGCCTCTTGTTCCCCCTGGGCGGCTACAGTAAAGCCCAGGTGCGACAGATGGCGGCGGAGCGCGGCCTGCCGGTGGCCGAGAAGCGCAAGAGCCAGGATCTGTGCTTTGTGCCCGAGGGAGATCATGAACGGTTCCTTCGCGGGCGGATAACTGCTCAGCCCGGTGACATCGTGGGCCCGAGCGGCGAGATTCTGGGCCGGCACCGCGGGATCGCCTTCTACACTGTGGGACAGAGAACCGGCCTGGGCATAGCCACTGGCCAGCGCCTTTTCGTGTCGAGGATCGACCCCGTCAGCAACACGATATTCGTTGGCCCGGAGAAGGACCTCCTTGCGTCAAGGCTGAGGGCCGGCAACCTGAGTTTCGTCTGCGTGAAGCCCCGGCGTGCCCTCGAGGTCAGCGCCAAGATTCGGTTCCGCAGCCCCGAGGTGAGTGCCCGCCTGAAGGTCTTCAGTGAGGATGCTGAGGTTGACTTTGAAGAGCCACAGCGAGCCATCGCCCCTGGACAGGCGGTGGTCTTCTACCGTGGTGATGAGGTCCTGGGTGGTGGTATTATCGAGGCGTCATGACGAAGTCGCCCAGCTTCGACGAGGAAGTGAAGCTCCGGGCTATGGGCTTTCAGGTCGTTGCCGGGGTGGATGAGGTGGGCAGGGGAGCCCTGGCTGGTCCGGTGACAGCGGCAGCGGTAGTTCTGCCGCCCGGTGCTCATTTCCCCTGGCTGAAGCTGGTGCGCGACAGCAAGCAGCTCTCACCCAAGCTCAGAGAGAAGCTCTTCAGCCTGATGCAGACCGCTGGCATTGTCTTCGGTCTGGGATCAGTGCCGCATTCCACCATCGATGAAGTCGGCATTGCCAGAGCCACGCGGATGGCCATGGCCCGGGCAGTGGCGGCGTTGCCTTTGCGCCCTGATTTCCTTCTGATTGATGCACTGCGTCTCCCTGAAGTCAATCTGCCCCAGAAGGGTATAGTCAAAGGCGACCAACTCTGCTTCTCGATTGCCTGTGCCTCCATCGTGGCCAAGGTGAGCCGCGACCGCGAGATGACAGAGCTGGACCGCGTGTATCCGGGCTACGGGCTGGCGCAACACAAGGGCTACGGCACTATGCGGCACTTGCACTGCCTCAACCGGCTCGGCCCCTGTGCCATTCATCGTCGATCATTTGCGCCTGTTGTCCAACTGAGGCTGGCGTGAAGCGCAAGGCCCTGGGCGAGATGGGGGAGGGCTGGGCCAGGAAGTACCTTCAGCAGCACGGGTATCGGATCCGAGAGACCAATTTCCGCTGCCGCGAAGGCGAGATCGATATCATTGCCGAGCACGAAGGTTGCCTGGTCTTTGTGGAAGTGCGCACCAAGACCGGCTCCCGATTCGGTACCCCGGAAGAGTCGGTAACCCTGGCCAAGCAGGAGAGACTGGCGGCGGTGGCCATGTCCTATCTTCAGACGCACGACAGCCTGCCTTCGGAATGGCGGATCGATGTCGTGGCCATTGAGGTGAGTCCGAGGGGGAGAATCGTCCGAACGGAGCTCATCCAGAACGCGGTCAGTTGAAGCCGCGGAATCGGTGAATCAAGTTGGAGGTTGAGTGCCGAAGGCCGGGCTCGAACCAGCACGGGGGTTGCCCCCCAACAGTTTTTGAGACTGTCGCGTCTGCCTATTCCGCCACTTCGGCTGGAGCGGAAGAAGGGATTCGAACCCTCGACCTCCTCCTTGGCAAGGAGGCATTCTAACCGCTGAACTACTTCCGCTTGTTTCGCCGCGAGCCACAGGTGCTCTGGGGGCTCAGCCCCGGTGCTCCAGGCCCACAATCGAAAGGCCGACGGTCTCTGGCTGCGGGCACCTCTCCCAGCACCTAGAATCATATTTTACAGGCTTTGTCTAGGGCCTTCAACGTCGAGTTCACTCTCGGCGGAAAGAGCGCGGCCCCACCGAGTGTCCCTCACTGGTGGGGCCGCGCATTGCGTCGCTCTTCAAGTCTTAGAAGCCAAAGCCGGAGAACATGTCAAGAGGATTGCCCCATTCAGCGTTCTCTGCCTCAGCAGGTACCTCGATGGTCACTGCTTTGTTGACATCGGTCATTAGCACGGTAATGCTGAAGTTGACGTCCAGGACATCGCTGCTCCCCAGTTGCCCCACAGCTTCGCCGGTGACGTGAGCCGATAGGGTCATCTCCATCTTCGTGACGTAGGAGGTGTCTCTTGCCACCCATACCTTGATGGTGAGGCTCTTGATCAGGTTTTCGATGTCAGGCATATCCTCGTCATAGCCGGCCTCGCCGCTCAGCGTGGCCTGTATGGCGCTGATATCCGGCTTCAGTTGCACCACGTAGCAGTTGATGCCGTTCACCTTCTGGTCTGGCAGAGACTCCGCATCGGTGTTCTGGAGAATGCTGTTGATATCAATTGTCTGGTTGCTGGTCAAACCCTGCCAGAAGTCCATCGGGAACTCCGCCCTCGTCCAGTTGTCGGTCATCGTGCCGAACTGCGTCTGAATGTAGGAGCAATTGTCTACCGCGAACACGCCCATCGAAATCGGGAAGCTGAGGCCGTTGTAGTTTGCGTTCATGCCCAGGTCCGCCTTCATCTTCTTGTTCGCCCAGTCGATGTCAGCGGTGAGCGTAGCATTCAGGCTCGCGTCCAGCGGATTGCCGCTGAGCGTGCCTTCCGCATCGGCCACGATGTTGATCTCCACATGGCCGGTGTGCACGTTGGCCTGAGCTGCCAGCGCATCCTGAACCACCTCGTCGGCGGTAACCTTGGTCTCAGAGCCGCCGCCGCACCCAACCAGCGCCAAGACGGCCGCCAGCACGAAAACGAGCACGAGAGACTTTGCCCATCCTTTTCCTTTGGTCAATTTCCTTCCCTCCAAACAGAAAAATCGGACCCTCGGGACTACCTTCGCCAGTCGCTCTTCAGACTTTCACACTTCTGTTATGGCGGGCACGCCGTCAGGTCTTTCCGCCCAGACAATATACATTGCCGCCATAACGTCGGAATCTCAGCGGCTATGGTGATTCTCACAAAAGCCTCACGGATGATGAACGGGTTCACCGCAGGAAACATGCCGATGAGAGCCTCCTGGTGGTGAGATGCAACATAGCTCGACGAGCAGACCTTCTTGGTCGAGAGGCACGAAAGCGTGTTTGACATCTACTCATCCACAACAATCGCCCAGATGAGCGCCGCAATCCAGCCGACAACGGTCCATCCCAGCAGGATATTGACGAGGATCGGCCCCAGCACGTTCTTCTTGCGCCTGGCCAGGATGACGATGGTGGGCAGGAAGTACAGAGCCATGCTGACCAGGCCGAACGGGACATAGAAAACGGGGAACCACGGCCAGGAGATGTCCATGTGCATCCGCGGAGCGGGGACACAGCCGCCAGACCATAGTATACCCGAAGCGATAAGGAGAGCCAGGGTCTTCTTCAGCAAGTGTCACCTGCCCATCTCAGTCGGTCGCAACATGACGACACTAGTATTCCCGGGCCAGTCATTCACTGAGGGCTTCCCAGAGGGGTGTGCTAGGGCGCGCACTGGCGAATGCTGCCGGAGACCTTTATGGTGAAGGCCCCGGTATCAGGGTTGCCCAGGTCGGCCAGGAACGTGGCTTCTCTGCCGTCCTGCATCCGCAGCACCAGTGGCCCCATGCCCCTGAGTTGCCTCTCTCCTTCCTGAACCAGCACGTGCCCGTCTACCAGCC
>JAUCPZ010000282.1 GCA_030372995.1 Dehalococcoidia bacterium
CCCCCATTTTTCAAGCAGAAGACGGCATCCCCGATACACAGCGCTGTCTCGTGGGCTCGGAGATGTGTATAAGAGACAGCATCATCGAAGGCATGAAGGCGGCCAAGGCTCACGGCGCCGTTACCTCAATCGACCTTAACTACCGCGCCAAACTCTGGAACCTGTGGGGTGGGCACGAGGTTGCGCTGAAAGTCCTCCGTTCGATCGTGGAAAACGTCGATGTGATCGTCGGCAACGAAGAGGACCTGCAGATGGGTCTCGGCATACCCGGGCCTGAAGTTGCGGCCAAATCCAAGCTTGATCCCAGTGTCTTCTTCGGGATGATCGACAAGGTGACCGCGATGTACCCGAACGTCAAGGTGGTAGCGACTACCCTGCGCGAGGTCCATTCAACTAACCGTCACAGCTGGGGCGCCGTGGCCTGGGTCAACGGCAAGACCTATCAGTCCCCCACCTGTGAGCTGGACGTAGTGGACCGTGTAGGTGGTGGCGATGGCTACGCCGCAGGGTTCTTCTACGGGCTGTTGTCTGGCGCCTCGGAACAGGAAGCGGTTAACCTGGGCTGGGCCCACGGCGCACTACTGACCACGTACCCTGGCGACACGACGATGGCTACGGTGGAGCAAGTCCGGGCATTCGCCAAGGGCGGCTCCGCACGCATCCAGCGTTAACCTAGGTAGGGGCGATTCTGCGTGATTGCCCTCCTGTCATAAAGGAGATCCTTATGCCCGAACAGTCACTTCAGCAATTGTGCATCAACACCATCCGGTTCCTGTCTGCTGACGGTGTTCAGCAGGCCAATTCCGGACATCCCGGCCTGCCCATGGGCACGGCCCCCTCGGCCTACACGATCTGGACCAAACACCTGCGACACAACCCGGCCAATCCAAAGTGGGCCAACCGAGACCGCTTCGTCCTGTCGGGCGGTCATGGCTCAATGCTGATCTACACCCTGCTGCACCTGACGGGGTACGATCTGCCGCTGGATGAGCTCAAACGCTTTCGCCAATGGGGCAGCCTCACGCCTGGCCATCCGGAGTTCGGCCTGACACCCGGTGTCGAGGCCACCACCGGCCCACTTGGCGCGGGCCTGAGCAACGGCGTAGGCATGGCCATCGCTGAGGCGCACCTTGCCGCAGTCTACAACCGGCCGGGTCACGACATCATCGACCACTATACCTACGGCATCGTCACCGATGGCGACCTGATGGAGGGAGTGGCATCCGAAGCGGCCTCGCTCGCCGGACACCTGCAACTCGGCAAGCTGATCTATCTGTATGACGACAACCGCATCTCCATCGAAGGCTCCACGGAGATCGCCTTCACCGAAGACCGGGGCAAGCGCTTCGAGGCCTACGGTTGGCACGTCCAGTATCTGTCTCTTATACACATCTCCGA
>JAUCPZ010000283.1 GCA_030372995.1 Dehalococcoidia bacterium
GCCAAGGCGAGGATGATGCGGACATACCTCAGTTGCCTTTCCATAGGCGTCGGCGGAGGCACCAACGAGATTCAGAAGAACATCGTGGCCATGAGAGGGTTGGGCCTGCCCCGTCAGCAGTGACACACGTGATGGATGGTTCGGCCGGAGTAGCCAAGAGATGAACTTCCGGTTTGATGCTGCGCAGGAAGCCTTCTACCAGGAGGTCGACAGCTTCATACGCAGGGAGCTGCCCTCCGGCTGGGTGGAGTCGAGCCACCACTGGCCGGGCGGATACGGCACCATACCGGATTTCGAAGAGTTGAATCCGGCGGCAGAGGAGTTCAGGCGCAAGCTGGGCGAGAAGGGCTGGCTCACCATTTCGTGGCCGAAGGAGTACGGGGGCGCGGGGCGTTCTCACATCGAGCAGGCCATCTTTCACGAACGCTTGAGCTACTACCGGGCTCCCGGCCCCGGGATCGCCACCCTCATAGTCGGCCCGACCATTCTCAGCTTCGGCAGTGAGGAGTCAAAGAGGGAATGGCTGCCAAGAATCGCCAGGGAGAATACCCGGTTCTGGCTGGCCTACAGTGAGCCCGCGGCCGGTTCCGACCTGGCGTCCATTCAAACGCGCGCCGTGGATGATGGCGACAATCTGGTGATAAACGGACAGAAGACCTGGAGCAGCGCCGCTCACGTCTCGGATTATGCCTGGATGCTGGTCAGAACGGACAGCACCGCGTCTCCCCGCAAAGGAATCTCGCTGATCATCGTGGACAACCGGTCAAAAGGCATAACCATCCGGCCCCTGATCAACATCTGCGGATTCCATTCGTTCAATGAGGTGTTCTTCGATGACGTCAGGGTGCCCAAGAAGAACATCATCGGTGAGAGGAATCTGGGCTGGTACTACGCCATGTTTGCCCTGGAGTTCGAGCGGCTGGTGGTCCCGATAGGGGGCTTCAAACGCGTTTTCGAGGAACTGCTGCAATGGTGCCTTGAAGTCAAGCGCCGCGGTCAGGCTGCGACTTCGGAGTCGCTGATGCGGAGCATAATGGCCGAGCTGGCCATCGAGATCGATGTGGCCTACATGTTCTTCTGGCAGACAGCATGGATGATCGACCGCGGGCTCCCGACGAACGTAGAGGCATCCTTGCTCAAGCTGGTGGTCACGGAACTGAGCCAGAAGCTGGCCAGCGCCGCCATGAGGATTCTGGGGCCGCACGGCGAACTGGAGAAAGGCGCCAAGGGTGCTCCCTTGAACGGGAGAGTCTGCACGGGCTATCTGGACTGCATATCCGCCCTGGTGGGCGCGGGCACTTCCGAGATTCAGCGCAACATCATAGCATCCAGGGGGCTGGGGCTGCCCTGGTCAAACTGACGGGTGACGGCAGGATGGCAGCCGGTCATCCTGATCTCTGAACGGGAGGCGAGAGATGGACTTCGGTCTAACCGATGAACAGGAGATGCTGAGGAAGTCGGCACGGGATTTTCTGCAGAAGGAACTGCCCAAGAAGCTGGTCAGGGAGCTTGACGAAAGCGACGAAGGCTACTCGCCAGACGTTTGGAAGAAGATGTCCGATCTGGGCTGGATGGGACTGCCCTTTCCCAGCAAGTATGGTGGCGGCGACGGCAGCTTCCTGGACCTGGCGGTGCTGCTCGAGGCGATGGGATACAATGTCGTCCCGGGGCCGTTCTTCTCCACCGTGGTCCTGGGCGGGCTGACCGTGCTCGCGGCCGGGACGGAGGCCCAGAAGAAGGACATTCTTCCCAAGATCGCTGCCGGCAACCTGAAGCTGACCCTGGCGTTGACGGAGGCCAGCGGCAGGTACGACGCGAAATCGGTCAGAACCACAGCTACCCAGCAGGACGGGAGTTATGTCATCAACGGCACCAAGCTCTTCGTGCCTGATGCCAATGTGGCGGACTATCTGCTGTGCGTGGCGCGGACCAAGGCCGCGCGCAAACCCGAGAACGGGATCACGATATTTCTGGTCGATGCTAAGGCCCCTGGGATCAAGTGCACCCTGTTGAAGACGCTGGCCCGGGACAAGAAGTGCGAGGTGATATTCGATAACGTGGCTGTGCCGCGAGGGAGCATCGTGGGCAGATTGAATCAAGGCTGGGCTGTCGTCGAGGACGTCCTGGAGAAGGCGAAGGTGGCGAAGTGCGCTGAGATGGTGGGCGGAGCCCAGGCGGCGCTGGACATGGCGGTGGCGTACGCCAAGGAGCGGGTGCAGTTCAACCGGCCGATAGGCAGCTTCCAGGCCATCCAGCACTATTGTGCGAACATGGTGAGCGACGTCGATGGGTCGCGTTTCGTCACTTACAAGGCAGCGTGGAAGGTGTCAGAGGGACTCCCTGCCAAGATGGACGTGGCCATCGCCAAAGCCTGGACGGGCGAGGCCTACAGCCGCGTGACGCTGCTCGGCCATCAGATATTCGGCGCCATCGGTTTCACCATGGATCATGACATGCACCTGTACTACAGAAGGGCGAAGGCGGGCGACATCATGTTCGGCGACAGCGCGGCTCAACGTGCTCTTGTGGCAGACGAACTGGGTCTCTGAACAGCGTCGACAAAGAAGGGGGTGGCTTATGAGCGACAGGCGGGTAGCGATCCTGGGAGGCGGCCTCTACAGGCCGGGGAGGGTGCGGTACGACAATGCCGAGGAAGGCGTGGCGATGGCGTACAAGAACATGCTGCAGGACTTCCCCAGCCTGGATCCAAGAGAAATCGAGTTTGTACAGAGCAGCTACTTCAGTGACCACCTCAACCAGCAACTATGCATGTCATGGATAGTGCAGGACTACATTGGGCTGCACAGGAAGGGCGGATACCGGGTAGAGGCTGGTGGCAGCACTCCGCTGGACGCCATCATCAATGCATACTTCCTGATCAAGTCCGGCCAATATGATCTGATACTGGTGGTCGGCTGGGAATGGATGTCGGAGGTGGACACGGCGACCACCAATGAGTTCATAGCCTCGGCTTCCGACACGGACTGGGACTTCACTGTGGGAGGGTTCTACAACGGCTACTATGCGGCGCTGGAAACCAGGCACATGCAGCTCTACGGTGAGACGATCGAAGACCTGGGCCGGATCGCCGTCAAGAACCGCAACAACGCCATACACAATCCCTTCTCGCAATGGAGGGCAGAGCACGGCACGGCGCCAGTGACTCTGGACGACTACTACAAGGACAGGATCATAGCCTGGCCGTACCGCAGATGGAACTGCGCCCTCATCAGCGAAGGCGCCTGTTGCCTGCTGATGGGTTCGGAGAAGGTAGCCAAGCGGCTGTGCAACAACCCGATGTGGATCGCAGGGGTGGGCCTCGGCACCGATTCCATGAGACCCGGCGCCCGGCTGGTGGACTGGGCCTATCACGGCGTATACAAAGCTGAAGAGCGCCTGTACCCGGCGAAGTTCGAGAAGCCGAAGACACCGTATCCCGAGATGGCCAACTTCGGATTTGCCAGGGAGGCGGCGAAGCGCGCCTACGCGCAAGCTGGCATCAGCGATCCCATGAAGGAGATCGACGTGGCGGAGCTGTTTGCTCCGTATGACGGCGTCGAGCTCTGCCTGTACGAGGACCTCATGTTCTGTCCGCGCGGCGAGGGCAAGACCCTTATCCGGCAGGGGGTGGTGGAGCGGGGCGGTGAGTTGCCTTGCCAACTGAGCGGCGGGCTGACGGCTTTCACGCATCCGGTCGGCGCCACGTCTCTCCTCCAAACCCTTTTCCTGTACTGGCAGTTGGCGGGGCTGGTCAAGAAGAAGCTGGGCAACAGCACGCTCCAGGTCAAGAATGCCCGGAAGGCGCTCACAACGGGCCACGGGGGCACTGGGTGCCAGGGCGGGGTAATCATCTACTCAAAGGATTAGTGTCGGAGGTGGGAAGATGGCTGAACAGCCCAGGATCATAGAGGACAAGGCCACGCCGATCAAGAAGGAATGGGAGGAGTACGCGCGGAAGGGCAACTGGACCGTTAAGGGCTATGAGATGGTGAGGGCCTTGTCGGGCGGCGGGTTGGAGGAGCAGTGCCGAGAAGAGGACTTCATGGTGGTGTACCGCCCTCACGGCGTGCTCTATCACCACAGCTACGGCCTCGTGTCCAAGTTCTTCAAGGGCCTCGTCGACAAGCGGCTCTACGGGACCAAATGCCCGAAGTGCCAGACGGTCTACTGCCCGCCGAGAGTGCACTGCTGGAATCCCGACTGCAAAGTCGCCGACACGCGGTGGATAGAGCTGCCTCTGCGCGGCAAGGTGCACACCTTCTCGGTCATGCTCTTCTCAGCGGATGCGTTTCTGGAGATGCTGCCGTTTGTGCTGGCCTATGTCCAGATTGACGGCGCGCACACGGCAATACCCATTCAGGTGGTGACGGCACCCACCAACGTCTTCATAGGCCAGAAGGTCAACATCAAGTTCAGACAGAAGAGGACAGGTGACCTGATGGATATCTACGCCGTTCCCGCAAAGGGGCAGAAGATACCGGCGGATTCCTGCCTGCATGGCGAGAAGCAGAATCTGCGGGACCTCAGCCGGGACCTGGAGGGCACCTATGCGTTCCTCGACAAGCGGTTCGGCATCAAGAAACAGGATGTCGAACGAAGATGGAAAGCCTGATTGAAGAGAGGGTTGAGTTCGAATGGTCAACAAGATCTTTGAAACCTTTGACGAGGCTGTGAAGGACGTGCCCGATGGTGCGGTGATCATGATCGGCAACTTCGCCGGTCCGGGAGGTACGCCGTTCTACCTGATTCAAGCGTTGCGCCGGCAGGGGGCGAAGAACCTCACCATCATCGCCAACACCGCCGGCGGCATCGGCCTGACGCTGGACTACGATGATCACCGCATTCTTTTCGAGAACAGACAGGTGAAAAAGGTCATCGCCTCGTTCCCCTTCTCGACGTCCGCCTCCCGCCCCAGCCCGGCGGAGAAGCAGATACTTGCAGGCGAGGTGGAACTGGAAATCCTTCCGCAGGGAACCCTGGCTGAGAGGATAAGGGCTGGGGGGGCGGGAATCCCCGCCTTCTACACCCCCACCGGGGCCGGCACCGTCATAGAGAAGGGCAAAGAGGTCAGGGTCTTCGATGGCAGACCGTGCTTGTTGGAGAAGGCGCTCAGGGCTGACTATGCCTTTGTGAGAGCCTTTAAGGCTGATGTCATGGGGAACCTGGTGTACCGGGGTACCCAGAGGCAGTTCAACCCCATAATGGCGACGGCGGCCAAGACCACTATCGCCGAAGTGGACCGGATCGTGGACGCAGGCGATCTGGACCCGGACGCAGTGGTAACCCCCGGCATCTTTGTGCACCGGATAGTGCAGGTCAAGGAAGATCCCGGGTTCCCGCGCCACCTAGAACGCAGCTTCCAGGTCAAGCGGGCGAAGTAGCCGTCATTTCACATTCGCACGAGGAGAGAAGCATGATGAAGGAACGCCTCAGCCGGGAAGCCATGGCAATGAGGATAGCGAAGGAACTTTTCGACGGCGCAGTGGTGAATCTGGGCATAGGCATCCCCACGCTCGTGTCCAGCTTTGTGCCCGAGGGGATGACCATCATCTATCACACAGAAAACGGAGCCTTGGGTTTCGGTCCCGTCGTCACCGCGGAGGAGATGGCAGAGAAGGCAGACATAGATCTGGTCAACGCCAGCGGACAGTACGTGACTCCGCTGCCGGGCATGTGCTTCTTCCACCATGCCGATTCCTTCGCCATAATACGGGGGGGCCATGTCGATATCACCGTGCTTGGAGTTCTTGAGGTAAGCGAGAAAGGGGATCTGGCAAACTGGATGTTCCCGGGGAGGGGAGTGGGAAACATCGGCGGGGGCATGGACCTCGCGTTCAACGCCAAGAAGGTGATCGCAGCCACAGAGCACGCTACCAAGGATGGAAAGCCCAAGATAGTCAAGAAGTGCAGCGTTCCGCTGACGGCGCCCGAGTGCGTGGACCTGATAGTGACCGATATCGCCGTGATTGAGGTGAAAAACAAGAGTCTATGGCTCAGGGAAATCGCTCCGGGCTGGACCGTCGACGAAGTGCAATCCCTCACGGAACCAACGCTGAAAGTGGCCCCGGACCTGAAGGAGATCGAGTTGTTGTAGGAGGTTGAGTGCGATGGCTTTCAAGTTCCCGTCGGACGAATGGATCAAGGAGTTCGGGAGACAGATCAACAGCAGCAAAGCCTACGAGGAGTCGGCCAAAGACTGGGAGGGAGACTTCATCTTTGTCATGGAAGCCGACAACACCTACCCGAAGACAGTCTACTTCTTCATCGGCCTCAATCACGGGAAGTGCACGGACACTGCCATGATTGAGAGTGAGGACGCTCGGAAGGCCGAATTTGTCATGAGCGGGGCTTTCGCCAACTGGCGAAAGATCATAGAAGGGAAGCTGGACCCTATCCAAGCGCTGATGACCCGCAAGATGAAACTCAAGGGCAATCTGGCAAAGGTGCTGCGCTATCCCAAGTCGGCCAAAGAGCTGGTCAACTGCGTCCAGCGTGTGCCCACCGAGTTCCCGAGCTGACGCTGTCGTAAGCAAGACCGAATCGTTCGGTGGAAGGAGCGTGCTGAGGTGTGGAACTTCGTCTCGCCTAGAATCGTGTTTGGTGAAGGCGCCCTCGATGCACTGGATGACCTGCACGGGCGGCTGGCCCTAGTGGTCACGGACAAGACCATGGTGCGGCTCGGCCTGCTCGACAAAGTGAGAGATCACCTGGCGAAAGCCGGCATCAATGTGCAGGTCTTTGATGAGGTTGAGCCCGATCCCAGCGTCGAGACGGCTCTTAAGGGAGCGCAGATTGCCCGGGATGCCCAGCCCGACTGGATCGTCGGTCTGGGCGGAGGCTCGGCTATGGACACGGCCAAGGCCGTCTGGGTTCTCTACGAACGGCCCGACATGGAGCCGGCTGCCATCGGCCCTGTTGGAGAGCTGGGTCTGCGCCAGAAGGCGCGGCTGATCACTATCCCGACTACCAGTGGCACCGGAGCCGAGGTCACTTGGGGTATCGTTCTGACGGACACCACCGAGAGACGCAAGATGGGATTAGGTCATCCGGAAAACGCCGCCGACATCGCCATTGTCGATCCCGAGATGGCCGCCGCCATGCCTCCAAGGCTAGCCGCGGACACAGGCCTCGATGCTCTGGTCCACGCCGTGGAGGGCTACACCTGCACCTGGCA
The DNA here is from genome assembly GCA_030372995.1 of Dehalococcoidia bacterium. Taxonomy (GTDB): domain Bacteria; phylum Chloroflexota; class Dehalococcoidia; order UBA2247; family RBG-13-53-26; genus JAFGCL01. The sequence continues at coordinate 7,175 of JAUCPZ010000283.1, forward strand.
TACGGATCTGACCGATGG
>JAUCPZ010000284.1 GCA_030372995.1 Dehalococcoidia bacterium
CCCGGCCTATCACGCCGGGCAAACCGAATACCCGCATAGGAGACCACCTCCATTACATCCTTCTCACCCAGGAGAATGGCCCCCTATTCTACCCCCTCTTGTCTCACATCTATCTGAACGAGATCACGGGACGAATTGACGCCTACCCATCTCCTTGACACATATTGGCGTTGCTAATATGATCGTTCGCCAGAACCAGTACGGTCGGGGTAGGCTCAGCTGCACGGCCCCAAGCGGGGAGACGGGCACGGCTGACTCCGACTGGGGAGGAATGCGTGGCCCATATCTTCGATCCTGACACGCTGCAAGATATCTGCCGGCGAAACCTGGCCCTGCCTCTTGAGGAAAAACTGGAAGCCATCACTGACGACCTCGATAAGCACTACCCCAACCGCATCCGACGCAAGAGAACCTGGGATTTCAGAATGTGCGGCGGGTCACTCGGGATGCTCACCATCCTGTATGCCTCCATCACGGAGTATCTCGTCATATTCGGGACTCCGACCGGAACTGCCGGCTACACGGGCCGATACCACTGGTCTCACATATACGACGTCTTGCTTGACGGTGAAATGCGCTGTTACGCCCGGGGACAGTTTGAGCCCGCCATATACAAGCCCGGCGAGATGGCCTTCCTCCGCAAGGGCTACGACAAGGGATATCGCATGAAAGACCACACCTGGATGCTGGAATATTCGCGCGGACTCATTCCGACCATGCTGATATTCGAGGTCCTGGGCAGCCTCATGCAGACGATGGACTTCAAGAGCGCCAGGGACCAGTTCTGGGACTTTGGCAGAATGGCGGTCAGAGAACTGCTAAGGGGGAAGATATAGGGTGACACACCGCCAGAATGCCCGACGATAGCCTGCTCTCCGATCCTGGTTTGCGGGCTTTCAGGGTCCAGGAACACAATTCCGTCATCTCCGAGCGTCCCAAACCTATTGACAGGCACTATATGTTGTGTTATAGTGCTGAGGCACCTCAATCAGTAGGGCTCAAATCCCATGAAATGCCCTTATTGTGGTTTTCAGGACTCGAAGGTTGTTGACTCAAGAGGCATAGACGACGGCATTCGGCGCCGGCGCCAGTGCCTGCACTGCGATTCCCGCTTCACTACATACGAGAGATTCCGCGCTGAGAGCTTCATGGTGATCAAGAAGGACGGACGCCGCGAGGAGTTCAGCCGCGAGAAGCTGACATCGGGCATCCGCAAGGCTTGTGCCAAACGCCCGATCTCCAACGAAGCCATTGAAGGTGTGGTGGACAAGGTCGAGGCCGCCCTGCATCATCTCGGCAAGGTAGAGGTGCCTAGCTCAACGGTCGGTGAGTTGGTCATCGAACACCTGAGGGAGTTGGACCGCATCGCCTACATCCGGTTTGCCTCCGTCTATCGGGAGTTCACCGACATCGAGAGTTTCAGGAAGGAACTTGATGCACTGAGCCGCAGCCCTGCAAAGGCACCCGCAACCCAATTGCCGCTCATCCCTGGAGATGGCCTGCCACCACCCGCCAAGAAACCGCGCAGAGCTGCGGGCTAGGAGGCCTGCTATGTCCGAACAAGAAGCGAAGAAGAACGATGCCGACCGCCTGGCCCGTGACCAGATAGCCCGGGCGGTCTTTGCCGCGGCTCAGTCCATGGGTATCACCGACCGCGAGCTGACCGAGCAGCTCGTCAGCCAGGTGATCCAAAGGATGGAGAAGAGCAAGTCAGGAGCCAGACTCCCGCTGCCCGGCATGGAGGGGCTGGTCACCCATGGCAAGCAGCGGGGCAGACGACCTGTGGAGCCCACCGAAATCGAAGGCATTGTCAAGGAGGCTCTGAACAAGATGGGACAGACGGAAACAAGCGACGCCAATATCAAAGTGAAAGCTGGTGAAGTGAAGTGTGCTCCATCGGCCGAGGGTGCAGAAGCCATTAAGAACCTTTCCCCCAACGCAATGAAAGTGCTGGAGAAGAGGTATCTGAAGAAGGATCTCAATGGCAAGGTTATCGAGACGCCAGAGCAGATGTTCCGACGTGTGGCCCATTGCATCGCGTCGGCGGAGCTGGCGTACGATCCGCACGCTGATGTCAGGAGCTGGGAAGAGAAGTTCTATTCCATGATGGCCAGCCTGGAATATCTGCCGAATTCACCCACCCTGATGAATGCCGGCAGGGAACTGGGTCAGCTTTCTGCATGTTTCGTGCTGCCCGTCGATGACTCCATGGAATCCATCTTTGAGGCAGTGAAGCAGACGGCCCTGATACATAAGAGCGGCGGCGGCACCGGCTTCTCGTTCTCCAGACTCAGACCGGAGAGTGACCGCGTCGGCTCCACCGGTGGCATTGCCAGCGGCCCCGTATCATTCTTGCGCGTCTTCGACACGGCCACTGACGTCATCAAGCAGGGCGGGATGCGGCGCGGAGCCAACATGGCCATCCTGAGCATCGACCATCCTGACATCCTGAAGTTCATCAGCGCCAAAGAGAAGGGCACGGCCTTCAGCAACTTCAACTTGTCAGTGGCCATGACCGAGGAGTTTATGAAGGCGGTGGACGAAGGGCGTGACTACGATCTCATTAACCCGCATACCAAGCAAGCAGTGCAGAAGCTCAACGCCAGAGAGGTCTTTGACAAGATAGTAGACATGGCCTGGCGAACGGGAGACCCTGGCATCATCTTCATCGACCGCATAAACAAGGACAACCCCACACCAAATCTCGGAATGATCGAAAGCACCAACCCTTGCGGCGAGCAACCACTGCTGCCCTATGAGTCGTGCAACCTCGGCTCGATCAACCTCTCCAAGATGCTGCGGCAGCGGGACGGTAAGACGGAGATCGATTACGCCAAACTGGCAGACAGGGTCAGGCTGGCAGTGAGGTTCTTGGACAACACCATCGAGGCCAACAAGTTTCCCACCGAGCAGATTGAGAAGATGACGAAGATGACACGCAAGATCGGCCTCGGAGTGATGGGCTTCGCCGACACCCTGATCTGCCTAGGCATACCTTACGACTCAGAGAAAGCCCTCGAGGTCGCGGACAACATAATGGGCTTCATCGACAAGGAAGCCAAGGCAGCTTCAGCTGAACTCGCCAAGACAAGAGGTGCTTTCCCTGCTTTCGAAGGCAGCGTCTACGACCGTCCCGGGCAGCCTAAGTTGAGGAATGCCGCCCGCACCACCATCGCCCCCACGGGTACTCTCAGCATCATCGCTGGCTGCTCCAGCGGCATTGAACCGCTTTTCGCCCTTTCCTACATGCGGACTATCCTCGAAGGAGAACACCTGCTGGAAGTGAATCCCTACTTTGAGCAGGTAGCGAAGAGGGAAGGGTTCTACAGCGATGAATTGATGAAAGAACTGGCCGTTAGGGGCAGCGTCCGTGGCATGGACAAGGTGCCCGCCTGGGTACAGCAGGTCTTCGCCACCGCCCATGACATTACCCCTGAGGGGCACGTCCGGATGCAGGCTGTCTTCCAGAAACACACGGACAATGCCGTTTCCAAGACCGTGAACTTCCCGCACGATGCCACCAGAGAGGATGTAGCCAGAGTGTACCGCCTAGCTTACGAGCTCGGCTGCAAGGGGATAACGATCTACCGCGACAGGAGCAAAGAAAGCCAGGTGCTTACCATCAATCATGACGCGGACGAGAAGAAGGCTCAGGCCAAGACGGAGACGCTGACACGCACCCCACGCAAGCGGCCACGGGTCACCGCCGGATCCACCGAAAGGGTGATGACTGGCTGCGGGAACCTTTACGTGACGGTGAACCGCGACGAACACGGCATCTGCGAAGTGTTTTCTACCCTGGGGAAGACCGGGGGCTGCGCATCGGCCCAGTTGGAGGGCATTTCCCGGCTCATATCGCTGTCGCTGCGCTCCGGCATCGAGATCGCCAGCATTGTAGAGCAACTGCGGGGCATACGCTGTCCGTCCATTGTTTGGGAAGGCGGCCATGCCGTGCTTTCCTGTGCTGATGCCATCGCCAGCGTGCTGGAGAAGGAGGTCCAGGAAATCCCTCAGCGGCCGGCTTCGTCACCGGCCGGCACGAGGGTCAAGAACGTGGCCGGACAATGTCCAGACTGCGGCAACCTGCTCATATACCAGGAGGGCTGCTACCTGTGCCGTGGTTGTGGATACACGAAGTGCAGTTAGGGGCTCCAAGTCAGCGCGGAGTCAGCCAGGCTCCGCATCAGAGCCCGATCAGAACGTAGACACGGTCCCATGCGACGGTAGTCTGCAATACTTGACAAGTCGGAGTTCTTAGTCTACCATCTTATAAGACTTCGAGTTAAGATATCACACCAGCGTGATCGAGGTCAGTCTCGGTAGAAACAGAATCCATCAGGGTGGCTCGCCCCCCTTTCTTGAGAAGGATAGCCCATCCGCCCCGCGGATGGGCTAACTTCTATCACGAGACGCTCTTACGCAGCGACAGACATGCAACCGCCTGCCAAACAGCCGTTTCTGTCAATGGCCTTTGGACTATCGCGCTTGTGTTCATGGCCCGCGTGATCTAATATAGAATACCAGGCGATCAAGAGGCGCCTTCACGGTTTGGAGGATAGGATGCCCAAGAGAGAGGTTGAGATCAATGAAAACGAATTGCTCTGGGGGCGACTGTTTCTAGCAGCCAAGGTCATAGAGAGGGCCAGAGAGATCGAGCTGTCCCGTGTCGACATCTCGCTGATACAGGCCATGGTGCTCTATGCTCTGAAGCTCTCCCCCGAGCCCCTTACCCCCTCACGTCTGGCCAGGATGCTCTGCCGGGAGCCGCATTCCATGTCCGCCCTGATCGACCGCATGGAGAAGCAGGGATTGGTGGAAAAGAGGCACGATCTGTCCCGCAAGAACCTCGTCAGGGTTGTAGTCACCCCCAAGGGCGAGGAGGCTTTCCAGCGTCAGAGAAGCGTGAACACCGTCTCCAACCTTACCTCCACCCTGACCAAGGAAGAACGTCAGGCCTTGGGCGACATTGTAGACAAGCTGAGAGTGAGAGCCACCGACCTGATCCGGAAGATGACGCCCACTCCCTACGACTACTAAGCGCTGCCTCCACAGGATCGCACTCACGCGTACCTGGAAGGCAATCGTTCCTTGATCCCGGCGCTTCCGCCTCATCACACAGGGCCGGCCCGCATCCCCGAGCATCAGATTCCCGCTTGGTATGTGCCTGACAGACCTCACCTTCCGAACTCGGATTACCTTGACCAGTGAAGCACCTGATGCTAACATCATCACTGGTTTCGTTCGATAAGGAGGAACACACAGAGCGTGGACTGGAAGGAAGAGTACAAGAGGAGACTCGTTGCCGCTGAAGATGCAGTCAAGGTGGTGAAATCAGGAGACTATGTCGTATTCGCCCAACCTGAAGCTCCGGCCCTGGGTCTAGCACTCGTCAGCCGGGCCGGCGACATTACCGGTGTCAAGATCATGGGCGGCGGCGGCAGCGACCTCCCCATATACGATGCGAGCTGGTACGATGCCTTTCCAGACGCCTTTTCCCTGGAGACATCCTACGTTCTGCCCTTGATCCGCGACCTGATCGCCCAGAAGAAATCCGACTTCATCGTGAGCGGCCTCTACGGCGTCCCTGACATCGGCGAAGGCATGCCCAAGCCGATTGACGTTTTCATGGTGCAGATATCGCCCCCTGATGAACACGGGTTCTGCAGCTTCGGCAACTCCCTCTGGATGAAGAAGGAGTGGGCCAGGTCAGCCAAGATCGTGATCGCCGAGGTCAACAAGAACATCATCCGCACGTACGGAGACAACTTCATCCACGTGTCGGAGATCGACTACTTTGTCGAACACACTCCGAGCGGCAAGGTTCCCGGCGGCACCGACATCCTGGGCAGAAAGACGACCGGCCCCGGTGAACTGGAGAAGACCATAGCGGCCTACGTCGGCACCATCGTGAAAGACGGCGACTGCCTGGAGATCGGCGTCGGCGGCACGGCCGAATGGGTGGCGCAGTTCGGCGGCCTGGAGAAGAAGCATGATCTCGGTTGGCACTCAGAGAACACCGTCAGAGGCATAGGCACGCTCGTCATGCAGGGCGTCATCAACGGCAGGAAGAAGAACATCAACGTCGGGAAGTGTGTGGCTACAGCCGTTGGCGGAGGCACCAAAGAGGAGATGGACTTCATCGCCAACAACCCCTTGTTCGAGGTGTATTCCTCGTCCTATGCGCTCAACCCGAACGTGATCTCACAAAACGACAACGTTGTGGCCATCAACAGCGCGATCGCCGTCGATCTCACCGGACAGATTGCCGCCGAATCCGTTGGCCCCGTCATGACCAGCGGCTCGGGCGGACAGCTTTCCTTCGCCATCGGCGCCTATCTTTCCAAGGGTGGCCGCAGCGTGGTGGCTCTGCCGTCAACAGCCAAAGGTGGACGGATTTCCCGCATCATGCCCATGCTAGAGCCCGGAACGGTGGTCAGCACGCCGCGGACTCTGGCAGACCACGTGGTGACAGAGTACGGCATCGCCAGGCTTAAGGGAAAGACGCAGAGAGAGCGGGCACTGGAACTGATTGCAGTCGCGCACCCTGACTTCCGCGCCGAGTTGAAAAAAGAGGCTGAAAAGCTTTACTGGCCGTAATGACCATGCGCATCGTAGTCACTGGCCTGGGAGCCATCAGCCCTCTTGGGCTCGACATACCGACGCTCTGGGAAGGTCTCATGAGCGGCCGATCCGGTGTCCGCCGGATCACCCTTTTTGACCCGGAGCCGTTTGAGACCAAGATCGCCGCCGAGGTCAAGGGCTTCAACCCCACGGACTATTTCGAACACCGCGAGGCCCGCCGCATGGACCGGTACACTCAATTTGCTGCCGCTGCGGCGATGCAGGCAGTCAGGCAGGCCAACCTTGACTGCGAGAAAGAGGGGACTGATGTCGGCGTGTTGATCGGGAGTGGGATAGGCGGCATCACCACCCTCTCGGCTCAGATGGCGACGCTCGCAGAGAAAGGCCCGCGGCGCATAAGTCCCCTCCTGGTGCCCATGATGATTGCCGATTCTGCCGCCGGGCACGTTTCGATCATGCTTGGCGCCAAGGGGATGAACTTCTGTGCCACGTCAGCCTGCTCCAGCGGCGCCGACGCCATCGGCGAGGCCTGCGAGATAATCCGGCGCGGCGATGTCCAGGTGATGATCGCCGGTGGCGCCGAAGCACCCTTGACCCCCATAGCCATCGCCGGGTTCAACGCAGCAGGCGCGCTGTCTGTCCGAAATGACGAGCCAGAGAAGGCGTCGCGCCCCTTCGATGCCCAGCGCGACGGCTTCGTCATGGGAGAGGGCGCGGCCATCCTCGTCCTGGAGAGCCTGGAGCACGCGCTGACGCGTGGCGCCAACATACTGGCCGAAGTAGCAGCCTACGGCGCCACATCCGACGCCTTCCACATCACGCAACCGGCCCAGGACGGCCAGGGCGGAGCAAAGGCGATGACCTTGGCCCTGCGCAAGGCCGGGCTGACGCTGAGGGATATCGACTACATCAATGCCCACGGGACCTCAACATCCATGAATGACAAATGCGAGACCATGGCAATAAAGGCGGTCTTTGGCGAACATGCTTACCGGATCCCCGTCAGTGCCACCAAGTCGATGCTGGGACATATGATCGGCGCGGCGGGCGCGATCGAGGCACTGATATGCGTCCTGGCAATCCAGCACGGGGTGATACCTCCGACCATCAACCTGGAGCATCCGGACCCGGACTGCGACCTCGACTATGTGCCTAATCTCGCCCGTCAGCACAGGGTAAGGGCCGCGATGTCCAACTCCTTTGGATTCGGAGGGCACAACTCGGTTCTCATAATCAAAGAGTACACAGGCTAGGGCAAAGGCAGACACTTGAACCACCGTCGCTGGAGACTCCCACCCTCACCACCCCCTGGCTTCCTCAAAGAGCTGGGGCAGCCGCCGCTCGTCAATCAACTTCTGTACAACCGGGGCCTCACCGACGCGGCAAAGGCCAAGGCCTTTCTGGACATTGGACCTGGCCTGCAGCATGACCCCTTTCTGCTCGTCGACATGGAGAAGGCAGCTGCCAGAATCCGGCAGGCGCTGGTTTCCCAGGAGACCATTGTTGTCTACGGCGATTTTGACGCCGACGGTGTCTGCGGGACCGCGATCCTAGTCGAGGGTCTGGGCCGCCTGGGCGGCAAGGTCCTGTCATACTTCCCACACCGCGTCCAGGAGGGGTATGGACTCAACAATGACTCCATTGACAAGCTGCAGGCGCGGGGCGCCTCCCTTATCATCACGGTTGACTGCGGGATCACCAACAATACGGAGGTGGCCTACGCACAGTCACGCGGCCTGGATGTCATAATCACCGACCACCACAACGTCATGTCGGGACTGCCTCCGGCGCTGGCAACGGTCAACCCGAAGCGGCCAGGCTCTCCCTATCCTTTCGACCAGCTCGCCGGGGTCGGCGTGGCGTTCAAGCTCCTTCAGGCGGTCTCCCAGTCCCTCGGAAGGGAGGAGGACCTTGACGAAATGCTGGACCTGGTGGCTATGGGCACCGTGGCCGACAAGGTGCCCCTCCTCGACGAGAACCGCTATCTGGTGCACCGAGGGCTCGAGGTCCTCCGCCAGACCAGGCGACCCGGTCTGCGCGCCATGATGGAGGTGGCCAGGCTGGACGCCAAGTACCTGGACGCCGACGCCATAGCCTGGACCATGGCACCAAGGTTGAACGCGCCGGGAAGACTGGACCATGCCATGACCAGCTACCGTCTGGTTCTGGCTACGTCCAGTGAAGAGGCCAACCTGTTGGCTCAGCAACTGGAAGAAAGGAACTCAGAGAGGCAGAGGCTGACCGAGGAATTCCTGACAAGGGCCAAGGCGGAGCTGTCGGCCGCCGCGCTGGCACAGCCCTTTCTCATGATCGGCGGGGAGGACTACCCGTCTGGCATAGCTGGTCTCATCGCCGGGCGACTGGCGGAGGAGTTCTACCGCCCGTCCGTTGTGTACGAGCTGAGAGAGGCCACGGCCTCGGGCAGTGCCCGGAGCATTCCCGAGTTCGACATCATCTCCGCGCTGTCGGAATGCCGGGACCTGCTGCAACGGTTCGGCGGGCACCCGGGCGCTGCTGGTTTCGCGCTTCCGCGCGAGAACCTGGAACCGCTGCGCCAACGGCTCCTCGAGATGGCGCAAAGGCAACTGGCGGGTATCGATCTCCGTCCGCACCTGAGCATCGACGCTGTGATACCCCTTTCCGGTATCGGCGGCAAGACCTACAGAGTGGTGGACCGCTTTGCCCCGTTCGGCCACGAGAATCCCATGCCCGTCTTCCTATCGCGCCGGGTGGGCGTGGTGGATCACTACCCTATCGGCAACGCATCTCAACACCTCCGGCTGCGGCTGAGAGATGGCGGGATCAGCTGGAAGGGCGTCGGCTTTGATCTCGGGGGACTGGACAGCGAGATCGCCCCTGAGATCGACATCGTCTACAACCTGGTCATCGATCGCTGGAACGGTGAGGAGTCACTGGCTTTGAACATCCTCGACTTCGCGCCTTCGACCTGATCGACTTCAGTCCCACCGTATCCGCCCAACCCCGCGGCATGGCCCTTCCCACCCAGCACTCCTGAGGGACAGGGATGAAATCCCTGCCCTCCCTTCCCGAACAAGACACCCGGTCTACCATTGAGGTGCGGCCGGCAACCAGGAGGCAGCGACAGAAAGAAACCATCAGCCGGGGATTGAGCAAGGGCAAACTAGGCCGGGGTCTGCGGCGGCTCCAGCTGATTCTCTTGTGGCAAAGTCTCCGGAGCAGGCTCTGGCCTCACCAGCCTCGTCTTCCGGTACGCCAGCAATGCCCCCGCAATGACGAAGATGGCAATCGAGATAAGGTGGGACTGGTGCAACGGGCCGAGCACCTGGTCCTCGGCCCGGAACCAACTGATAACGAACCTCCCCACCGCATACAGCGCCAAGCTCACCAGGAAAAGGCTCCCATCAGGGCTCAGGCGTTTCCACAGCCTCCACAGTACCACCAGCACAATGACATTCCACAGAATCTCGTAAACCGGCGCCGGATGCGTGGGCACCCATAGAGGCGCAAACGAGTCAGGATGCGTGTAGGTGAAGGCCCAGGGTAACGATGTCTCCGTTCCCGGCGCGTCCCCGTTTAGGGTACAGCCGATCCGGCCGATAGAAAGTCCCAGAAGAACACCGGGCGCCGCCGCATCAGCGAATCTGGCCAAGGAGAACTTGCCGATGCGCGAATAGATGGCCACGCCAATCGTGCCTCCGATCAGGGCCCCGTACCATCCCAGTCCACCTTTCTGGATGGCCAGTATCTGCAGCGGGTGCTGGCTGTAGTAGGACCAATCGTCAATGACATGCGTCAATCTGGCGCCCACGAACCCGAAAACGACAGCCCATATAGCAGCGGTGAAAGTGATGTCGTCCTTTATGCCCAGTCTCCGGGCCAGAGGGACTGCCAGGGCCACTGCCACCACTATGCCGATCAACATGAGAAGGCCGTGCCAGCCCATGGAGAACGACCCGATTCGCGCTATCTCAGGATCGATGCCGATTTCCATCAGTCTCCCTACGACATTATGGCTTCGACAAAGGACTTAGGATCAAATGGCGCCAGGTCGTCCACGGTCTCGCCGGTGCCGATGAACCGGACGGGTATCTTCAACTGGTCGCATATGGCCAATACAATGCCGCCTTTCGCGGTGCTGTCCAGCTTGGTCAGGATGATCCCGGTGATCCCCACGGCTTCAGTGAAGTACCTGGCCTGGCTCACTCCGTTCTGGCCGGTGTTGGCATCAAGCACGAGCAGCGTCTCATGGGGAGCGGTAGGGTCCGCCCTTTGCACGACGCGCCTGATCTTCTTCAGCTCCTCCATCAGATTGAATTTCGTCTGGAGCCGGCCGGCCGAATCCACAATGACTGTCTGGGCCCCCCGCGTCTTCGCGGCCTGGATGGCGTCGAAAACCACCGCGCCCGGGTCGGCGCCGGGCTGATGGGCGATCACCTCGGCACCGATC
>JAUCPZ010000285.1 GCA_030372995.1 Dehalococcoidia bacterium
CGGGAGAACGGACACTCGCATGTGGATTTGGGTCTCGACGGCGCTTCTGGCCATCGTCCTCACACTGGGTCTCTTGTGGATCCTGACGAGCTTGAAGAAGAGGACGGGAGCCGGCGCCTCACAGCCGAATCACCGGGCATTCTTTCTGATGGGCGTGGTGATGCTCACCGTGGGGACAGCTGAAATGTTGATATTCCTGCGAACCGAGGTTTCATATGTCGTGGCTCTGCCTCTGATTGCCATCGGGATGGTGTTCATAGTCGTTGGTCTCGCCAACCGGGACAAGTGGTAGGGGGAGCACAGATAGCCTCGGGGTCTCTGCAATCTCCGTCCGCATGAATCAGGCCCGCCTTTTCAGGCGGGCCTTTCTGGCTTGGAAAGGGGGGTGACCTCTCGCTGCCAAACTGATTATGCCGCCTGTCGGCACACGCGTATGTGACCTGCGTCGCCATCTTGGCCGGTGCCTGGGCATGCGGGAACGCGTCGGCCGCGGCCATGTACGGAAACAGTGGAGGCCAGCCCCCTTCGTATTCAGACACAACGCATTGGTGGTGCGTGAGCTCGGAAGCCACCACGAGAAGAATTGACTTCGGCCTCCAGGCGCTGCCACAATGGGCGGTGTCCGGAGGTGACGCTTGATGTCCGCATTGCATGGCTACGCTGGCAGGGTACTGCGAGTCGACCTTTCCTCAGGTCAGTGGTCAACTTCACCGACATCCGACTACGTGTTGTTCGTCGGGGGCCGGGGGTTTGCGGCCAAGGTCCACTGGGAGGAGGTCCCGCCTGAGGTTGGCGCGCTGGACCCCGCCAACCGCCTGACGTTCTTCACCGGTCCTATGGCCGGGTTCGCCGGTTTCGGCAGTTCGCGGTGGCTTGTCTGTGGCAAGTCTCCGGCCACAAACCCCGAGCATTTCTGCCACAGCAACCTGGGAGGGACCTGGGGCGTTGCGCTGAAGTCTGCCGGATACGACGGTGTGGTTATCCATGGCCGGGCCGATAGGCCGGTGTACCTGCTTGTCACCCACGCGGGGGTCCAGGTACGCGATGCAGCACACCTGTGGGGCAAGGGAGCCATTCAGGCCCGGGAGACGTTGAAATCGGAGCTAGGAGCAAGTGTCAATGTGGTGGCCTGCGGCCAGGCCGGTGAGAACCTGGTCATTACGGCCAGCATAATCGCCGACAAGGATGCCAGCGGGAGCAGCGGCTTCGGCGCCGTGATGGGATCGAAGCGCCTGAAGGCGGTTGCCGTTGTCAAGGGTGATCAGAGTCCAGCCGCCGCCGACCCGGACCGGCTGCGGGAACTAGTCCGCCACTATGCCTACCTCCAGGGAAACAGGGACGCCAGCTACTTTACCGTGCCGGGCAAGACGAGGCGGGACAGTTGCTGGGGTTGCCCGGGATTGTGCGGCCGTATCGCCTGGAGGGCGGCCGACGGCACCGAAGGCAAATACTTCTGCCAGTCGGCACTCATGTACCAAATCCGGGCGGCGCAGTTTTATGGTCAGGGCAAGGAGGGTGATGTCCCGTTCCGCGTGACCAAGCTCTGCGACAACTATGGAATCGATACCATGGCGATTCACGTGATCATGAGCTGGCTGTCCCGCTGTCACCGGGAAGGGCTGCTCACTGAAGAAGAGACCGGTGTGCCTCTTTCGAAGGCCGGCAGCTTTGAATTTGCTGAAGCGCTTGTGCGGCGCATTGCCTTGAGGGAGGGCTTCGGCGATCTGTTGGCGCGGGGGGTGGAGAAGGCCGCAGATGCTATCGGCAGAGGAACCAGGGAGAAGATCGGCGATCTGTTGCACAAAGCCCAGCAGGTCGACCAGTACGGCGGCCGTACGTACATTGTGAACAGCTTGCTGTATGCTACCGAGGTCAGAATGCCCATCCAGCACCTTCACAAGACCAGCATACCGGTGATGCAGTGGCTGGGCTGGGTGCAGGGACTGGAAGGCGCCTATGTCTCCGGCAAGGTCTTCCGTGACATGGCGGTGCGCTTCTACGGGAGTGAGGCTGCGGCGGACTTCTCATCATACGAAGGCAAGGCGCTGGCAGCTAAGACCGTTCAGGACCGGCAATACGCCGCGGAATGCCTTGTGCTGTGCGACTATGCCTGGCCAGTGATGGTCTCACCTGTCACCGATGACCATGTCGGGGACCCATCCCTGGAAAGCCGTTTCTATTCTGCCGTCACTGGGCAGCAGGTCGACGAGGCCGGCCTGTCCCGCATTGGGGAGAGGGTGTTCAATCTCCAGAGATCCATCCTCGCCCGTGAAGGCTGGCAGGGGCAACACAGTGATACTCTGCCCGAGTACAATTTCACTACACCGTTGAAATTCGACGTCCTCAATCCGCAGATGCTGGTGCCGGGCCCTGACGGCAATCCTGTTTCGAGGAAGGGTCTGACACTGGACAGAGCTGAGTTTGAACGCATGAAGAAGCAATACTACCAGCTCAGAGGTTGGGATCCCGTCACCGGCCGGCAGACGCGCAGGAAGTTGGAGGAGCTCGGCCTGGCGGATGTTGCAGCCGACCTGGAATCGCGAGATCTTCTGGCATGAGCAGAACTGGGGGCGTGCAAGGCGCGAAGCCCCTTTGGTTTTCTTGTCATCTCAAGAGTTGGGGCAGTAGGTCGATGTCTGCCGTCGGGACCGATTGCGGCGGTGTCGGTCGGTTCGCTTCGGGCTACGGGACCCCTGTCGGCAGAAGAGGCGGCACACCCAGAATTGACATAATTGGATGGCGCGCCCTAGAATCTTGATCAAGATGGGATCGTGTCATGGGTAGCAGCACCGGACAGAAGGTCGGAGAGGTCATCATCACCGCTTTGTGGCCCCTCATTTGGGTTATCTATGTGCTGGTGTCCCTCGTAATCTTTGTGGAAGTTGCTGCCGTCTATCTGAGCTGGGGCATTGTGAGTCGCCTCGACCGGGTATTCAAGAAGGCCCGCACCCAGCCTGCCGCCTAACCGTTTCCGCTTTGCGTTGCAGCTATTCTCACTGCAAGGGGGGACAATGACGAAGTACATCTTCCTGGTACGGCCTCCGGATCAAGTCGATGTCAGGACACTGAAATCGCAGGTTATCGATGGGCTTGTGCCTCGGCTCCTCCGCATGGATCCAGAGAAACTGAAGGTCGACTTGACCGAACCGAGGAGGCCTAGAGTGACGGTGCTTCCGCTGGCGAAGAACCACCTGGCTATGATATCCGTCTGGGATCGCCAGAGTGACCGCGCCGCGCAGTGGCAGAAGGAGATCGCCGGTCTCGGGTGGAGTGTGGCTGGCTACCAGGTGTCCGAGTCTACTCCCAGAGCCTATACGAAGGACTGGAAGGATGGCGAGGCATCTCCGGGGATAGTCATGTTGACGTTGATGAGGAAGAATCCTCGCCTGACCAACGAACAGTTTATGCATGAGTGGTTTGAACACCACACGCCCAAGATAGCGCTTAAGGTGCATCCGCTGTGGAACTACATCCGTAACGTTGTGGAGTCGGAGATTGTCGAGGGATCGCCTCACCTCGATGGCATCGTCGAGGAACACTGCCGTGAACGCCGCGACATCACCTGCCCCATGCACTACTTCGGCGGGCTGCTGATGATGATCCCGAACATGGTCAAGGTGGGCCTACACGCCAACAAGTTCCTGGAGATCTCGGCAGTCGAGAACTACCTGCTGACCGAGTACCATATCCGGAGCTAGAACACTGGCTCTGGCGCAGTGCAGCGCCTGGCCCTCTCTTTCATGGCCGTGCGGGAACCCGGCCGCCGGTGAAACGGAGGCCCCTGCAAAGCCGCAGTGTCGGGCTTCTTGGCTTGGAATACTGACGGTCTTCGGACTATGCGGGACCGGGTTGACCCTGTTCTCTCCGCCAGTCGGCGTTCGGTACTTTGGCTAGACCGATTCAGTCGAATGGCGGGGTCGGGGAGGTCCGTTCTGGCCCGAATCTGCCGGACGTTCCACTGCCGCAAATGTGAAACCCGCGGTCTCTCGACACCCATGAAGCTTCACTCGTGAAGTCTGCAGTTGAAGGGGCGGTGCGGCTTGTTCTGGACATTGAGGGCAATCAAGAGAGTTCCCTCTGCTTCTGGCCTATGCGGATGTTGCCAACGCCCTTCGCGGCTATCCGGGACTGAACCAATGTAGGGACGTCTTCGGGTCGCAGACGGCATCGGACCGGGGGCGACTGCGATGCTATTCCTTAGGCTCGCCCACGTAGATCACCTTGTCATTGTTGACCGCCACAAATTCAAACTGGCCTTCGCCGTTAGCCAACGGCGGCCGAATCTTGACATTGGTTAAAGGCACGAACGTCTCCTTGTGGTATAGGCTGGTGACCAGCTGAGCCCAGGCGGCGCTGTGCAGACTGCCATCCAAGACGTGTCCCAGAGTGCACAGCGTCACATCTACGGGTTTCTTTGCCACGATCACCTTGCCGACCTTGCTTGTGCCGCCCTCCGGCTGCCCTCCCTTTCTCTCCGCCACAAAGAACACGCTTGCCTTGCGAATGTGCGCCGAGGCCATGCCATGTTGGCTGCCATCAGGAAGGTACAACTGGACTTCAGTCATCGGAATGTAGTCTGTCGCGATGAGAGTTCCGTGGACCGCGAAACCCTTGTTCAACGCATCCAGGAGCCTTAGCCGGCTGGTGCGGTAGGCATGTCCAACGAAGGTACCGCCGGTAGTACAGACGACAACTTCAACCTGTCTCAGCTCGGGATCACTGCGCCAGTCTGCACGAGGTTCTTCAAGAACCGGGCCCTCAGACATCTCGCTGACCTCCCTCCTCTGCGCTCACGTGCCTGCGGCTTTCAAGGAGCATCACGCACGTCCCGTGCAGTCGTCCAACGCTGACAGGTTATGATGGGAGAGAAAGACGGGATTGTCGTATCCCCAGATTGATGGAACGCTGCGCAAACGCTGCCTCTCGAGCCTGTAGCTCCGGCGCAGTTGACCGCTGTTGACCGCCTTCTCGCCCAGGCAACTGGGGCAGACGATGAACCCCCTGATCTCTTCAAGGCAATCGTGGCACCGGCCCACAACTACATAGGACTCATTGCGTATGTCACCGGTCCCCTGGCAAGTAGGACACACGACAATACCCTTCGCCCGGCACCTCACACAGGGTTCCATCGGATCAGATGGCTGTGACGGTCCAGGGTAGGTCAAGACAACCCCCGGTGCGGCGCTTCACAGGACGCGTGACTTGTGCTTTCTATCCTCGTGTTGGGGAGCCGTAGAGATCCCGTTTGAGTCTTGCGGAGAAAGTTGTGGGTGAGATGATCGTGAAGCCAGGCAATGGCAAGCGCCAGGACCATTGAGGCATACACGCCGACAAACCAGGACAGCGTCGTGAAGTGAACTGTGTCGGCCTGTGCCACCGGACAGCGGCCGGCGATAACAGTGAAGAGGTTGAGCCCTGCGACTGTCACAAGTAGAAGGCAGCAGGCCTTGGCTGCGATGCGGTAGTGCGTGACAGTCAAGAGCAGGCCGCCCAGGACGGCGATGACCGGGACGAACATCTGCTTGGCAAAGATGCAAACAGTGCTGGAGAGCAACGGGCTGGCGACGGGGTTAGCCTCGGTGAAACCAAGGCGTATGCCCACAGACGTCAAGATTGAGTCAGCAAGGTTGGCCACCATGGCGACTACAACATAAGGAAGACAGGCGCGCAGGCTGGTGTCCAGGCGTTGGAGCATCTGAGGCTGCAGCCCCCAGCCCGGGCGCATAGGGATTCCAAACGACAGCCTGGTCAGCCCCCAATGCTGCATCTGCTCAACGTCACAACTACTCAAGTTATGTAGACCACTTCCGGGCTCACTCAGGTCTCGGTGTAACCTGATAGGTCCTTGTCACTGTCTTCTGTTTCCACTGGGAGGTCACCTGCAGCGTGAATGATGTCTCATCCCCGGACAGTGCAGCGCTGACGAGGTTCCTGGCGACCGTCCTACTCGTAGGAGTGTCATTCCCAACGGTAACCTCGCGCTGGAGCTCGTAGAGCCCCCCCGAGTTCATCGGGATCAGCCTATAGACCACGGTGTGCTTCGGGGCATCTGTGACGGTGAAGTCATGCCACTGAAAACTGCAGAACAGTTCCGAGGCCGGGTCTGTATCGATGACCACAGTCTCCGCCTGCAGGCCGTCCCTGCTGATCCAGGTGCCGGCCATCTGGACTTGACGGATGGCGTTCATCTGCGCGCTAGCGCGTGAAGAGTGAACCAACTGCACGATGGCTCCGCTGGCCGCCAGCATCACCAGCGCAGCGATGGGGATCGCTATCAGCAGCTCTATTAGGGTGAAGCCCTTCTGGTTCGCTCTAATCCTGCCCATCATCTTCCTAGAATGTCACGTTCGGGTTGGTTCTGTAGGTCGTGGTAGTGCTAACAGTATCGCCCCGGTACAGGATACTCACCGTTATGGCCTTGACCGTCGACCCGGAACTGTCGGTGGACAGATGGCTGGTAACCTCCACCTTATAGTGGCCGTCAAAGCCATACGGGTACCCGTAGGTCCCATCGGTCTCCCATTCATCCGGGAAGGCTTTGAGGGGGTTGTCGCAGTCATCGTATGACAGGTTCCTCATGTGCTCGAAAACGGTGCGCGTCAGGCTTTCGGCCCTGGTGTGCCTGTCGGCCACAACAATGGCACCGTAGGCGGTAGTGAGTGCACTGAGGAACGCCACGGCCACTACCCCCAGGATCGCAATGGACGCCAGTACCTCTACCAGTGCTATACCCTTCTCTCGGCGCACCGGCCGGCGAATCCTCTGGCTCTGCGACAGGAGTCTAATCATCATCTGCATGCGTACTCTCCGGCTTCTCATCATCAAACCCCACTAGCCCATTGTGATTACGTAAGACAGAATGACCATCGTGCGGTACTTGGGATAGCTTGGCTCACCGACATCCGACGAGGGGGCCAGAGTCTGGTTAGACCTCAGGGTCACATCGCCTGCCCCTGCAATTCCTCCCAGGAACTGGCTGTTGTTCGCCGGTTGAAGACTGATGGTGCCATTAACGCTCATGAAGAACATGTAGTTCCCCTTTGTCGCGCCAACAGCATAGACATCCGCAGACGAACTCCCCCAGACGCCATTGAGGGCGCGAGTCATCCCTGGCTCCATAACCATCCCTACCCAGCCCGTGGTAGCTGTCCATTTGCGAGCAACCGCGGATTCCCCGACTGCAAAGACGGCGATACCCGGGCCATCCGCAGTCCCGTATACGTCGCGCAGGTTGGAAGCGGTGCCACTGGCCTCCTTCAACCACTTGACGCCGTTGTACCGCACGATGGTACCCCCGTCACCGACAGCGAAAGCATCGGTGGCTGAGCTGACCCATACGGCTCTCAGATTCTGGCTGGTCTCTACGGCGCTGATCGGAAACCTCACCCATTCGCCGCCATCGTAACGCAGAATGGTCCCGGCCTTGCCCACGGCGAATACAACATTGTCTGACGTGCCGTGGACCCCATACAGGTCATCCGTGACTCCGCTGTTCATCGCGCTCCAGCTGCTGCCGTCATAGTGCATGATGGTGCCGCCATTGCCCACGGCGAACACATTGTCCGCGGCTGAACCCCACACGCCGTTCAGGTCGGCCGTCGTCACCAGGAGGTAGCTCCAAGTACCGTCGTAGGTCACGATGTGGCCGTCGTCGCCCACCGCATAGAAGTGGCTCGCATCGACGCCCCAGATGCCACTTAGATTGGGCCTGGCTGGAATATAGCCGCTGATGTCAATTTCGTTCCATGCACCGGTACCGTTGGCAGGCCCGGTGTACTTCTGCACTTCGCAACCGTTGCCAACAGCATAAACGGTGTCACTGGCACCGGACGATACACCCCACACGTCATTCAGGTCCAATAGGTAGGTCTCGGTAATGGTCTTTGTAGCCCACTCGTTGGCGGTATTGCCGTTGTAGTGGACAACTGCCGCCGCATACTTGGAACCCCCCGCCGACAGGTTCGGTTGCGCATCGATATTGCCAATGGCTATGATCAGGCCTGCACCGGTGATCTTCGCGCCCGGGGCAATGTATACCTCTCCGCGCACGTATATTGTGTGTCCATTCAGATCCAATTCCGCCTTAAGGCCTTCCACAACCAGGTCACCGTATATCAGGATGTTTCCATCAAGCTCCACAATCACACCGCTGGTCTTGAGGTCTATGGTCAGTGACCCAGGGGCATCCCCGGGCTTTTTCGAATCAGGCGGGGGGTCAATGCAGGGCACGAGATCCGGCATGGAACCACTGATGGTCGTCCTGCCCTCCCATGGCCCGTGGGCGCTGATGGTCGCAGGAAGTGCCTCCATGGATGTCCGTTCATCATAATAAGCGTCAAGTGCACAGTGCTCCGGCCATTCCAGGACCGGGGGATTGGCCGACCATGTGACGGCGCCCGTCACAGTCCCAATCCCTTTTGGCGGGATGATTTCAGTATATGTAAGAGAACCGTAGATGGTTCCATAGTTGTTGATTCCACGACACCGCACATCGCCGTAGATCTTTGAGGTGGGCATTAGGGTAAGGTTTCCAGAGCATTGTACGTCGCCATATATCAACTCCTCGTTGCTCAGGTTAACGTCACCCTTCGCTGTAATCGCATTGCCAAAGAAGCTGCCCTGAAATCCTTCCGACGGCTTCACTCTGGCGACGATAGTGGTGCTCTTGCCGGTCACAATATCGGTAGCCTTGGACGTGATTCTGTAGACAACGTGTTCACACCTTTCGTCCTCTATGCTGACGACGACTTCGTCCCCGTTCATGGCGAAAGTAATATCTTCCCGGGCCTTGCAGTTGACCCACAAGTTGGGGTCGTCTGGGTTATCAATGCCAACACTCTGCAGCCATGCGATGGCGTTCTCTACCCCGGCGTCGGCGCTGTAGTACTCGCCGGTTCTTTCCTGAACCTGGTTGCCTGCTTTCTGCCCGGTGATCATGAAGCCCAGCAACGGAACCAGGATTATGGCGCCGAACGCCAACACAACCAGGACCGCTACCAGTGCGCTGTAGCCAGCCTGGCTGTGATGAAACAGGGTTACTGCTGCCCTGGACTTTCGACAAAGGCGAGAGCGTTCTCTTGTCACCTTCACCATGCTGCCTCCCAACGTGAGTCAGTCTCCTTCTTGGAGGAAGCCGTCCTCAGTTGCCCCATTGACAAACAAACAACCGACCCTTTGCGGGTCGGTTTCACTATTGGCTCCCCACCGCCCAAGTGACCAGATCAGGGTCAGTGGATCGGTGCCCCCCGTGCTATGTTGCTGCGCAACAGACTAACGCACTCTAGGTCGTCGAAGGATTGGCCCTTCAAGCCCCCCGAACTCTTCCATCCTGTCGCCCTATCAAGACCCCAGCCGAACTGGGCTGAGGCGCGAGTCAGGGGCCGACCGGATTATGGAAGAACCCTCCAAACCTCCAAACCATCTGGATGCTTACCGCCCCCCTTCCGGCACATCCAGAGTCTACAGTGAACACTACCACATGGTACGCGAGTTCTTGCAGACTATCACACGTGACACTAATTTGTCAAACGCTTGTGAACGCTTGGCAGACGCACAAACGCGGTTCGGATAGGGCCACCGCAACAAAGACAGCCAGACCTCGAACGAGCGGCTACGCCTGCCCCGTTGCAGCACCGGAGCCGTGCTCCACTCACGATGGGCCCGACGTCAGCCTACCCAGCGGGCGAAGAGCTTGAAGAGACGTTTTTGTGAAGCAGAAGCGCTGAAATGAGACGCTGGCGTAAGCATGCCGGCGTATGGTGTTGTTTATCACGCAGTGGCTCCGCGGCTCGGCAGGGTAATCGATTTCAGAAAGCCACGGAAGCCCGGCGCATCATGAGTGAAGCCGTCGAGAACGAAGGACTGAAGGCGCCAGACTGGTGCCACTTGGCGGGTACAGCCTGTCTTTTCGGCGTGCTTGCCTTGGAGGCCGACCAGCTCACCAAGCTATGGGTGAGAGGCACCCTTGCACTCGGGGAATCGGTGCCCAACCAGGGCAGCATCCGCATAACACACGCGGCCAACAGCGGCGTCGCCTTCGGGATTCCTGCTTCCCCCTTGGTTTCAGTGCTTCTACCCGCAGCAGCGGTATTCGCCTGCCTTGCTATCTGCTGGCGGTTCCAGAGGTTGAACAGCACCTTGCTTAATTTCGGCATCGCGGTGCTTATCGGCGGCACGCTGGGCAACCTTATCGACCGTGTCCTGCACGGTCACGTCACCGACTTCATCGAGATGGTCTTTTCGGGTGGCGATGTCGTCGTGATCTTCAACATAGCTGACATTTGTGTGGTCCTGGGATTTGTGATCCTCGAAGTCGTCCTGATTGGTGCCATCGTCGGGATGATCCGCAAGAAGGGCCTCAGCTACGATCCCGTGACGCCACTTGTCGCCACATGGATCGCGAAGAGACGCGCGACGGAGAAGTGACTGTCGCTACCATCTCGGAAAATCGGGTGTTGTTCTCAAGTAGCTCAGCGGTGTCTCGCGCCTGCGTACAAGAGTGCTGTCGTCCCAACCATGGCCCGCAATTATGTCGGTCGTACCCTGGATACAGTAGCTGGCTTGCCCAGAACGGCCCACAGGGTGAGACGCGTCGTTGTAGCGAGATCCTCAGTCTGGCCTATGTACAGTCTGCCGTCGGACTGACTGATGAGGACGTAAACGGTGAACATGGGACCAGACGCTGGCTCCCCGATCAGGATTCGAACCTGAAACCTAGCGATTAATCCGCCTGAGGCGGACCCGCTCTAGAGAATCTGGCTCCCCGATCAGGATTCGAACCTGAAACCTAACGGTTAACAGCCGCCCGCTCTACCGTTGAGCTATCGGGGAACCTCTCGC
>JAUCPZ010000286.1 GCA_030372995.1 Dehalococcoidia bacterium
GAAATCATGGCCGAGCGTGTGCATCTTCAGCAGCGGGAGCAACCCATCGGCATCCGGGTAGTCGTAGGCGTACGTGCCGGCTGTCAGACTGGGAGCGGCCTCGGGCTCCGCCGCGATGAAACGGGTCTTCCTCTTCTTCAGTTGATCCTGCATGAAAGGGAAGGAAAGACCGGCGAAATTGCTGCCACCGCCTACGCAACCTATCACAATATCGGGTTGGACCTCAGCGCTTGCCATCTGCTTCCTGGCCTCCAGCCCGATCACGGTTTGATGAAGCAGCACGTGGTTCATGACCGTGCCCAGCGAATACTTGGTGTCGGGATCGCCCGCCGCCTCCGCGACAGCCTCGCTGATGGCCAGCCCCAGGCTGCCAGGGCTGCTGGGATTCTCCGACAGCGCTTTCTGCCCCGGCTTCGTCTGGGCGCTGGGGCTCGGCACCACCTCAGCACCCCATATGTCCATCATGATGCGGGCATACGGATTCTGGTCGAACCCCGCCCTGGCCATGTAGATCTTGCACTTGATGCCAAAGAACTTGCACGCCATGGCCAGCGCGATTCCCCATTCTCCGGCGGCGGTGCCACTGACGACCCGCTTCACATTGTTCTCTTTGCAGTAGTACGCCTGAGCCACAGCCGTGTTCAGTTCATGGCTCCCCGAAGGACTGACTCCCTCGTACTTGTAGTATATGCGGGCTGGAGTACCTAGAGCTTCCTCGAACCGCACCGCCCGGTAGAGAGGTGACGGACGCCACAACAGGTAGATGTCCTTGACAGCATCCGGAATCTTGACGGACCGATGCTTAGTGTCCAGTTCTTGCTCTATGATTGCCTCCGGGAACAGGTCTTCCAGTTCACGGGCCCCTATGGGATAGCCTGTGCGCGGGCTGGTGGCAGGGGGCAGATCAAAGGGGAGATCAGGAATGATGTTGTACCACTCGTTGGGCACGGATTTCTCATCAAGAGTGATCTTGATGTCCATGTCACCTCCAGTGCTGTTTCTGGCTCCGCACCCTGATGCCCGATTGCCAGTTCGCCCGACCGTGGCGCGGGAACGAAGCCACCTGTCTAGAGAAAGGTGTCCAGGGCACGAATAAAGTTCTTGTAGACCTGCTGTATCTCCCAGATGATGCCCGAAGGCCCCAGGTTCCACCACTCCTTCGGCGTGAAGTAGGCGGAGACTTCAGCTTCCGACCCTGAGCGGCCGAACCACTGGATGAGATGGAGATTGTCCGACTGCATTAGCCACAGCGCCAGGTCCTTGACCTTCTTGTCTTTGGTCAGTTGAGCTTTGTTGTAGGCCTCCAGCATGAGATGAAAGACTGCCTGCTGGGCGGGATTTCCCAAGAAGAATTCCAGCCCTCCTTCACCGGCCCACGTGCTGGGAAAGGCCGGAAGGGGGAGTTCATGGCTGGCTTCCCGGAACCGGGCAATAGCCTCGCTGGGCGACATGGTGTTCACTCCCCGCTTGGCGAACTCGTCGGGAAGCCTCTTCATGAAGTCAAAGATGCCCGTGTCCTTGGAATGGTGTTCGCCGAAGGTCTCATAATCCCAGGCCAGCACTACGAAGTCACCCCAAGCCTGCCTTACCCAGTGAGCATAGGCATCAGCCATCAGCGGGTACCCCCACCATCCCTTGTTGGAGAAGCGGTAGCCTACGTCATCGCTCAGTTGGTAGTGCCGCGGCAGGAGCATCAGCTTCTTCCCTTGATGATATAGGTGAGTCGGCTCCCGCCACTCCATGACCCAGGGGCGGCCATCCATAAGGGCACCGCTGAATCCGACGCTGTTCAGAGCATGGTATATGGGATCGGACATCAGCATCTCGGTGGTGTCCGTGACTTCCGGCCTCTTGCCTATGAGTCTCTCCAGGTGGTCGCGCGACCAGGCCATGCGGCTGGCGAACGCGGGCAGGTCAATGAGCGGCAAGAAGCTGTGATAGGGTTCCACATTTACCAGTTCCACGTTGGGGTGCCGCGCCAGCTTCTGAAAAAGCGAGAACAGTTCGGCATCCCACATCTCCGCCTGCCGCAATGCTGACAAGGAGAAGCCGATGGAGAACTTCAGACCCTCGTCGGCAAACCCGAGGAACATCTCTGTAGCGGGGTAGTAGCACCAGGTAGCCACCTTGTGGAAGTAACGCTCATTCATCGCCTCGTCGAAGAGGCACTGCTCAATGTCTGCTGGCCGCGCGCCTTTTTGTATGGGTTCCGCAGGGAGCTTCAGCCGCCGTGGTTGATGCACGACAGCATACATGATGACCTGCTCGGCCATCTAGCGGCTCTCCTGGCAACCTTTGGCAGTCTTCGGCCCAGTGGGGAGAAGCTCCGGGGGCAGCTTCGACGGATGGAAATGCTCTTCCACCGGCTCGGGCTCTCCACGCAGCGCGCCCTGGATTCTGGCCTGATTCTCCAGCTTGGCGATGAGATTCAGGACCGCCGTTTCCCACGTATAGTAACGGGCAGTAGCTCTGGCAGCGCGGCGCATGCGGCTGCCTTCTTCAGGGTAGTCCTGAATGTACATTACATGCCCCACTATCTCCATCGGATCGGCGGTTTCCAGGACAAAGGCGTTGACGAACGGGATGGCATAGTCTTCTCCCGTTGACCCCGTGAATACGATACCGCCCGCAGCCATGGCCTCCAGACCGACGAGCCCGAACGGCTCGCGCCCGCTGTTCGCCAGGACGCCATCCACGGCGTTGTACACCACCTGCAGAAAAGGAGTAGGCAACTGGAACTTGATTTCAATAATGTCGGCGGGAGCGGCAGCACGGATAGCGGCGAGATACGCCTCCGTGGAATTCTCCCTGGCCCAGGCCTCTCTCACGGTTAGACCCAGTTGGCGCGCGCTCTCCATCACTTCACCACGGTGCGGTTCCATGCCACCCCTGGCTAGGAGCGTTGTGCGACAGCCCCGCTCCTTCAGCTTGGCCGTTGCCTGCACTGCCTGATGCCATCTCTTGTCCGGATCCCACCGTGCTACTTTGCAGAGGATGATCTCGGCGCCGGCTGCTTTCCTGACCTCCTGCGCCAGGCCACTGTCTATGTCGCCGAGCAGGCTCTTGGGTATGCCGTTGGGAATGACTAAGGGGTTAACTCCGTACTCCCACATTATGTGTTTCATGTAGCGGCTGACGGTGGTGATCGTGGTGGTATAGCTCAGCCTGCCCCAATTGATGCGGTGGAATGAGAAGGTATTGTTTGCGTTCCAGAACAGCACCGCATTGTTCCTCAGGCCGTGCTGGTAGAGAACGTCACTCACCCGGCACATCACCTCTGCCGTATGCCACTCCTCTCCCAGGACAACCACCAGCTTGTCCTCTGCAACGGCCGGCTTCACAATGTGCTCCATCACGTAGTAAGGGATGGATTCGTTGTAGTCGCGGAGCTTTTCCTCCTCGCCGTCATAGACGCCGTTGGGATGGTATCTGCTGATCCACTGACACCAGCGATGCAGGATCAGCTTGCCCCGCTCCCTCTCTTCCTCGCCTGGCAGATCGGGGTCGCCGATGAAGAACATGTGTGTCGTGAAACCTTTGCGGGCCAGCGTCGCAGACAGATTATCCACGCGGACGCCGAGACCGCCGGCTGTAGAATAACCATCAGGACCCTCGAAGCAGAGCACAACGAAGATCGTGTTCCTGGGCGTGATGCTCTTCTGTCTCATAACAGCTTCAACTGGACTTCGCTAATTGCATTCTAACATGCAGCTCTGGGGCACACAATAGACCCTCAACCTTGATTCCAAGGATGAACACAAGCGATTGGCGCGACTTCGGAGCCGGCTGCACTTCGGAATTCTCGATGGGCGGGGCTGAGTGGCCAGATCATCCCGTTTGAGCTACACTTACATTCGGCATGGTGCTCAGAAACGGGGCCGGGAGCGGGGGTCCCCAGCGCCTCGCGTTGCGCTATAATCTATCGATCTTGTCACCAAGGGACGGTCAGGCTGGCGCCCCACGCGCGCCAGCGGACTGCCGCTGTCTAGGAGATAGAGGATGATGCGGCGCAGCCGGCGTCTGCGGAGCCGGAGAGAACGCGACGAAGCCATACTGCGCTTCAGAAGGTCACTGCTCAACTGGATGGCAGTGGGCTGCGGGGCATTCTTCCTGGGGCTGTTGGGAGGAGGGGCGGGAGCCTTGTGGAGTCTGGCACTGGACTTGGGCGCCGGTGTCGGAATGTTGTACGGCTGGCTCGTAGCATTCATTCTGGGCCTCGTGATGATCCCTCTGAACAACCGCATAGGTACAACGCTCCCCTTGGGCTGCATTTCCATTGCGCTGCTGCTATTCCTGGCCTTGCTGGGAGCGCTCTTCTGGCTCGTGGGCGCTGCCGTCCGCTAGACGAACCCGAGCCCTCGGGGGCAAGCGTCGCCGATCCAACGCAACTGGGTTGTCGGGTCTCCCCAGAAGCACTACACTAGGAAGCGGCATGCACCATCCCGGTCGCCGGCAAGGCAGGGGAGGCTAACGATGGACTACGTTCAGGTATTGAAGGACCTGATATCATTGGACACCTCCATCGCCCCGGACCTGGATCCCAGTGCGAACTACGCCAGAACCGTCGACTACCTGGAGCCCCTATTCAAGGAGGTGGGTTTCCACACACAGAGGGTCCTGATCCCACCCGAGCACGCAGAAGGCAAGAGTGGTAGAGTCAACCTCCTAGCCCACCGCAGAAGCCAGGGGCTGCCACGGCTTCTCTTCTACACCCACATCGATGTCGTTCCCGCCCAGGGGTGGGATGCTTTCACTCCGAGGGTCGAAGACGGCAAGATCTACGGCCGGGGCGCCGCCGACATGAAGGGTGGGATCGCAGCGCTCCTCCTGGGACTGGAAATGGCCAAGGACAAACCCTGGAGATTTGACACCTCTGCCATGGTGACGACCGACGAAGAGATCACGCAGGCCAGCCAGATCCGCTACCTGCGGCAGTTCCTGGAACCGACACAGGGGGCCTATTTCTTCAGCCTGGACACTAGCTTTGGCTACGTACAGATTGCCGCGCTGGGCTGCATCCACGTAGACATAAAGGTGAAGGGCAGGTCCGTGCATTCGGGGATGTCGCACCTTGGCGAGAATGCAGTGGAGAAGGCCGCTCCGGTGCTTGATGCTCTACTTGAACTGAAGAAGAAGGTCACCCGCAGGAGATCAAAGGTCCCTGTTCATCCGGCAACTGGTCTGAAGGTGATGGAGCCACGCCTGAACATCAACATGATCCACGGCGGCCTGAAGGTCAACATCGTACCGGACGAGTGCGTGATCACGGTGGACCGGAGGCTCATCCCGGAAGAGAACCTTGCTGAAGCCGAGAAGGAGTTGATGGATACCCTGTCTTCGGTCAAGGGGGTGCAATGGGAGATATCGAGCATCCACAGAAACGCGACCGTGCCGCCTCTCCATGATCCGATCACCGATCAACTCGCGGATATATTGAAGCAGGTGACCGGGCAGACAGGACAATACGGCGAGATGGGATCGGGGGACTTCGGCCCCATAGTGGCTCTCGAGTGGGGTGCGAAGCTCTTCGGCTTGGGTACTATTCGTGCCGACTGCCACATCCACGGGAAAGACGAGTTCGTGTATCAAAGGGACATCGAGGATCTGGCGCTGGTGATCTCGCGGTTTGTTACGGCATGACATCGGAGCACACGGCGGGCGTCCATGCCGATCCGGAAGATGTCCCGGGGGCTACTCTACATCGCCCAAGCTGAAG
Source organism: Dehalococcoidia bacterium (assembly GCA_030372995.1). Classification (GTDB taxonomy): domain Bacteria; phylum Chloroflexota; class Dehalococcoidia; order UBA2247; family RBG-13-53-26; genus JAFGCL01. Next base: position 5,717 of record JAUCPZ010000286.1, read on the forward strand.
ACCCTGCAGCTTCACCTCCGCACCGGCCTATCTTGGAAGATCAAGGCCCCTGGTCGCGATGATGTTTCTCATCACCTCTGAGGTGCCACCGGCAATGGTATTCAGCAGCGTCTCGCGGCTGAGGTGTTCCACGATTCCGTCCATGGGAGCCCCTTTGCTGCCGTGCTGGAGCTGGCCGGACAGCCCCAGGATCTCCATTCCCCAGCCCGCCACGCGCTGCGACAGTTCGCTCGTGAAGAGTTTGGAAGCTGCCGCCTCATAGTTGGCCACGATCCGCTTCGTCTGCATCGACGCCAGCCGGTAGCTATGCAGCCTGGCTATCTCGATCTCCGTAGCGATCTGCCCGATCCTCTGGCGCACCAGCCTGTCGTTGCGCAAGGACGGCTGCGACTTGACATAATCCACGAGATGCTGGAAATTCCTGGTCAGCGTCCCAACCGTTAGCACGCGCTCAAACTCCAGGGCGCTGACAGTGTAGATGAAGCCTTTGTTCTTTTCTCCCACCAAGCAGTCCTTGGGCACGACCACGTTGTCGTAGAAGACCTCATTGGTCCGGATCCCGTCCAGTCCATAGAGAGGACGGAGTGTGATGCCTGGTGTCTTCATATCGACAATGAAGAGCGATATCCCGCGGTGCTTTGGTGCGCTCGGATCGGTCCGGGCCACAATCCAGTGATACTGGGCGAAGTGACACCGCGTGTTGAACACTTTCTGTCCGTTGAAGAGGAAGTAATCACCTTTGTCCTCGGCCCGCATCTGCAGGCTGGCCAGGTCGGAACCAGCCTGCGGTTCGGTATAGCCGATCGCGAATTCGATCTCGCCCCTCGCGATCCGGGGCAGATATTCCTTCTTCTGTTTCTCTGAACCGTACTGGATGATCGTCGGCCCCGCGATGTTCGCCCCCACCATGAGGGCCTCAGGCTTCAGTGCGCCGGTATAGTCGATTTCCTCGTGAATGATGAAGCGGTAAACGGGCGGCAGGCCAAGCCCGCCGTACTCCTTCGGCCACGTAGGCGTCAGCCACTTTCGGCTGCCCAGCGCCTGCACGAACTTCCAGGTATGCGGACCCCAGCCCTGTCCGGAATCCGCCTCGGCGATTACCTCGGGAGTGGCGATTTCCTTCAGGAAAGCCCGCACTTCCTGGCGGAAGGCCTCTTCTTCTTTGGAAAAGCCGAATTCCATAGATGTCTCCTCTCGCAGAACAGCCGAAACCCGAGTATCGATTCTAACGAATTCGACGAAGGGGCGCAAACCTCCTCTGTGCGGGCCTGAGCACACGTGGGACGCAGTGGCCCTGAGCGTTGACAATGCGAAGCCATCAACCATAGAATCGGTCCACACCGAGGGCAGGGACGCACACGATGGAACTCACTCTCCATGACCTGAACACCAGCATCGTTGGCCGCCGCATAGTCCATTACCGCACTCTTCCCTCGAGCATGGATGCCGCCAGGAAGCTGGCCAGCGATGGCGCCCCGGAGGGAACGGTCGTCCTCTGTGACGAACAAACGGAAGGCAGAGGCAGACAAGGGCGCAAGTGGTTCGCCTCTCCTTCGAGCAGTATCCTCATGTCAGTCGTGTTCCGGCCAACCACCCGCCAGTTGCCTCAACTGAACATGCTGGGCTCGCTTTCCATCGTCAACACCATTGAGAAGGTCTCCGGGATGCGGTCGTCTATCAAGTGGCCCAACGACGTCCTCATCTCCGGCAGGAAGGTAGCCGGCATATTGATGGAGAGTGTCCTGCAAGGGCAGGCGCTGCAGGCAGCGATCCTCGGCGTGGGACTGAACATCAGCCTCGATGTTTCTTCATACCCCGAGATCTCATCCATAGCCACGAGCCTTGCGGCCGAAGCCGGGAGGAGATTTGAGCGCAGCGATGTCCTGCGCACGCTGCTACAGGAAATGGACGCGCTTTATCTGGCAATCAAGCGAGGCGAGGAGGTCTACAGCCTGTGGCTCCGCCACGTCGAGACAGTGGGCCAAATAGTGCGCATCACATCAGGGCGATCTGAGGAAGAAGGGCTGGCAGAGTCGGTGAACCCTGATGGCAGCCTCGTCCTGCGCCGCGCGGACGGGAGCCGGGTCACCATTGCGACAGGAGAATAGAAAGGGCATGGCAGCCCTTGGAGGGAAGGAGAATCACCATGGACGTTATGCAAGCAATCAGAGAGAGACGGAGCGTTCGGCACTACAAGCCTGACCCAGTGAAGCAGGAGGATCTGCAAGCCGTGCTGGAAGCTGCCCGCTGTGCGCCTTCGTGGGCTAACACCCAGTGCTGGAGATTCGTGGTCGTGCGGGACCCGGCGACCAAGGCCCGCTTGGCCGGCGCCCTCAACCCGGGTAATCCTGCCACCGCCGCCATCACCGAGGCCCCCGTCGTCATCGCCGCCTGTGCTGAGACCGGAAAGGCAGGCTTCAAGCGCGGAGAGGTCTGCACGGATAAGGGAGACTGGTTCATGTTCGATGTCGGCATAGCCATGCAGAACCTGGTCCTTGCCGCGTGGTCACTGGGTCTCGGCACCGTCCACGTCGGCTTGGTCGACGCCAAGAAGGCCGCCGAGATCCTGGAACTGCCGCCGGGTATCGTCTTCGTTGAGATGACCCCGCTGGGCTATCCGAACGAGCAGCCCCGCATTGTACCCCGCAAAGAACTTTCGGAGATCGTGTTCTACGACAAGTATGGCCGGAGGTAGGAGAGGTTTGGGCTGGCTCTCGCATTCCAGCTCCTGACCTCCGGTTTGCCCCTGATGGTTCGTTGCGCCCTTCATCCAGTACGGATGGAGTTGTTCCCCAGTCGTTGACGATAGTGTAGAATGGGCAGCGGGCTAGTTCTGGATGACTTCTTGGGGCCCAGTCCGCGCCAAGGGGGAAATGATGGACGCAAAGGCCATTTACCTGCAGAAGCCATGGGTGAAATTCTACCCGGCGGGGGTGCCCGAGACCATTGCCATACCGGATGTGCCGTTGCCGCGCGTATTCGACGACGTGGCAGCGAAGTACTCGGGGAGGGACGCCATCATCTTCTATGGCAACAGGATCAGCTACGCGAGGCTGAAGGAAGACGTCGACCGGTTCGCCACCGCACTTCAGGCGCTGGGAATCAGCAAGGGGGACAAGGTGGCTCTCTACCTACTGAACAGCCCCCAGTTCATCGTGGCTTACTTTGGTGCTCTGAAGGCCGGGGCCGCCTTGTCCCCGATCAGCCCCGTTTACACCAGCATCGAGGTAAGACACCAGCTCCTGGACAGCGGAGCCAAATCCATCGTGTGTCAGGATTTTCTGTACGAGAACGTGGAAAGAGCAGAGGTTGAGCTGAAGAACATCATCATTACGGACATCGGCGAGTATCTGCCCATGTCCAGGAAGATCACAGGCAAGAGCATCCTGGGCCGATACGGAAAGGCGCAGGCCGTGTCACCGAAAGCCGCGGAGGCACTTGGACTCCTCCAGTTCCAGCAACTCCTGAAGAAGCACCCGCCGACTCCCCGAAGCATCGACATAGATGCCGCGAACGACATCGCTGCGCTTCCTTACACCGGAGGCACGACCGGATTGCCCAAAGGCGCTGTGCTAACGCATCACAATCTGCTCGCGTCCCAAATGCAGTGCCGGGCATTCATGCCCGCGCTCGAAGAAGGCAAGGAGGTAGTGCCGGCGCTGTTGCCCTTCTACCACATATACGGCCAGGTAGCGGTGATGCTGATCGGCTTGTTCATGGGATCGACCCTTCTACTTTTCACCACGCCTGATCTCGACGAGGTCTTGGACTCAATGGACAAGTACAGGGCCACCACTTTCTTCAGCGTTCCCACGGCCTATCAATTCCTGAAGGACTATGACAAGACGGCCAGGGTCAACTGGAAGAGCCTCAAGATAATCACCAGCGGCGCTGACACCCTGCACGAGTCAACCGTTAAGGACTGGGAGAGAAGAACTGGAGCCAGGATACAGGAAGGGTATGGATTGACTGAGTGCAGTGCGGTATCGCACCTCAACCCGCTGGGCCGTCCCAAGATCGGCTCTTTCGGCGTGCCAGTGCCGAACGTCATGGCAGCCGTCGTGAACCACGATACCGGCGAATTTGTCGCGCCCGGCGAGATCGGCGAGATGATAATCAGCGGACCGAACATTATGAAAGGCTACCTGAACAGACCTGCGGATACCCGGGAGACCCTCATAGAAATAGACGGCAGGACCTGGCTTAAGACCGGGGACCTGGTCAGAATGGATGATGAGGGATACTTCTTCTTCTATGACCGCAAGAAGGACATGATCAAGTACAAAGGCTACTCCGTGTTCGCCCGGGAGATCGAAGAGGTCTTGCACCAGCATCCTCAGGTCAAGGCAGCCGGAGTCCTGGGAGTCCCCGATGCCACCTGTGGCCAGTTGGTCAAGGCCATCGTGGTCCTGCAGCCCGAGGCAAGGGGGAAGGTATCCGAAGAAGAGATAACCGCGTACTGCGCAGAGAGAATGGCTCACTACAAGGTCCCCAAGATCGTGGAATTCAGGGGGGAGCTTCCCAAGACGGATGTGGGGAAAGTCTCCCACAGAGAACTGCGGGAGGAGCTTGAGGAGACATGAGCCACGCTTCCCCCTTCTTGGAGGTTGAGCGCCTGACCAAGCATTTTGGGGGGCTGACAGCCGTCAATAGCGTCACCTTCCAGGTCGCCAGGGGCCAGATGGTGGGACTTATAGGCCCGAACGGGGCTGGAAAGACAACACTGCTCCGCCTGATTACCAGAATCCTCAAGGCCGACTCAGGCAAGGTCAGGTTCAAAGGCAGGGACATTACGCGCGCGAAGCCCTGGGACGTAGTGAATATGGGGATCGCTGGCACCTTCCAGGTCACCAGGCCTTTTCGACGCCTGCCCATCATCGCCAATGTGATGGTGGCCTGCCTTTCGCCCAGAGCCATGAAGAAGGGAGAATGGGTAAAGACCATCGACGCCAGGGCCATGGATGCCCTGGAGTTTGTGGGCATCTCCGACCTTGCCCGCGAGCCGGCCTCGTGTCTCTCCCACGGTGACCTGAGGCGGCTGGAGATAGCCCGGGCCATTGCCACGGACCCTGAACTGCTGCTGCTTGACGAACCCTTCAGCGGCCTCAACCCGGCGGAAACGGAATTGCTGGCAAAATCGATTCGCAGGCTGCACAAAGGGGGCAGATTCGGCAGATTGCACAGCGAGGGCCCAGCGATGATCATCATCGAGCACAAACTGGCTGAACTCATGAAGATAGTCGACAGGGTCATAGTGCTCGATTTCGGAGAGCTGATTGCAGACGGCAGCCCGGATGAGATAGTGAAGAATGAGCGAGTGATCGAGGCATGCATAGGCAAGGGGGTCACCTGACTTGTTGCTCGAAGTCAGAGATCTGAAGGTCTGCTGTGGTACGGCTGTGCTCCTGAGCCAGGTCAGCCTGAATGTCGACAATGGCGAACTGGTAAGCCTGGTAGGCCCCAATGGCGCCGGCAAGTCTACGCTGCTCCGCGCCATCACCGGGCTCGTGAAATGGGAACGGTCCATGATGCAGGGCACCCGTGCCGGCGACATAACAGTGGAAGGCACCGTGAGTTTCGATGGAGAGAGGCTGGACCCGCTGCAGCCTCACGAAATCGCCAGGAGGGGGCTCGTACACTGCCCCGAGAGAGCACGTGTATTTCCCGAAATGACGGTGATGGACAACCTCAGGGCGGGCGCCTATCTGTGCAGGGACAGACAGGAGATCGCGAAGAACCTCGGCCAGGTGTACAAGCTCTTTCCCGTGCTCAAGGATCGCGGTGACCAGATATCGGGAACGCTGTCAGGGGGCGAACGCCAGATGCTGGCCATAGGGCGGGCACTGATGATGCGTCCGAAGCTTCTTTGTATCGACGAGCCATCCACCGGTCTGTCCACCAGGCTGAAGACGGAGCTGTTTGAGCGCATCCGGGAAATCCGCGAGACAGGCATCGCGGTGCTGCTGGTGGAGCAGGATGTCAGTTCCGCATTCAAGCTCGCCGCTAGGAATTACGTTCTCTCCCATGGAAGAGTGATTGCCGAAGGGTGCGGCGAGGAGTTGCTTCGTGATGAAACGATGAGGAAGACGTACCTCGGCCTGTAGTCACCGCGTCACCGCAGCTCTGCGGTGCACACCCTGCATGTTCTCCGCCAGGCCGCGTTCTGCAATTTGCACCTCGGGCACACCTTCTCTGTCTTGTCTCTCAGCCAGGTGACAATTCCCCGCGGCATAAAGAGGAGTATGACCAGTACGATGGAAGCGAAGATGAGCAGCCTCGTCTCAGTGGGCACCCCCAGGTACCTGATGAGAACGAACTCGGTGAGCGGATACAGGATGATCACGCCGGCGATCGGGCCGTAGATCGTAGCCATCCCACCGAAGACCGCCCATATGATGACCTGAAAGGAAAGCAGGAGATCCAAAGTGGAAGGTCCCGCCGCTTTCAGAAAGTGGGCATACAGGCCGCCCGCGAGTCCAGCAAAAAGCCCGCTCAGGCAGAAGGCCAGCAACTTGTAGCGGGTCGTGTTGATTCCAGAAGCTCGAGCTGTCACCTCGTCCTCACGTATGGCATGGAAGATCAGGCCGATCTTAGAATCGCTGATCTTCCACATCACGAAGCCCAGGAAGATCATGGACGGGATGGCGACATAGTATGCAGCCACCCTCGATCCGGCGAGAGAAGCTATCCCGTAGATGCCCAGCTCTCCCCCGGTGATCTTGGGAATGGCATATACAACTCCCACGAGAATCAAGGGAAAGGCAAGAGTGGCGAAGGCCAGGTACGTGCCTCGAAGCCTGAGACAGGGTATCCCCACCACCAGACCCGCCAGAACCGCAGCAGCGGCCCCGATTGGAATGGTGGCCCATGGAGCCAGTCCCAAGTTCATGTTGAGTACAGCTGCCGTGTAGGCGGCAACCCCGAAGAACAGGGCATGGCCGAAGTTCATCTGTCCGGTGAACCCAGACAGCAGATCCCAGCTCGCGGCGAAGATGGCGAAGATGCTGGCCAGGATCAACACGCGGAGAACAAACGGCTCCTGCGAAATGGCAGGGAAAACCAGAAGCCCCAGGCAGGCAAGAAGAACAACCGTCCTGCCCGGCAGAACAAGTACCTCATCCTTCAATATCTTGAACGGCTTGGTGGCACAGGCAGCGAGCGTGCTCATCCTCTCTCTTCCTCAAAGACGACGCCGAAAAGGCCTTCAGGCTTGATGAGTATCACCACGATCATGATCGTGAGGGCCACCGACGTCTTGAGATAGGCACCCGAGGGCGCCAGAAAGACCACTATGTTCTCAGCAAAGCCCAAGACAAGAGCTCCCACTACGCTGCCCTTCAGGCTACCCAGCCCTCCCAGCACCACGACGGCCAGGATGATGACCAGCGGATGAGCCCACATCCCGGGAGTAAGTACGAACAGAGGGGCCACCAGGGCACCAGCGACTGCTGCCAGCCCGACAGAGATGGCCATGGTCAACATCTCTATCCGGGGAACATTGATACCCATAAGGCCAGCTACTTCTCTATCCTGGGCGGTGGCCCTGATAGCGACACCGGACCTGGTCTTCATCAGGAAGAGCCAGGTAGCGATGAGCACCACCATCACCACCCCGAGCGTCAGGAGTTGCTGGTTCAGTACCGAAACGCCCAGGATCGATATTGATCCGGAGACCATCTTCGGAACGCTTTGCGGCTGGCCCCCGAATCCCTTCAGTATTGCCTCCTGTATGATCACCGCCATGGCTATGGTCACGATAAGGGTTGTCGCCTCATGCTGACGGACCCTAGCTATCAGCAGCCTGTAGCTCGCCGTGCCCAGTACGGTCACCACCGCAACAGCGATAGCGATGGAAAGGTAGATATTGAGACCCGCACCGCTGCCCAGCTTATAGATTAGATACGCCGCCAGCATGTAGAAGGCAGTATGTGAAAGGTTAGCTATCCGTGCCACACCGAAAATGAGGGAGAAGCCCACGGCCAGCAGGGCATACACCCCACTGGCGACAAGGCCATACACCAGTATGTTCTCTGCCATGAGCTTCCCGTACCGCGGTGCCCACGGACCTCGGGTATCCCCCGGATGGGGCTGCCGGGAGATACCCTCACGCCTCTATCTACTTCCGCGTATCCTCAGGCAAGCGCTCACGCATTCCGCGCTCACGTCCAGTAATCGACTACCCAGTCAGGCAACTGGTAGTCCACTATGCCATCGTACTTGACGCCATACCAGGAGCCATCTGCCGGAGGCCAGACGCCCTTAAGCTCTCCATCCTGCCACTGCACTCCCAGGGCGGTCACATACCCCGGCGCCCATTTCACGTCGTGAGTATCATCGAAGACGAAGCGGCCCGCGGTACCGATGTAATCGGTTTTCTCTAGTTCCGCCACTATGTTGTTGGTCTTGAGAGTACCGGCTCTTTCGATGGCCTCCTTCAGAATGTACATGGCGTCGTAGGTCCCGGCATTGTAGGTCGGGGCCTCCCCCATCTCATCGATGAATGCATCCATGAAAGCCGCAGTCTTATCGGTCAATTCCACGCCACGGGCGTAGACATTGAGAGTCGTCTCATAGTTGCCCAGTCCGCCAGTGCTCGCAATGAAGCTGTCTGCTTGTGCCATCACGTTGATGCCGACCGAGGCCGCGGGTATCTTGAGTTCCTCCCACTGTTTGCCATAGGCTATGCCCACTGTGCCTGAAAGAGCGGTCATGATAATGTTCGCACCTGAAGCCCTGATCGCCTGAAGCTCTGCTGCAAGATCTGTGGCCTTGTCCGAGGGCCGCCAGACACCCACCACAGGGATCCCCTGGGTGGGAAGATACGACTGGGCAGCAGCCACGATGGCATCCGCCCACTGTGCCTGCTCGGCCAGCACGGCCAGCTTCGACGGTTTCCCGAGTTGTGCCTCCACCTGTTGCGCCACCATCTTCACCAGCAGGAAGTTGAGCTGGCCCAGGAAAGTGTTGTTGACCGGAGTGACCCGGAACCAGTACTTGTACCGGCCGTAGTCCTCCCTCACCTTCTTGCTCAGTTCCGTTTCACTCGAACCGCAGACCATGAATATCGTCTGGTACTCCATGGCGATTTCCTGTACCGCCAGCGCAGCCTCGCTTCTGATCATCCCCATGAGGTAGTCCACCTTGTCCACGGTGATGGCCCGTTCTGCCGCGCTGGCCGCGTCGCTAGGGCTCACCAGCTCATTGGAATCGACCTTGACCAGCTTGATCTTGTAGTAGTCATCTCCCACCTTAATGCCACCCGCTTCGTTTATCTCGTCCGCCGCCAGTGATGCCCCCATCCAGTGGTGCTTCCCCATCTGGAACTCCATGGGACCGATGACACCCACCCTGATCTCCTTCTTCTCCCCTCCGCCGCACCCTGCCATCCCCGCTACCAGGCACAGAACCACCAAGACAGCTGCAACCTTGATCAACCACTTCATCTGATTACCCCCCTTCTTCCGGCATTCTTTTCGGTTCACGCATCCTAGAGACTGATGTCTCAAGCAACCGTTGGGATGCCATGACCTGCTTGCAGGCCCCAGTCATACACCGCAATCAGTGAAATGCGACTGCCGATTGCCCGGCGGCACCGTTATCACCGAAAGTTCCAGACCATGCCGCGCACAATGGGATGGCGTGCGGCAAGCCCTCAGCCCTGTTGCTCTGACGCCACGAGGAACCATGCGGCGCCAGCATCACATGGGCAATTCTTCGACAATCTTCCCCTGACTGCTGACTCTTGTCAAGACCCCCAACGCTACCTGGTGTCATCGCTCTTGAGGCGCCCCCGAAGCCAGCCTGCATTGCTCTCCATCAGCGGTGCCCCTGCCCAGATGCGGAGGCGTCCATCCCCTCCGTGGGCACCGCTGGTGCCGGCCGCAGTAGGAACGCACCTGCGGCCCCAAGGAGCGCCACGCCGGCAGCGAGCAACAGGGGCGAAACGAACGAGCCTGAGGCGTCGGCCATGGCCCCGGCAATGGTCGGCGATACGGCCTGCCCGATGCCGAAGAGAAGCGTGATCAGCCCGAGCGCTGCGGGGGCCATCCGCGGCCCCAGCGCGTCCCCGCAGGAGGCCGCCATGATCGCTGGAATGCTCCACGCTGAGAGGCCGAAGAGAACAGCCGAAACCGTGAAACCGGCAGGGGTACGCCACAGGGCAAACAGGCTGAAGGCCACCGCATGGATGAGGAAGACGATGACCAGCGCCCACCGGCGGCCGATCAGATCCGACACGGTCCCCCAGAGCAGGCCACAGATGAGGCTGACCCAGCCCATCGTCATAAAAAGATCGCCCGCAGCGTCTTTCGTGTAGCCTTCAGTAACCAAGTGCTTGGTGAAAAACGTCATGTAGATGATGTAGGAAAAGCCGAAAGCCACGTAGACCAACCCCAGGTGCCATACGCTCCGAGAACGGTACACCCGGCTCCACTCCAGCCCCCCCGTCCCCTGACCCGCCACCGCCTCCTCGGTGGCCCCACCCACCGGCTTCAGTCCCACCTCGCCGGGTCGATTCCGCAGGAACAAGAGACTGCCCGCAGCGAGCAGTAGAGTCACGCCGCCGAAGATGAACCAGCAGACCCGCCATCCATCACCGCCACCAGCAGACAGCACGCGTGGAACGACGGCTCCTGAGAAGATCAACCCCAGCGCGGAACCCGCCACGGCAATCCCTGAAGCCAGCCCACGGCGCCTCGTGGAAAACCACGAGGACAGCAGCGCCATCGCGGGCACGTTGCCCGCCGCACTGCCAACACCGGTCAAAGCCCTCCAGGCCGCAGCGGACGCAAATCCAGCCGCCAGGCCAGTGAGCAGCATACTCACGCCGGCCACCGCCAGACCTGCCGCTATCACCGCTCGCGGCCCGTAGCGCGAGGCCAGCATTCCACCGATGACGGCCAGCACGAGGTAGCCGATCAGGTTGGCAGTGGCCAGTGCACCAGTCTGGGCGTTGTCGATTCCCAGGGCAGCCTGCATGTCGGGCAGGATCATGGTGTAGCCGAACCGGGCCAGCCCCAATGATCCAAACACAACGAGCGTCGCCGTGACGAGGACAACCCAACCGTAGTGCAGTCGAGGGAGCTTCACTCTTCCAATCCAAGGTCGCCTAGTCGGGCGCCGTCTCTTGTTCGGCGCGTGCCTGCGGAATGGTAGCACGCTGCGCTCAAAGCAACAAGAGCGGCGCCGTCAACGGCGCCGCTCGGTGCGTCACATCGGGTGAGAGACTACTTCTTGGCGGCCTCGGGCGGGGCGGGAGGGGCGGGATTGACGTAGGTGGTCAGCAGGAACTTGGGCACCAGTTCCTCCAACTCGTCAATGGTCCACTTCTCGCCTTTGCGGTGATCCTTGTGTATTGTCTTGACCAGCTCCGGCATCGAGTAGATGCCGACCGTTCCCCCGGCTGCCCTGAAGCAAAGACCATTGATGTTGGCCGCAGCATCAGTGCAGAGGTATACGACGATGGGGGCCACGAATTCCGGACCAGGCATGTTCAGGCGTTCTTCGAGAACCTGCTTGGTTATCTTGCCTTCTTCGTATTGCCTTCTGAAGTTTGCCTTGACCGCCTCATTCATGGTCATTCTCGTCGCGGCCATGGGCACCAGGCAGTTGCAGGTGATGCCCAGGCGGCCGTTCTCAATGGCCAGCACCCGGGTGAAACTGGTTATGGCACCCTTGGCCGCGGCGTAGTTCGCCTGCCCCGGCGCCGCCCCCAGCCACGCCACAGAACCCGGGTTGATGATCCGGCCCCACTGTTGCTTCCTCATATAAGGCAGGGCATGGCGGCACGTATTGAACGTCCCCTTGAGGTGCACCTTTATCACCTCATCCCATTCCTCTTCCGACATATTGTGCAACATGCGGTCCCGAAGGACGCCCTGCGAGTTGACCAGTATGTCAATCTTGCCAAAAGTGTCCACGCAGCACTTGATCAGCCTCTCGGCCGCCGCGAAGTCTCCGGCATTCTCGAAGTTGGCGATGGCCATGCCACCAGCCTTCTTGATATCTTCAGCTGTCTCCTCTGCCGGCGGCAGCGTATGCCCCTCCTCCGGTTTCTTCGTGACCCCGTTGACTACTACCTTGGCGCCCTCCGCAGCCAACGCGAGGGCGACCTCGCGACCAATGCCCCTGCCACCGCCTGTGACCACCGCACACTTGCCCTCCAGCCTGTTCCCCATGTCCTCTAGCTACCTCCTTAGTAGTAATACTTTCGACCAACCCCACCCCTCCCGTGGAAAAGGAACGCAGACGGATCCTATCCCTCTGCACACCCTATTCGCCATACGAAGCGCCACGCCTCTTCCTGCCTGCAATTCGGCTCCCATGGATCTGGGCGACTTGATTGAGAGCCTCATCACCCCTTAGACGTCAGGAGCCCCGGTAATGGTAATGCCGCAGATAAACTGTCCGGGGAAGCCACCCTGGTTGTGCGCCAGACCGAACTTCACGTCTTTCAGTTGCCGGGAAGGCTCCTCAACCCTCTTCTGGAACTGGAGATAGAACTCCATCACTTCGCGGCACCCGCTGGCACCGATTGGGTGCCCGAAGGACTTCAGGCCGCCGCTGATACCGATCGGTATCTCACCATTCTGCTCCCAGGCACCGGAGTCGACGTCCTCCTTGCCCTTGCCATATGGACAAATGCCCATAGATTCCACACCGATCAGCTCGGCGATGGAGAAGCAGTCATGAACCTCAGCCAGGCTCAGCTCCTTCCGGGGGTTCTTGATGCCCGCCTGGGCGAAGGCCTGCTTAGCCGCCGCCTCGGTCGCATCCCAGTAGGTGAAGTCGTAACGAGGGTCCTCTTTGCCCCACCCTGGGCTGGCGGCAACGCCGAAGCCCTTGATGGTGATGTAGTCATGCGGGTGGTTGACCGCGAACTTCTTAACGTCCTCTGTGCGGCACATGACCGCCGCACCCGCGCCATCAGTGACCCCGCAACAGTCGAATAGCCCCAGCGGCCACGCGATGATGGGAGCATTCATTGCCTGCTCTACCGTGATTTCCCGGCGAAGCATGGCTCTCGGATTCCGGGCTCCATTGTGATGACTTTTCACCGATATCTTAGCCAGGGTCCTCTTCCCCTCCTCCTTGGACAGGCCCCACTTCCGGAAGTACGCGGTAGCCGCCAGCGCATAGCGCCCCGGGGCGGCACCAAACTCGGCGGCATACATCGGATAGACCATGCCCGGGGCGCCGGCAGTCGCCATGCCACCGAAGCCGACGTCCTTCAGCTTCTCGAAGCCCACCGCCAGGACCAGGTCATACTGCTTGGAGGCCAGGCCAAGGGCTGCGCCGCGGATGACCTCTGCCCCCGACGCGCAGCCGTTCTCCACCCGCGTGATGGGTATGTGCTGTAACTGCAGAGTCTGGGCAATCACCACTCCAGTAGTGGCCGTCTCGTTCTGGTAGTATCCCGTCCAGCAGGCATCGATCTGGTTCTTGTCTATGCCAGCGTCTTTGAACGCCTCGTTGCAGGCTTCGCTGATGAGGTCGAAGAGGCCGTAGTTCCACAGCTCACCCCACTTCGACAGACCCATACCGATGATCGCAACTTTGTCTCTAATGCTCTCTGCCATCTCTTCTATCTCCTAACATCAAACGTCCGGCGACCTAACATCTCACGGGGCGGGCCTTCCACATGTAGTTGCGGAAGCCTGTCCCCTCCCTGGTGCCATCGAAGAACAACCTGAAGGTCAGTTCCATGGGCATGCCTACCTCGACCTTGGCCGGATCGCGGTCCGTCAACTGCGAGTAGTACCGGCCGCCGCCATCCAGGTCGATCACGCCCCTGATCAGGGGCAGTATGATCTCGTTGGCGCGCTCATCGATGCTGTAAGTCACGAGCTTGCCTTTCTTGTCGGAAAGCCTCACCGGCTCGAACTGATCCTCCACCATGCAGTACATACAGGCCCGCTGCCGCGGATACTGGATGCCGCCGCACTTCTTGCACTTCTGTCCGTAGGCCGAATAGAACGCCTTCCGCTCCCTCCAGACAAACGAGACCGCGGACCGCCGCAGAGGACGCACGCTAGGTGCCCAGTCCATCATGTCACGCATCCGCAGGTAGATGCCATAGTTGGCCAGCATAGCCTTGGAGGCCAAGTGTTTCTTCATGCCCCGTCTGTCGCGCACCTTGTCAATCTGAGGCTGAACCTGCAGGACATAGGCATCGGCACCGTCGCCGTAGTTGGCGAAAAGGATTTTGTCACCCGGCTTGGCATCCTCCAGGGCGAGCACCAGCGTCATGGGGGCCGTCGCCGAGCCGGTATCGCCCACCGAGTCGAACAGCGGTGCCACGACCTGCGTCTTGGGGTCCAGCCCGACCTTTCGGGCCACCTCGCCGTGACTCCGGGCATCAGCTCCGTTGAATACTGCCTTCGCGAAGTCCTTCGGGCCGAGGCCGGACTTCTTCATTACGCCCTTGATGGCTTCCGGAAGGATCTTCTCCCACCCTTCATCCTTGATGAAACGATCCTCCCACGTCCAGTGATACTTGTCCTTGGCCTTGAGCCACGTGTCGAGGAATTCGCTGGACATGCTGTAGCAGCTCTCTACGCTCACGGCAACATCCGAGTCACCGATGATGAACGCGGCTGCCCCATCGCCGAAGACCGGCTCAAAGTCGGAGTTAGGCGCCGGTACGCGGCAGTCAGAAGCCGCGATCGCAACTTTCTTGGCCGCCCCGGCCTTGACCGCATTCAGAGCGGCATTCAGGGCATTTGTCCCTGACCTAATCGAATTGCCGAAGTCCGCGCTATCGATATCGTCACGTAGATCGGCAGCTGCCTTGACGATACTGGCCGACTGCTTCTCCTTGTAAGGGGCACTGACCGACGCGAAATACATGGCATCGATGGTCTTCCGTTCAATACCGGTCAGTGCGTCGACGACGGCCTCAACCGCCATGGTGATGCTGTCTTCGTCAACGTTGGCGATGGCCCTCTCGCCTCGGCCCGCTGACTTCCCCCAGACCTGGCCAAGCACATCTCGGCTCATTCTGAACATGGGAACGTAGGCACCATAAGACACAATTCCTACCATACTACTGCTCCTTTGCTCCTTTCCGGGGTTTCGTAATCCAGAGTGCGGAAGAGGTTGCTGCTGGGACTTGGCTCTGATGAGAAAGTACCGGGTTGCCGTCTCACTAGAGGTCCATTCGGCGCGCGCATAGTATCCAGTTTCATGCCCAGTGACTTTATGATAGAGTAGCCCGCGATCGCATGTCAATTTGGCGCAGCCCGGCTAACCATGGAAAGCCTTCCCTCTGCTAAGCATGTGGGATATGATGTAGGCGCTTTGCCTGAAGACTGACAGGAGGGTGCTGGATGTACAGAGATCCATCAAGACCTATCGGCGAACGGGTCACTGATCTTGCTGGCCGGATGACCTTGGAAGAGAAGGTGGCTCAACTGTGCGGCTGTTGGCCTTTCGAGTTGCTGGACCACCGCGGACTGGACGCCGAACGAATGAGGGCCCGACTGGCCCACGGCATAGGCCAGGTCTCCCGTCTCGCCGGCATGAGTCCTGAACCTCCCTCCAGGACGGCAGAGCTCGCAAACACAATCCAGCGCTTCCTGCTGGAGAGCACGCGTCTGGGCATCCCGGCAATCTTCCACGAGGAATGCCTCTGCGGGTACCAGGCCCGGCAGGGAACTGTGTTCCCTCAGGCCATCGGCCTCGCTGCCACTTGGGACCCGATTCTGGTAGGAAGGATGGCCGAAATCATTCGCCAGCAGATGGTGGCAGCGGGCGCACGTCAGGCACTGGCGCCGGTCTTAGACATAGCGCGCGACCCCCGCTGGGGCCGCACAGAAGAGACTTTCGGCGAGGACCCCTATTTGGTCTCCGCCATGGGCAAGGCGTACGTCAAGGGCCTGCAAGGACGCCACCTTGCCGAAGGCGTGATGGCCACGGCCAAACATTTCATCGGGTACGGCAACTCCGAGGGCGGCCTCAACTGGGCTCCGGCGCACATTCCGGCACGCGAGCTCTACGAGGTCTTCGCCCGTCCCTTTGAAGCAGCCATACGGGAAGCCGGGCTGGCCTCCGTGATGAACGCATATAACGAGATCGATGGCGTCCCCTGCGCCGTCTCAAAGTGGCTGCTCACGGATTTCCTGCGCGGGCAGCTCGGCTTCGAGGGACTCGTCGTCTCGGATTACATGGCGATTGAGACCACCTGCAACTACCACCGTGTGGCGCGGGATTTGCAGGAAGCGGCGGTCCAGGCCATCAATGCCGGCCTAGACACGGAGTTGCCGACTTCAACCGCCTACGCCTTTCTGGCCGACGCGGTGCGCAAGGGAATGGTGGACATAGCCGCCATCGACAGGTCAGTGCAGCGGGTACTGGAAGCCAAGTTCAGGCTTGGCCTTTTCGAGAACCCTTATGTCGACCCTCAGAAGGTGCGTGAGGTCTTCAGTAGCCCAGAGGCGACGGCGGTATCCAGGCGTCTGGCTATCGAGTCCATGACCCTGCTCAAGAACGAGGGCGGCCTCCTGCCTCTGAGGAAGAATCTCCGTTCAATCGCCCTGATCGGCCCCATCGCCGACAGCGCTCGATGCCTTCTAGGCGACTACAACTATGTCAGCTTCACCGAAGGCATCGTC
This sequence comes from Dehalococcoidia bacterium, assembly GCA_030372995.1. Lineage (GTDB taxonomy): Bacteria > Chloroflexota > Dehalococcoidia > UBA2247 > RBG-13-53-26 > JAFGCL01. The sequence continues at coordinate 22,327 of JAUCPZ010000286.1, forward strand.
GGGATGATCCGGTCGCTCGCCCGAGGCCTGAACATGGATCCCAGCCAACTGGGCGACTTCGTTGCCTACCATGCGGCCGCTTTCAAGAGGTACCTCGACACGGAAGATGAAGAGGCGATGACCAGAGAGAACTATGACATGCCGAGCATCCTCCAGGGCATCAGACTGCTGGCAGCCAATGGCACCAAAGTGATTCACGCCAGAGGCTGCACAGTGCAGGGCCACGAGCGCAGCGGATTCGATGAGGCTGTAGCTGCCGCCAAAGAGGCTGAGGTGGCCGTCGCGATTCTGGGTGGCAAGTCTGGGCTTGACCTGACTTGCACCTCTGGAGAGACCAGAGACGTCGCGTCACTCGCTTTGCCCGGCGTGCAGCAGAACCTTCTGGAAGCGGTGTTTGCGACCGGCACGCCGATCGTTCTGGTTCTGGTCAGCGGCCGCCCGCTGGCCATACCCTGGGCCGCAGAGCATGTTCCGGCTATTCTCCAGGCCTGGCTGCCCGGCCAGGAAGGCGGGATGGCCGTAGCCGACGTGCTGTTCGGCAACGCGGTGCCCGGGGGCAAGTTGCCGATCTCGGTGCCCCGCAGCGTTGGCCAGATACCCGTCTACCACTATCACAAGCCATCCGGCGGCCGCTCTCAGTTCACCGGCAACTACGTGGATTTGCCTGCACAGCCGCTCTATCCCTTCGGATTTGGACTGAGCTACACCACGTTCGCATACAGCAATCTCAGGATGGACAGGACTGTAGTGGACACGGAGAGTGCTATAGAGATCTCTTGCGACGTCACGAACGTGGGGAGACTCGCCGGGGACGAGGTGGTCCAGCTGTATGTCCGCGACCACGAAGCCGCCATCACACGCCCGGTTCGGGAACTGGCGGGCTTCTCCCGCATCAGCCTAAACGCGGGGGAGACCCGAACGGTATCATTCATCTTGAAGATCACTCAGCTCGCCTTCTACAACATCGACATGGAGTTGGTCGTCGAGCCAGGCAAGATTGAAGTTATGGTTGGCAGCTCCAGCGAAGATATTCGTCTCAGAGGCGAGTTCGAGATTACCGGAAGCGTCCGCAAGGTAGAGGGCGTGCGGCCCTTCACGTGCGAAGTGCATCATTCTGCGCCCCGCTGACTCTTCAATGTGCGCAGATCCTGCCTGGTACGGTCCCCGTCATTACCCTCGCACGCCCCGGTTCCTACCCGCATTACTCCTCGCCCGCGTCACCAACGCTGTCTCTCGCTTAGCCCCGTGGACCTGAGTCTTGCCGCGTGATCATCTTGTGACGCACCGGTCGAGTTTGAGACGCACTTGTGATCGTCGCCGTTTATACTCAGGTCACCCAGGATTGGAGGGGGGCGTATGTGCTCGTTGGAGCCTCGAGTTCGAAAGGGTGCCGGATGGCAGGCTCGACCATGACTTGCCCGCGGCCCCGTAAGCACGGCGCAACAAGATCTTCGATCCCGGCACGCATCTTGTGGAGGCATGGTGCGGCCCCACGGTGGATACGGTGAGCCGCGATTGCCTTGGGAGGAGACACGCATTTTGACGACGGTACGTAGCCTCTCCACGCCAGGTACTGACGTGAAAGCCGAAGTGCAAGATTGCCTGAGGGCAGTCCTCGACACTGCACAGGACGGCATGCTGTTGATAGATACCAGCGGCACCGTCGTGGCCGTGAATAGGGCGCTTTGTCGCCTGTCCGGTCTTGCTGACAAGGACATGCTGGGCAAGCCCTTCGAAATTCTGCCCCTGTTTCCTCTCAACACGCTGGCGGACCTCGAGGCTCGGCTCAAAGGCACCATGACTGGCCTCGAGTTACCCCCTTTCGAAGCAGAAGTCAGCACTGTTTCCGGTGGACGGATCAAAGTACAGATACGGCTTACCCCGTGGAGGACGGCCAGCAAGGTAGCCGGCGCGGTCGCGGTCTTGAGAACATTAGACGACATTCGCGGTCTCCTGAGCGCGCATCCCTGCCGCAGCACTGAGGACAGGTTCCGCGACTTGGTCGAGACGACCAGTGACATTATCTGGGAAGTGGACGGCAGGGCAGTCTACACCTACATCAGCCCGCAGGTGTACGACACGCTGGGTTACAGGCCTGAAGAGGTGCTGGGTAAGACGCCCTTTGATTTCGTACCGCTGCAGGAGGCGCGGCGTCTCACCAGACTGTTGCTAGGGGCTATGAATGCTGGACAGGCGCTAGAGAGTATTGAGGCGCAAAGCCTCCACAAGAATGGCCAGACCGTCTTCCTGGAGATCAGCGGCGTCCCCTTCCGCGATGCAAGCGGCAATGTGGCCGGGTACCGGGGCATTCACCGCGACGTCACCCGCCGCCGGGCCGCGGATCAGCAGGTCCACGAGACCATCAGGAAGCTGGAATCCACGGTCGAAAGCGTCATCCAGGCGATATCGTTGACTGTAGAAATGAGGGATCACTACACCGCCGGACATCAGAAGAGGGTCCACCAACTGGCCTGCGCCATCGCCAGAGAGATGCACCTCCCCATAGAGAGAATCCAAGTCATCCGCGTTGCCGGCCTGTTGCACGATTTCGGCAAGATATTTGTGCCGACCGAGATACTCATCAAGCCCGGCAAGTTGAACGAGCTGGAATTTTCCCTTATCAGGTCTCACCCGCAGTCCGGCTACAACGTGCTGCGGAACATCGAATTCCCTTGGCCGATCGCCGACATCATCGTTCAGCACCATGAACGGATGGATGGATCCGGCTACCCTTCGCATCTTCGTGGAGAGGAGATTGGCACCGAGGCCCGCATCCTAGCAGTGGCCGACGTGGTGGAAGCTATGACCTTTCACCGGTCGTATCGGCCAGCCCTTGGACTCGACACTGCCCTCAGAGAGATCACCAGCAACAAGTCCACCCTCTACGATCCTCAAGTGGCAGAGGCTTGCCTGGACGCCTTCCTCGACCGCAGCTTCCAGTGGGACAACGTGTGACCACCAAAGGCACACCGCGATTGCCAGCAGCGGTCAGAGAGCCTCGCTGATCATCTGTTGGGGACAGTTCAGTCGATGACGGCAGACTCGTCAGAGCTTGCCACACGCCATGGTGCGACAGGGCACTAGTACGGCTCTGCGACCGCTTCGCCTTTGAAGCTGAACGCCTGCTCCTTGAAGACGCGGACACAGGCATCCACGACCTGAGGGTCGTACAGGACGCCCTTGTTCTTGATGATTTCTTCCAGAGCCTTGTCCAGTCCAAGCGCCGGGCGGTACGGACGATGCGAGGACATGGCCTCGACGACGTCGGCGACGGCCAGTATCCGGGCCTCGATCAGGATGTCTTCCCCCCGAATTCCGTCTGGATAGCCGGAGCCGTCCATCCTCTCGTGATGTTGCAGAACCGTCTTGGCGATGGGCCACGGAAAATCGATCGACTTGAGGATACTATAGCCCGCCTTGGCATGGGTGCGGACCATCGCGAATTCGATATCGTTCAACCGCCCCGGCTTCGTGAGCAGTTCAGTCGGGAGCAGCATCTTCCCAACGTCGTGCAGCAAGCCAGCCACGTGGACACCCTGGACTTGTTCTGCCGGCAAACCCATCGCCTCAGCGATGGCGCACGCCAACTCGGTCACTCTCAACTGGTGTCCTGCGGTGTACCGGTCCCTCATATCCACCATGGCCCGTATCGCCTGTATGGTCCCTTCAAGTGCCCTTTCCAGCTTCTCGTAGCTCTGGTGCACCTGTTCCTCCGCCCGCTTCTTTTCGGTCACATCGCGAAGTACACCCAGGAATTGCACCGGGTGGCCAGACAGGTCTCTCATCACCGTCACCGTGGTATCCACCCACACGGTCGTTCCATCCCGGCGCCGGAGGCCCAGCTCCACCGCCCCACGCAAATCGCGGCTTCCACCCCTTCCCACGCCCTCATCGGCCATGAGCTCGGCCAGTATGTCCCTGACTTTCCGTGCTGATGATGGATCGAGCGCGTCATCGAGTCCCCTGAACCGGCTTTCCTCTGCCCGGTAGCCCAACAACCGTTCAATGGAGGGACTCACATAGACCGGATGCAGGTTGACATCGGTCACCCAGATGACGTCCGTGACATTCTCAGCCAGGAGGCGGTACCGTTTCTCGCTCTCGCTGAGGGCCTCCTCTGCATGCTTTCGGTCGGTGATTTCGCGGGAAACAACCAGCACCGACTGCACTGAGCCATCGGGGCCGAACTCCGGCGTCAGGTGGGCCTCAAAATGCCCGTGTCCGCTGACAGTGGGCATCTCATACTCAATCACCCTCTCCTGCCCAGTCACGAAGACCGCCTCTCCCGCCTCCTCCCACAAACGGACCAGCTCCTTGGGTGCTCCGAGCTCCCCGTTCGTCTTGCCGATGAATTCGGACCGGGGTATGCCTGTCAAACGTTCCACAGCGCGGTTGATGTAAAGATGGCGCTTGGCTCTATCGTATCTGGCCACGACATCAGTGGCATTCTCCGCAAGCGCCCTGAACTCCTGCTCACGCCTTTGGAGCTCTTCCTGCGTCCGCTTACGCTCGGTGATGTCCCTCACCACCGCGATGGAACCAACCACGTCTCCGCGCATCTTGAGAGGCGACACACGGACCTCCAGTATCAGCTTCTGACCCGGCTTTGTGGTCACCTCGAGTTCAAGTGGCGGCGCATCCATCCCCGACAACAAGGGAGCAAAAGCAGATTCCATCTTGGCGATATCCTTCGCGGGGAACATGTCCAGCTCACGGAATGATCTGCCGATGATCTCGTCCGCAGAGTAGCCGCCAACTTCGAGTATCCGCCTGTTCACCCTCATCAGTGTGCCCGAGAGATCGAAGACCGCTATGCCATCCCGTACGCTGTCGAACACCGCCTGCAGATCACGGCGCGACTCCTGTAACGCGCTCTCCGTTCTCCTTTGTTCAGTAATGTCCCGCATCGAGACGAGGCCCGCCAGCCTACCCTGATACTCAGTCCGGACACCCACAGCGCTGATCCAGACTTCGCGCCCATCCTTCCTCAGTGCTTTGAGTTCCAGCACCTGGTGCAGATCCTTCTCGAACATAGACTCAGCCATCAATTGCGCCACGTGCCCTCTCGTTTCAGCAGGCAAGTAGTCCAGCGGATTCACGCCGACCATCTCCTCCGGTGACGAGAAACCGAAGATGCGGGCGGCCGCCTGATTCGCAATGAGTATCCTCCCAGTGGCCGCATCTATCACTTCGATGCCATCGAGCGTCGTTTCAAACAGGTGCTGGTAACTTCTCTCGGTCTCCCGTAAAGCCTTCTCAGACTTCGCCTGTTCCAAGCTCTCAACGATCTCCCACTGCGCTCCGCGGCGTATCACAATACCCTGATGGGTTCTGAACAAGCCCAGGGTCTCCGGGATACCCAGGCCAGCGGCCGGATATGCGCAAAGTGCCACCACTGGAAGGCCACTGATGAATTGGCAGACCATCTCTTCATACGCCAAGACAGCGGCCCGTTCAGTCTCGCCCACCCAGCTCAATTCGCCGGCCACCCAGACCCCATCCAGGCCACGCGCTCTCGCGCGGGCAAGCGCCTCAGAAGCATGATGCACAGCCGCGGTTACGTCTAGGCGGCCGTCGCGCATGTACCAGTCGGTGTGGGCCACCGCTGCGATCTGTCCCTTCCGGCGGTACTGCTCCAGGTGGGGGACACTGTCCATGAGTTTGTCCATGACAAGCCGCCCCACAGGTTCGGAAGACAACCAGAGGCAGAGCGCGTTCCGCTCCAGCCCCGTCATGAAGTATGACGTCATGAGCTTTATCAGCTCGTCATGGGAAGACGATATGTAGCAGAGGTGTGTCCCCCATCGCACCTTGTCGAAGATGCCGGTCTCCGCAGATACGCCAGTTCCTATGCTCATAATCTTCATCCGCAGTGGCCAGAGATTGCCAATGCTCCAACGGCCAAGCGGCGGCCGCACAAGGCCGCTTCAGAGAAAACGCAACAGGCCGTCAGACAGATGCGCCAAAGCCGCCGATGCTGTCACCCGCAGCCGGCGGCAATGGCCATCCCGTTCGGCCATCTCGATCTTCTCTCCTCGCCCCCTCCCCTCCGGGCAATGCGACCCCATCACAGTGCGCCCCATTTCAGTTGGCACCAGGGGTTACAGAATCATTACACGCCCGCATGGACATTCTCTGACAATTATGGCGCGATAGGAAGACACAATGGGTCTACTTTTCTGACCCAATTGGCTACTCGACAAGGGTTAGCAGAATGCGAAAAGCAAAGGTGACGAGACACTGGGGATCTGCCCCCAACTGCATCGCGGCGCGCCTCACGCCGCCGCCACTCGGCCCGGGCGCGGACCATCACGGTACCGAAGGCCACCATCACTGCGGCCACAGCCGCCAGCACCACAAACCGACTTCCACAGCTCCGACCGCATCCCCCCTTCCCATATCCCGAATCAAGGTCGCTGTCGGTTTCTCTCCCCTCCGATCGAACGCAATCTGCGCAGGACGAGCCGACTCCCAAAGTTGACGGAACCTGCGCCCGAAATGTAGCAGCGGATGGAGGGACCCAGACCGCCGCAACATCTGGCGTCATGCCGAAACCGAGCGCTTCGGGTCACCACTCATAGCCAATTGGGGCTTACCGCAGCCGACGGCGTGGCGCAGAATGTCTGCATCAGCGGTCCACTGGAACGGCAGAGGCGAACGCGACGGAGTCCCGGCTGAACCGGGAATCCAAACGAGAGAGGACGGCGCCATGAAATACGCTACGTCATCACACCACGCCATGATCATCAGCTTCAATTGCTACACCTACATGCTTCTGAGGCTCGGATTCGAGAGACTCGCCGACAGGCTGCCGTTCATCAGGATTGCTGAGAAGCGATTCAATAGCCTCACTCTCCGTCTGGCCAATACCACCTGGAATCCCAGCCTTATCGGCCCCCAGCTCTTTGATGCGGTGGAATTGCACCTCACCGATCCCCGGCTGTTCTACAACCGTTTCGAGTGGAAGATAAACGACAGGATGGTGAGAAGCCTGGGTCTGCCCATCTCTTCTTTTCATGCGCACATTGAGAAGAGCCCGCTCTTGACCAGGTACACGTTCAATCTTTGTGATGTCTCGCCACGCATGAGGAAAGCCATACGCGGGCAGCTAGAAGCAGCATACCGCATAGCCGAGGCGCACCCTAAGTCAGTGGTCACCGACAATCCGGTGATCGTCTTCCACGCCGGCCTGGCCCAAGACGCTGCCGACCGTGAGGCGGCCTTGCTCAGGCTCAGGGAGAACCTGGAGTTCCTGGCAGCCACCAACAAGCAGCTCTATGAGCACTATGGGCACGACCGGAAGATCATTCCCACCCTGGAGAACAGCCCGAATGAAGGAACCTGGCTCTGCCAGACCCTGGATGAGTGCGTACAGGTCCTCAGGGGCCTCTCAGATGAGATCAAGCTCACCCTGGATTATGGCCATGCCCTGACAGTCAAAGGCGGGCGGAATGCCCTGCTGCAGCAGTTGAAGAACAAGGAGGTCGGTGAGAACATAGTCAGCCTCCACATGCACCATTCCCCAGAGGTCAATAACGAGGCACAGCATGTCCACGCTCCGTTGTCAAAGATCCCCCAGGGCAATCTGCAGACCCTGGCCAGCGATCTCAGGGAGATTGTGCACTGCACCGCCATAAAGAAGCAGGGCTACGTCACCATGGAGGTCCCATCGGGCGATCCCCTGGACTACATGCCGTGGCTGAGGACCAGCAAGAGATCGGCCGCTCTAGTCAACAGGTTCTTGAGTGGCACGCGCTTGTTCGAGTTCAGCGACTTTCAGGGGACGGTCAAAGACCAGTTGGCCAGCCTGGCTCTTCTGAAGGACATGCTGGACGACAGCGTCCTTGCGGGCGAGAAGGTCTGGGCCTACCGCGGCAGCAACTAGCTTGGCCTGACGTCCGAGCCATTCGCGACTGAGAATGTGCCCCGTTTCCTGACTCGCCGCTGTGACGCAGTGTGCCTGCTCATCTACAGACGTTCCGCGCCGTTAGATGCCCAAGACCGATGCGCATCAGGAGGGGATTGCAGGCTACCAGCGCATCACGGTGGCGCCCCAGGTGAAGCCAGCGCCGAACGCGACAAAGACCACGATGCTTCCTTCCTTTATCAGGCCCTCGTCCAGCGCTTCGCACAGAGCAATCGGCAGTGATGCCGCCGTAGTATTTCCGTAACGCTGGATGTTGCTGTAGAACTTCTCTTCCGGCACCCCCAGCGCCGCCGCCGCAAACTGGTTGATGCGCAGGTTCGCCTGGTGGGGAATGAACAGGTCGACGTCTTCGACCTTAAGGTCGTTGGCCTTCAGGGCTTCCTGGATCACTTCGGGTATCTTGGTCACCGCGACCCGGAAAACTTCCTTGCCCTTCATCTTCGGCCAGAGGCACCCCTGATCCAGCATCTCGTGCGTCAGGCAAGGCTTCTTGCTGATGTCAAACATGATCAGATGCAGGATGTCCGCGAACGAGCCGTCGGCGTGAAGATGGTTGGAGAGAATGCCCCGCGACGGGTCATCGGACGGCCCGACGATCACCGCACCCGCGCCGTCCCCGAAGATCACGGCCACATCGCGGCCCTCGTCGGTGAAGTTCAGGCCGCTTGAGTGAACTTCGGCACCCACGACCAGAATCCTCTTGTACATGCCAGTCTTGACAAAGGCATCGGCAGTGGCAAGGCTGTACACGAAGCCGGAGCACTGGTTCCTGATATCCATGCAGCCTATCTCGGAGAGGCCCATTTTCGGCTGCAGGTAGCATCCGTTCCCCGGGAACAGATGATCGGGGCTGAGCGTGGCAAAGATGATGAAATCCAGGTCTTCTGCCTTCATTCCCGCGTTCTTCAGAGCCTCCTTCGAGGCCTCCAGAGCAAGGTCCGAGCAGTAAACCCCTTCCTCGGCAAAACGCCTCTCCACAATACCTGTGCGCTTCCGGATCCACTCGTCGCTGGTGTTGAACATCTTGGCCAGGTCGAAGTTGGTCACACGCTTCTCCGGCAGGTACTTCCCAACTCCGAGTATTCTCGATCTAATCATGGCAGTCGACCTCCGTACAACCAGAATGCGGGCCGGCTCGGCCCATTCAGCGCCCTCAAAGAACCGGGGAACGAATCGAGCAAGAGTCTACCAACGGGACGGCCGCGGGTCAAGGTCGATCCTGAACGATCCGGCTGGCTAACGAAGTACGCCTCACTGACCCCACAAGGGAACGCCGAGTGCCGCGGCCTCGAGATAAGGGATTTCGACGGCCAGTCCGCGCCACCGCACTAAAGCCCCTGTTCCCTCTTTGCCAGTTCGACTCCCCCGAGTCCTCCTTCAGAGGAGAGGCGCGAATCGAATCCAAGAATGCAGACTGGTTCTCTCCCGTCAGAGACGAACCGTCAGCGCACGCTCCACGCGCCGTGTACCTTGAGGTCCCACTGAGAAAGAACGGTCGCGCCTCCAGACTGGGGATACACCTGTTGTCGGACGCCGCATCTTGGGCCTGAGGTCCTGCATTTGCGGCCCACGCCTGCCGCTGATGACGTGATCACCGGTCCCAGCAGGAGTGATGATACCGTGAGGCCAGTATCCTGCGTTGAGACACAGCGGTTACTCGGATGGCTTAGTCTCTAGGAACGTGGGGTAGTGCCACGGCAAGTCAATAGGTTGGGCTGGTCAGTAAAAGGTCCGAGGAACAAAGATGCCATCGAAACGACGTGAGGCACGCTCGCAGACCGCGGTCGTCTCCAATTGCCGCCATCATTGGATAATCGACTCGTCCCAGCAGCTTGAGAGCCGGGGACGGTGCCGGTTGTGTGGTGAAGAAAGGGTCTTCGTGAACAAGATAACTCCACAGAACAAGAAACCGGTTGCCGTCGACGAGACGATTCCTCTTGAGGGCGATATCTTCCCCGGCGACCCAGGCAGCGACGAGGCGATCTAGGCCGGTCGGTGATCTTAGCACATCCCCACCTTGACCTGGCGAAGGTGGGCTCGACACAAGACGGAACTTCATGCTCCCCTTTGGGTATGCGGCGCCTTCCAGAGGCAACCTGCGATAAGTGATTCCCGTCGCGCCTGACTGGCTGCACGGGAGGGAAGAAAGAAGACAAAGAAAAAAGCCCATCTGAGCAGGTGGGCTTCTCTTGTCTAGAGCGGGGGGTGTCCTCTCTAGAGCAAGCCCAGTCTACCGAAGCGGACGCGCACATGGATTGGAACGCGGTTAGACTATCATTAGGAAACGGTGAGAAATGACGGGCCATGGGCCAAACACGTTCGAACCCGTTTGCTAAACAGGCTGTGCGCTGTACACTGGTGGCATGGAGGTGAGTAGATGAGCCGAACACTCAAGATCGCAGCGGTCGTGATCGCCCTGGCGGCCGTTCTGGCCTTGCTTGTCACCACCACAATCTACGCCTTCGGCGGTGACCGTTGCGGACTCCGATCTTCGGGGTGCGCCACGCAATGGCGGGAAAGTTGCCTTAATAGGGGCGGATGTCAGGAACCGGACGGCTGCCCAGGGCCGTCCCGCTGCAATCCCGAACAGCAGCCGTGAACTTCCCCAGCACTGGTGACCGACGGGCATTCACCACGCGACGCAAGCCGATCCCGGGCACAGATACGGCGTGCTGACAGGTGCCCCGGACCTGCGTTCTGCTTGACACTTGACGCATTCTGATGGTATTGTCTGGGCCGACTGCCGTATAAGGAAACCGAAGACTGAGGCAATACCGCAGATTCCCACATCCGAGCTCAACCGACCGAGGGGAGGATTGAGCCAGGGGTTGACAACCCGAGTGGCAGGGAGATCCACCGTTGTCCCAGGCCGCGGTACACGGTTTTCGGGGTTCTGGCCATGGAGGGATCGGGGATGGAATTCGCTGACGGTGTAGTCAAAGCCGCATGGGACAGACAGGGGGGCCGCTGCGCCAAGTGCGGAAGATGGCTGATCTGGGGACAGAGGGGCCGCGAGTCCATGACCGGAGCCTGGCAACCGCATCACAAGGATCCGGCGGCCGGCAGCAATCGTGACGCAGTGGCGAACTGCGTTATCTTCTGTTCAGGAATGGCCGATTGCCATTATAAGATAGGGCACGGCGGCATCGGCTGGAGCCATTACGCCTCGCTCGACGATTCGAGCCTGCTCTTCCTCCACGCAGGAGAGGTGCGGGCTGAGAAGCCGGTGGCAGCCGCGCCTGAAGGGCGGGGGAGTCTGATTGAGGCATTCCTGGGCATCAGCCAGGGAAGGATTACGAAGGGGAGGAAGGGCGCGTCCTCAAAGCGGAGGGCAGAGAAGAGTCATAAGCAGAGCGCCGGCCGGGCAGCAACTGGAAAGCGCA
>JAUCPZ010000287.1 GCA_030372995.1 Dehalococcoidia bacterium
GCTCAACGATTGCCAAGTGTCCGGCATTGGGCTCCGCAGAAGCGAAATCAATGGACTTGGCCGGCAAGCCCTTCGCCTGGCGCGTCCACAGCCCATCTGGCCCCTGGAAGTCGGCTAAACCCGATTCCGTGCTGATTCCGGCCCCGGTGAAGACCACCAGATGCCTGGCCCCGAACATCCATTCGGCCAGCCTATTGATCCGTTCCCCCAGGGTCAACACCAACGTCCCCCCGCGAAATCAGGCGCCCGGCTGCCGGCTGGCTTTGTTCGCCTGCAGATGCCGCTGCAACAATCTGTACCAGTCCGGCAACTGGACTGCGGAGACGCACCTCTCCGGTGTATACGGTTTGATGTCCAGGACCGGTGTGTTGTTGAAGGCATCCAGCCCATCCACCATCAGGACATTTCCCTTCCTGGACAGCAGCCTGACAATCGTCAAACCCAATGGATTCGGCCGGTGGGGCGAGTCCAGACAGAACACGCCCACCAGCGGCAGATCCTCTTGGCGCAGACCAAGCCGGAGAAACCTCTTCGGCCTGGCCCGCAGAGTCCTCTTTTGTGCCTCGCTTGCCTCGTGAAGATAGAACAGTATCATCAGATGGGAAAAACCCTCGATGCCGTCCAGTGCATCAGCATACACCTCGAAGACTTCGATCTCGGCACGGATCCCTTCGGGCCAGCTATCCCTGATCTCGTCGTTGCTGAGCGTGGTCCTGATCACCCCCACGGGCTTCAGTTCAATGCTCTCGTTTGTCATGGCACCCCCGATGCGACTGCGAAGCTGTGACATCCGCAAGTGCTCTTGTCTTGAGAATAGCGCATCGGACCGCCTGGTACCAGTGAAGCAGACACAGAGATGCGAGAGTCCAGGGTAACTCAGAATGCGGCTTAAGGGAGTCGGAGGGCATCTTCGCGCCCAGGGAGGAGCCTCGGCCAGTCAATCCCTGTTCCAGCGCTGGCGCGCCGGGCAAGAGTCCACGGCCAACACCCCGCGAACGTCCTCAGGATTGAATAGGGGATTCGGTCAGATAGGCGACGTGATCCTTGTTGACCGCCACGAAACTGAAGGCCGATGCGCCTCCGGTCAACGCCGGACTTATTCTCACGTCAGTCAGGGGCATGAATCTCTGGTCCCTGTCTATCGTGTCCAGCAGCTCCTCCCACACGTCGATATGGACATTCCCCTGAACCACATATGGTGGCATGTGGACCTCGGTCCTGGTCTGCATTTTTCTTCTGACGAGATGCGCCCGGCGCCTCCCGTCGAGTCCTCCCTTGGACTCATCCGCCCTCTCGGCAACGAACAAGATGTTGGACTTCCTGACATAGATGCAGGGGTAGGTGCTCTTCTTGCCAATCGGCGAATATGCCTCGACTTCAGTCAGCGGCATGAAGTCCTTCCCCATCCGCAGCGCCTTCGCCACAAATCCTCCGTTGAGAGCATCTAGCAAACGCTGGTCGTCTATGTGGTAGGTGTTCCCCGTCAAGGTGCCAAAGGCCGCGCAGACTATTACCGGCACTTTGACCAGACTGGTGTCTTCGTGCCACCGCCTAACCGATCTGCGTAGAATCACGTCATCCACTCTCTCCCCCTTGCACCTCAAACTTGAATCCACCCTCGCGGAACACCTTGATGCAAGCGTCTACGGCAGCGGGATCGTACAGTTTCCCTTTGCCATCCTCGATCTCCTTCATAGCCGCATCCAGCCCCGACGCCGGCCGGTGCGGCCTGCTGGAAACCATCGCCTCGACGACGTCAGCCACGGCGATTATCCTTGCTTCGAGATGTATGGCATCCCCCTTTAACCCCGACGGGTAGCCGGATCCATCCAGCCGCTCATGATGCTGGTGAACTATATCAGCAATGTCACAGGAGAAGTCAATCTGCTTCAGTATCTGATAGTCCGCATCAGGATGGGACTTCACCATCGAGTACTCCACCTTGCTTAACCTGCCGGGCTTGGCTAGTATCTCCGCCGGAATGAAGACCTTTCCCAGATCGTGCAGCAGTGAGGCAATGCGGACGACACGTATCTGCTCACTGTTCAGGCCCATCTCCCGCGCTATCGCGCAGGCCAGTTGACTCACCCTCTGCTGGTGGCCGGCCGTGTACGGATCCTTCCGCTGCACAATAGTGGTAATCGCCCCGATAGTGTCCTCCAGCAGGCGCTCCATCTTGGCGAAGTTCCTCCTCAGAACCTCCTCTTCCTCGGCAAGAAGAGTGACCTGGCCCTGAAACACCTCCTTGAGCTGGTTGAGTTCGTTCGCCTGTTCCTGCACCTTCCTTTCGAGTTCTTCCTTGAGCTTCACCAAGTCCGCTTCGGCTTCTCTCCGCGCCGTCACATCTCTGACCACCGCGAGGACCTCATTGCGGTAAAAGACGGCCGCCCGCACCTCGTAATGCTTCGTCCGACCCGCCTGGTTGAGCTGCAGGTCGAAGGTCTGTACCTTGCCCGTCTCTTCCGCTTTCGCCACCAGTTGTCTGCTGCGGCGGGCCAGCTCTTCGGCAAGCCTACTCACGATATCCTGGCTGCGGGTCTTCAATTCGCTTCCAGGCTTCGCGGCCGCATTCAAGCCGCTCTTGACTGGCACAGGATCATTGGCGGGCAGAAAGCGCCTGGTACCACCGCCTGCCACCGAGACCGAACCGTCACGCCTGATGCGAAAGATATAGTCAGGTATCGCCTCCAGAATAGCCTGCTCTTCCGACCAACTCTCTGAAAGGCCGCTCTTGCCTTCCTCCGCTGCTGATTCGAGCTGCCGGCCGATATGCTCGACGAGTTTGTCGAGCTTTGCGCCAACGCCGAATGGACCGGATCGCCGAGGTGTCCGCATAACGCGATTATCCAGTCGCCTGATTGGGCCTGCAAGATGCAAAAGGCTACATAACTGGAGCCAATTGGATCATGGGCGAACGCAACCACATCGATCAGCGCCAGTTTCTACGCGCCGCGACTTCAGAGCTGCGAATGGCAACATGTTCAAGACCTCAAGACCATCTGGAGACGCTCCCATCTTTCTTATGCCGGAGCGGTGCGGCAAGTGGAACATCTCGCGCTTTCCGCTCGTCACAAAGTGTAGGATGGTCTGCAAGTATCCGCGATGGTGTAAACAGGGGGGATCATGGAACTGAGCTCAGACTTCATGGGGATTTCTCTACTGGCTGCTCTCTCTGTTGCCGTCGGGCTAACCAGCGCCAATTACGCGCGTGAACTCGACGGGTCGCGGTCAACCGAGACCACCAACCTCGCGAACACCATCGCCAACATTCTCGGACTGGATCAGGAGCAGGTGGGTGGCTACCTGCAGGGACGCTCCAGTGAGATCTGCTATGGCACCGTGGTGGTTCATTCGCGCTAAGGCGCTGGGCTGTCTGTCACCTCCTCGGGCAAACATCCCTCTCACCAACTTTCTTCGCCTGCCTTGCACCGCATCATGACGCCAATCACACAGGGCAAGGGCGTTCTCGCCTGGCAGAGACCTGTCTCTGGAACAACTACTTCTTGATCGAATCCAGGATCTCAGCATACTTCTTTGCCGGCATCTTGGGTAGGCCGGCGGTCCAGCCTCCGTCCACCATGAGCGCCGTGCCGGTCACAAACGAGGAGTCGTCCGAGGCCAAGTAGAGGGCCGCCCTGGCCACCTCCTCAGGCTGCCCGAACCTCCTCATGGCTTGAGACTGATGAAACAGCGGCACGCTGGTCACATCAGTCATGGGCTTTCCTATACCGGCCAGTGGCGTGACTATGCCACCGGGGCAAATGCAGTTAATGCGGATGTTCTTGTCCGCATATTCCAGGGCCGCGGCCTTGGTCAGAAGTATCACGCCAGCCTTCGACGCGCAGTACGCCTGGGATCCTGGCAGACCCATGATGCCCGCCGAGGAAGCCGTATTGATGATGACGCCACCGCCTTGAGTAAGCATGATGGGGATAGCGTACTTGCATCCCAAAAAAACGCCCCTCAGATTAGTGGCGATTATGTTGTCCCAGACCTCCTCCGGGAGATCCGCCGTCATAATGTACTTGCCCTGCATCCCGGCGTTGTTGAAGAGGACATCGAGTTTCCCATACTCATCGACCGCCGATCTGATCATCCTCTGCACATCCGAAGACTTGGTTACGTTCACTTCGACAAAGAGCGCTTGCCCCCCAGCCTCCCTGATCATCTTCACCGTCTCATGCCCGCCTTGAGGTACGAAATCGGCTACCACCACCCTCGCCCCCTCGTTCGCAAAGAGAAGCGCCGTCGCTCGGCCGATACCCGACCCCGCGCCTGTAATCAAGGCCACTTTGTCAGCAAGCTTACCCATCTCAGCAGTTCTCCTTTCAGCAGCTCCTGAGGCAGTTCATAGTCGCGTTTGTGCATGTCCGCGACCCAATCATTATAGGCAGAAGCCCCATTTATTGCACGACCGTGTTGGAGTCGGCACTCCGGCCCGTGCCTTCCTGAACTGCAGGATACGTGATAGAATTCCAGCCGACATTCGGCTCGCGCCCAGTCGCAGTCGGCACAGCGAACCTGAAAGACTGCATGACACGTGCGGAAGGAGGTCCAGAGCAGTGGGGCAAACTACAGCAGAGAGGACGGGTGGTGGATGGCAGGCAGATCCACGCCTCAGCAAGGTACAGGTGGTCATATGCACCATCTCCGGCACCTACTCTGGATTCACCTTTCGCCTCTCTGGGCAGCGCCTTTTGGATGCACTTAACGAAGGGTTCTCATCGAGATCCCTGCGGATGGGGAAAGACTTCGTGCCGCTGACTGATGTCCAGGCCTATTTCCCCACAGGGACAAGAGTGCATATGGCGTCCAGATACAGGTCTACGTACATCCGGAAGGCCAACATCCTCTTTGTGGGAGAACTGAGCCGACACCAGGGTGAGGAAGCGGACTCAACGGATGGGCGTAAGGTCTCCCGTGCGCGGGCCAAGAAGACCATAGCCGCCGAGATCCATATTGCGCCCTACATCCTGAAGGGCCAGATGTACGCTGAACTGTGGGAGGAACTATTGCACGCACTCGATGGGGATGCGAAGTTCCTGCCGCTCACGAAGGTGACTGTGTGGCCCGAACTCCCCGGTGGCGAGGCGCGCTTTGACTTCGTGGCGGTGAACAAGGACCAGGTCGTGTATCTCGGCGAGTCCCCAGCCTAGATCAGGGCAAACCGCCGCCCATAACACACTGCAAGGACGGCAGGAACAAAGGCAGGGCCAGCGCTGGCTGCATTGACGCGCTAGGAGATGTTCCTGGATTCCCCCAGCCCACGATCCCCGCGACCGGGTGGCAAGCACTGAGTCAGCCTGGCCGTTGTTTCCGCGCCCTTCGAATCGCCGGAGGACCCGGCCCGCTCGGCGCGTCTCTGAGCCCACCCCGAGCTGAACCACGCCTGGAGCAGGGTTTCTTCCACAATCCTTTCCCATTGGCCGTGGAGCCCCCGCAGGTGTCCGCTGCTGCGCAGCCGGCTGAGTACCCGCGCTGCCTCCCACCGCGAACTGAAGTCCACCTCATAGAGGGCACAGCACAGCGCCTCAAAGGACGGCCGCCCGATCTCCAACAGGGCTTGCGCAGCCTGCTCACGTACAGTGGTGTCTGCATCCTTGAAGAGTGCCGCGAGTGGAGCTGCCGCCGGCTTTCCTATCCTCACAAGAGCCTCGAATGCCTTCTGGCGCAGTTCGCGGTCTTTTCCCGTGGCGGCCCGGATAAGAGGTAAGACCGCTGCCGGATCGCCGATCATTCCAATTGCAGCCGCCGCCTCAAGACGCACAGCAGGGCTCGCGCTCCTTAGGGCATGCTTCAAGGGCCGGAGCGCCGGTCTGCCTATCTTCACCAGGGTTTCGGATACCGCCAGGCGCACTTCGGGGTTCTGATCCCCCAGCAACTCGACCAGCGGTTTGACTGCCAGGCCACGAATTCTCAACAGAACCTCTATGACCCTGGCGCGAACCGGATTTCCGGCCACCCTCAGAACCCGTACCAGAGGCATCACCGCAGGTTTGCCTGTGCTTACCAGCGCCTGAGCCGCCATTTCCTGGATATCACCGTCCGGGTCCATCAATGCCAGCACCAGTGGAGGCACTGCCCTCTCATGACCCATCTTCCCTAAGCTCTCAACGGCCTCGATCCGTACGTGCCTGTCGTCATTGTCGAGCAAGGAATGTGTGAGGGCCGGGACAGCCCCCTCGCCGATCTTGGCCAGGGTATCTGAGGCGCCGCGCCGCACAAGGGCATCGGGCGCCCCGAGGGCAGCAATCATTGCAGGAATGGCCGGTTCTCCCACCTTGGTAAGGGCTTCCATTGCCTTGATACGCACTTCCTCGTCCTTGTCTTTGAG
>JAUCPZ010000288.1 GCA_030372995.1 Dehalococcoidia bacterium
ATAGGGGGGTGCCACCACAGGAACTCGCTCCCGTGGCGAGTGGGAGCTAAGACAGCTGACCGGCGGATCATAGAGAGATCGTATGGGCTGGAAAGGTCACCCGAGAACTATTTTTATATCGTCAAGCAGGAACCGGGCGCGCCTCACTCCGACCCACGGACCACGTTGGTGACCCCGCCAATCGCCTCGATCTTGGCGAGAAGCCGGGATAACTGCGCCACTCCCTTCGTCTCAAGAGTCAAAAAGACAGACGCGGAGTTGTCGCCGTGCCCCAGCGACTTCATGGAAGCAATGTTCACACCCTCGTTGGAGACCACGGTTGTGATGTCCCTGACCAGGCCCACCCGGTCCCAGGCGTCAACCCGGATCCACACGGGATAAAGCTGATCCGTCCGTCCCCATTCCACCTCGACTAGCCGTTCCTTCTCCTTCTCGTGGAGTACGTTCGGGCAATCCTTGCGGTGCACGGTTACACCGGTCGTCCGGGTTATGTAACCTATGATCTCATCCCCCGGCAGGGGGCTGCAGCATTTCGCCAAACGCGTCAGAAGATCACCGGAACCCAGCACCTTGACGCCAAGAGGAGCCGTGCCGGCAGCCGGAAGAGGTCCTTTGACCTTGGGCTGCTCCTCCTGGGCCGCCAGCTTCAGCGTCACCTGGCTGGCACTGAGATCGCCATAGCCAATCGCCGCATAGAAGTCATCGACATCTTCATACTTGAACGAGCGCGCCAGCTCCTCGCGGTTGCCAAGAGTGATCCCCAGCCGCTTCATCTCCTTCTCCAGGATCTCGCGCCCTTTCTCAATGTTCTGCGCCCGGCTCTCTTTCCTGAACCACTGGCGTATTCTGTCCCTCGCCCGTGAGGTGTTGACATACCCCAGATTCGGATTCAGCCAGTCCCGGCTGGGCCCCTTGCCGGGCTTGCCGACGAGGATTTCCACCGTGTCCCCATTGCGGAGGTAGGTGGTCAGCGGCACCAGCTTCCCATTGACTTTCGCCCCGATGCAGCGGTGTCCGATTCCAGAGTGGATGTGATAGGCGAAGTCAACCGGCGTGGAACCAGCCGGCAGGTTCTTGATCTCGCCCTTGGGTGTGTAAACGAATACCTGGTCCTGGAAGACGTCCGCCTTCACCAGCTCGAGGAATTGCGCTGTACCGGTGATCTCTTTGTGCCACTCCAGCAACTGCCGCAGTCTCGCGATGCGCTGTCCGAACTCATCCTGCTTGGCGCCTTCCTTGTACACCCAGTGGGCCGACAGGCCATACTCAGCACTCTCGTGCATTTCGTGGGTCCTGATCTGCACTTCAATTGGCACGTTGAAACACATGACGGTGGTGTGAAGCGACCGGTATCCGTTCTCCTTGGGTGTGGCGATGTAATCATTGAACTCAGCAGCGATCGGATGCCACAGGCTGTGGACTATGCCCAGGGCGTGATAGCACTCTTCCACTCTGTCCACCAGCACCCGGATGGCAATGATGTCGTGAATGTCATCCAGGTTCCTACCGAGTTGGGCATATCTCTCCATCTTCCGGTGGATGCTGTAGATGCTCTTAGACCGACCGGAGACCTTGGCTTTCAGACCAGCCTTCTCCAGTTCCTTCTCCAGCATGTCTACGGCCTCTTTGACCAGTAGTTCCTGTTCGGCCTCGCGCCTGGTCAGCAGGTGCTTGATGTGCCGGTACTTCAGAGGCTCGAGGTTGTAGAAGGCCAGGTCCTCCAGTTCCGACTGGATCCGCCCTATACCCAGGCGGTGAGCGAGCGGCGCGTAGACTTCCATGGTCTCCCTGGCCACGGCGCGCCTCCTGGCCAGAGGCAGTGCTTCCAGAGTGCGCATGTTATGCAACCGGTCTGCCAGCTTAATGAAGACGACCCTCAGGTCCTCGGCCATCGCCACCAGCATTTTCCTGAGGCTCTCTGCCTGAAGATCGTCCCGGCTGGGCTTCTCGGCCACCTGACCCGATATCTGGCTCAGCTTGGTCACTCCGTCCACGAGTTTGGCCACCTCCGGGCCAAACTTCGCCTCTATCTCTTCTATCGGTACATTGCAGTCCTCCGGAACGTCGTGAAGGAGAGCCGCCGCAATCGAGGCTGCATCGAGCTTGAGTTCCGCCAGAATGGCTGCCGTTTCCAGCGGGTGCTGCAGATAGGGCTCGCCGGAGCGCCGCAACTGGCCCTCATGCGCCTTGAGGGCAAACTCATAGGCCTGTCTGATGACGGCCAGCTTGTCCGAAGACAAATAGGCTCTGGTCAGCTCTAACAGGTGGGAAAGGTCCATTCTGGCCTGAGTATAGTTCCAGCACAAATGGGCGTCAAGATATGTCATGTTTGACCCATCGCCGCCACGAAAGGTATCATGAGGCCGTGCAGCGTCTGCGAATCAGGTTCTCCCGCGGTGAAGAGCTGAAATTTATCTCCCATCTGGACCTGATGCGGCTTTGGGAGAGGGCGTTGCGACGGGGTGGCATACCAGTGGCCTACTCTGAAGGTTTCTCTCCCCACCCCCGGATCTCGATAGCCGCCCCGCTCCCCATCGGAGTGACCAGCGAAGCAGAGTTGATGGACATCGTGCTGGAGAAAACCGTATCTCCACACTTCTTTATGCGGACCATGAAACCACAACTGCCGCGGGGTGCCGACGTCCTCGAGATCATCCAGATACCGCTAACAGCCCCTTCACTCCAGTCACAGGCACAGTTCATCGACTACCGCGTGTCCGGCCGGTCAGACAAGACGGCCAGCGAGATCCAGGCTGCCATCTCAGCCACGCTTCAAGTGGAGAAGCTGCCCTGGCACCACATGAGAGATACCGGGCCGAGGCACTATGACCTGCGGCCACTGATCGAAGACGTGTGGCTCGAAGACTGGCGGGACCAGGTGTACACACTCGGCATGAGACTGCGCTGCGACGCACGGGGCACGGGCCGGCCCGAACAGGTCACGGCGGCCCTCGGTCTCACTGAACACCCCACCCTGGTTCACCGCACCAAGATTATCCTGGCTGGGGGCTGATGTGAAACTCATCCTGATCAGGCACGGCGAGACCGAGTGGAACAAGCAGCGTCGCATTCAGGGGTGCCGCAGCGACACCCGTCTGAGTCAGAAGGGTCTAGAGGAGGCGGACAGGCTGGCCGCGGCACTTCGCAACGAGCGGGTAGACGCCATCTACTCCAGCCCTCTGAAACGTGCCGCAGAGACGGCGCAGATCATCTCCGATGCATGCAAGGTGAAGGTGCAACTGGTCAATGAGCTGAGGGAGATCGACGCCGGAGCGCTCGACGGCCTGTTCGAAACTGAACTGACCGGAACCTACGAGACCGCTTGGAGGGAACTGGGTAGCGGCGACGCATCGATCTCATTGCCCGGAGGAGAGTCCCTGTTGGACGTTGCGAAGAGAACCTCATGGGCCATCGACCGCCTGCTGGAAAGACACGCCGACGGGACAGTGCTGGTCGTTGCCCATCTTCTGGTGAACCTCGTAATGGTCTGTCAACTGCTGGGGACGGATCTCAGCCGCGTGTCGCACCTGAGACTTGCGCCGGCCTCTATCACAATTCTGGAGTTGACCACGCAGGGAAACAGTCTCCTGCTATTGAATGACACGTGCCATCTTCAGCATTAGGCGGTTGATCCAGAGCAAACGCCGCGGGCTAGTACTTGGAGGCTCCGATCTCCTCCATCTTTCCGGTAACGAGGAATACCACCCGCTCGCAGATATTGGTGGACCGGTCGGCGGCCCGCTCGAGGTTATGGGCCACCCAAATGAGACGCGTGGCACGGTCAATGGTCTTCGGATCCACCATCATGAACGTGATAAGCTCGCGGAACACTTGGTCGTAGAGCCCATCCACTACGTTGTCCAGGCTCACTACCTTCTTCGCCTGCTCCACGTCCCGGTTCACAAATGCCTGGAGGCTTCCATGTGTCATCTCGACAGCCAGTTCCGCCATCCTCGGGATATCAATGAGCGGCTTCAACGGGGGCTCGTCGCCGATCATGATGGCGATCTTGGCTATGCCGTCGGCGTAGTCCCCCGTCCTCTCCAGGTCCACAATGATGTTGAAGACGGCGGCCACGACTTGGAGATCAGCCACGGTTGGGCGCTCGGCCGCGATGAGACGGATGCACCGGTCTTCAATGTTGAAACGCTGCTGGTTGATCTTGGCATCATCAGCCATCACCTTATGCGCCAGCGAGAGATCCCGCTTCTTCAGCGCCTCAACCGAGCGCTCTATCGCCTTCTCCACACTACCGCCCATGGCGACGACGTCGTTCTCGATCTCTTTGAGCGCCTTCGCAAGAGTCCTTTCCGTTTCCATAACAGTATCCTCCTCGTCTAATCACCACAGTCTGGCATCGTGGCTCAGGCGTACTTCAGGGCGACGCCCTCCAGGACGTTGGCTACATCTTCGCACCGATCTATGGCATTCTCCATGTGCTCATATATCTCGCGCCACTTGATGAGATAGGACGTGTCGGTTGAATCGGAAAACAACTCGGCAACCGCTGCCCGGTAGACGCTGTCACCGTCGTTCTCCAAACGGTTGATTTCCATGCACCGCTTCAAGAGCTCTTCCCGGTTGATACGTGAATGTGAGCGTATCTCCGACACTGCTTTCTGCACCTCGGTTGCTGTCTGCACGATGATTTCAGCCAGATCCCTGGCCCTGGCAGTGGGCCGCCCAGCCCGGTAGAGGACCATCATGTCGGCCGAAGAGTGGATGAAGTCGGTAACCTCGTCCAGCGAATGAGCCAGCACAGCTATGTCCTCGCGGTCGAACGGCGTGATGAAACTGCGGTGCAGTTGGGCCACGATCTGATGGGTGATAGCGTCGCCTTCATGCTCCAAGTCGGTGATTATGGCCAGCCTCTCCTCGATGTTTTCCCACGTGAATACCATGTCTCTCAACTGCTGGGCAATTCTGACCGCATTGTGCGCACTCTGCTCGAAAAGGACAGCGAATTTCTTCTCGGTGGGCATGAGAGAAAAATTGAACAAGGGATGCTCTCCTTTTCCTAGTGCCTGAAGTTACACGTCCTTGACGCCGCCCCCATTCTAGGCTGAGCCATGATAGCCGTCAAACGGCCTGCGGCGAATGCCAGATAAGCCTGCAGCATCTATCGGTTGGTGAAGCGGCATGAGTCCGAGAACGTCCCAGGCAGACGGCACCCCATTCCGTGCTCCTGAACCGGGCTTTACTCACGACATTAGCACCGCCTACAATATAGTCCGTGCAGAACGGGGGACGCTTGAGAAGCGGGTACGGGGAGGGCCATTGAATCTGCCGGAGCCGAGCTGGCCGCTGGTCGCTGTCCTCTTGATGGTGCTGGCAGCTGAATTCGTTAACGGTTTGAACGATGCCCCAAACGCCATCGCCACTGTGATTTCCACGAGGGTCCTTTCCCCAATTCATGCTCTCATCATGGCATCTGCCCTGAACATGCTGGGGGCGCTGTTGTCTGGCACAGCGGTAGCCCTGACCATCGGCAAGGGGATCGTTGACCCGGAAGTGATTGGGTTACCCGTGGTCGGTGCGGCTGTTTTGAGCGTTGCTCTTTGGGGGGCCGTCGCCACGTGGCGCGGGTTGCCGATCAGCATCTCGCACGGCCTCGTCGCCGGCCTAGCGGGCGCCGCCTTTGTGACGGCAGGTTTCGATTCGCTTGAGTGGTCCGGCTGGCAAAAGGTCATCATCGGGCTGGTCTTCTCGACGGCAGTAGGTTTCTCGCTGGCGCTCATAGTGATGAGGGGCCTTTTCTGGATTCTGAGGCGGGCACGGCCGAGCATGGTGAGAGCCGTGTTCGGCCGTCTCCAGATCATCTCAGCGGGTTTCATGGCCTTCAGCCACGGCAGCAACGATGGTCAGAAGTTCATGGGGATATTCACCTTGGCCATGGTGTTGGAATACGCACGTCAAAATGGCTTGACGCCATCGTCCGACTTCGGCGTCCCAGTTTGGGTCGTATTCGTGTGCGGGTCGGTCATGGCCCTAGGCACCCTGATTGGCGGTTGGCGGGTGATGAAGACAATGGGTTTCGGCCTCACCAAGTTGGAGCCAGTTCACGGTTTCGCCGCCGAGACGGCCGCCGCCTCAGCGATACAGATTGCCACATCCTTTGGCATACCCCTCAGCACCACTCACACCATTAACACCGCGATTATGGGAGTGGGAGCCAGCCGCCGCCTGTCGGCGGTACGGTGGGCGGTGGGAGGGAACATCGTCGCCGCCTGGCTGCTCACCTTCCCGATTTGCGCCGTGCTGGGAGCCATCCTGGCCCTGCTTTTCAACCTCGTCATCTGATCAACGGCTTGACCGCCTGTGCCTGCATTCTCCCAGCTTGAAACGCTACGCATTCCGACGGGGTTCGCAGAGGCTTCCATCGACGCCGTCGTTGCGGCAAATACCAATGGCGATAGGCTATGTCGGCTGATCATTTGCGACTCTTGACAGGGTCGGATGGCAGGGCTAACCTAAAACTGCCTCATGGGACACAACTCCCGCCAACCAGCGGCGGTGTGTCCGCAGCCCGAGTGGGGAGGGTCAGGGGGGCTGCAGGGGAATGGGCTCAAAGCCAACGGCCATTGCGCCGGACAACACTCACTTCGTGGTGCTCTCTTTTGAGGGACCAGACCGCTATTCCCTAGCGGGCGGTCTAGGCGTCAGAGTGAGCAATCTCTGCGAGAGCCTCGCTGCGTCCGGATACCAGACCCATCTCATATTCATTGGCGATCCAAAGCATCCGGGCGAAGAGATGCGCGACGAGGGCAAACTGGTTCTTCATCGCTGGTGTCAGTGGATCAGTGATTACTACCCGGACGGAGTGTATCAGGGTGAAAACGAGAAGCTCTACGACTTCAATGAGTCAGTCCCCTGGTTCGTCTGTGACAAGATAGTGAAGCCAGCTTTGGAGCAGAACAAGCTGGTTGTCGTTTTGGGTGAGGAATGGCATACGGCAGAAGCCATGTGCCGCATAAGCGATCTTCTGCATTCGAACGGCCTGCGGGACCGTGCCGTGATGTTCTGGAACGCCAACAACACCATGTCCTTCGACCGCATAAACTGGGGCCGGCTGGCTTACACGACGAGGATCACCACGGTCAGCCGTTATATGAAGCACATCATGTCGCGGATGGGAATCGATCCCCTGGTGATTCCCAATGGCATTCCTAACTCTCTGCTGGGGAGGGTCTCTTCTCAGGCAGCGGGCTACCTCCGCAAGAGCATAGATGCGGAGCTCGTCCTGGCCAAGGTGGCTCGCTGGGACCCGGACAAACGCTGGAACATGGCAGTCGAAGCCATGGCCCGCTTGAAGGCTAAGGGGAAGAAGGCCGTGCTGCTTGCCAGGGGAGGCATCGAGCCCCACGGCCAGGAGGTTCTGTACAACGCGCGGTCACTTGGCCTGAAGGTGAAGGACGTGATGACCCAAGGGAATACCTTCGCGGACTACATCCGGGCAATTCAGCAGGGGGACGGTGCCGACGTGCTCAACCTGAGATTCCACTGTCCTCACAGCCTGCTGAAGCTCGTCTATCACGTCTCCGATGCTGTTCTGGCCAACAGCGGACATGAGCCTTTCGGGCTGGTGGGCCTGGAAACAATGGCGGCGGGCGGGATTGCCTTCACTGGCAGCACGGGCGAGGATTACGCCATCCCCTACCGAAATGCCATGGTGATGGAGACCGCCGACCCCAAAGAGATCGAGACCTACATTGGTTATCTCGACCGGCACCCAGAAGAACGGCGCAGGATGCGGCTGGCCGGCAGGGTGACCGCAGCGCAGTATGTCTGGGAGAAGGTGATCAAGAATCTGATCAGGAAATTGGAGTATCAGGCCCTGCTGCAGGGATTGCTGTCTCTGACCAGGAGTACGCACAGCCAGTATCATGACGAATCCCAGGGTCCGCCACCCGAGCAGTTGCCGCTGCCTCTGGCATTCGGCAGTAGCTAGTGGGCACGCTGCACGGCGCCCCGAGTCTTTCTCACCTCAGCAAGCCGGGTGGCGGGCGGTAATTGCCATCGACCTTCCAGGGTGACAGACTGGTACCGATGGTAGACCTATTGTGCGGTGTGCTAATATGATCACAAGAGATAGAGCCTAAAGGGGGTGCTTTCAGATGGCTACGTCAGCGATTACAGACACAAAAGGCTATCTGGCAGATGTGCCGGAGGAATACGTCTTCTGGTGCTGCGATGGCCGGATCCTGAAGAACCTGAGAGAACTGTGCGACGCGCTCAGCGCCATGAGCGAAGACACGTTTGCCTACCACGTGAACGCGGCGAAGAACGACTTCTACAACTGGGTGAAAGACATCATCAAGGACGATGTCCTGGCCGGCAATCTTCTGAAGGCGGCCAATGCCAGGGATGCATTCAGGGTCGTCACGGAAAGGATAACCTCCCTGAGCTCCAAGCCAGCGCGGACAACCACCAAGAAGACCGCGCGCCGCAAGACAGCACGGAGATAGCTTGTCCCAGTGACGATGCACATTCGGAAGGCAGTGATCACTGCGGCGGGGTGGGGGACCAGATTCCTTCCTGCCACCAAGTCCCAGCCGAAGGAGATGCTGCCTCTTTTGGGCAAGCCGATTATCCAGTACAGCGTCGAGGAAGCGGTTGCTTGCGGCGTCGAGCTCGTGGTCATCGTCACCGCCTTGGGCAAGCGCTCCATGGAAGACCACTTTGACCGCGCCTTCGAGCTGGAGCACTTCCTTGAGCAGCACGGCAAGGGCAAACTGGCTGAAGAGATACGCCGCGTATCGAACATGGTGGACATCTGCTATGTCCGCCAGAAGGAACAACTCGGGCTGGGACACGCTGTGTTGACCGCCAAGAACGTGGTGGGCAGCGAGCCCTTCATCCTCTTCCTGCCGGACGATATATTCCCCGATGGGGCGACGACGTTGAAGAAGATGATGGACATTTGCGCCCGGTACGAGTCCAGCGTCCTCGCGGTCAAGGAAGTGCCGGAGGAGGTCGTGGACCGGTACGGCGTGATCAAGCCACGGAAGGTAGAGCCGCGGCTCTATCAGGCCATGGAACTGGTGGAGAAGCCCGATCGCGAAGAAGCCCCGTCACGGCTGGCGATAATGGGGCGGTATGTCCTCACGCCCGACATCTTCCGGGCATTGGAGCTCACCCGCCCGGGGCGGGGCCAGGAAATACAACTCACGGATGGACTCCAGCGTCTGGCGCATGAGCGCACTGTCTACGCTTACGAGTTTGAGGGCGAGCGCTACGACGCGGGAACCCTGAAGACTTGGCTCGAGACAACCATAGCCCTGGCACTGAGGGATCCGGAGTTGGGTCCGGGGCTGAGGGAGTATCTAGGCAAACTGCTCTAGAAGCACCGGTTGCAGTGACACTAGCCAGCCCACCCTGCCGCAGTCACCGGCGCATAGCTGGATCCGACCCTGACGGCCGCGGCGGCCACTTCTTGCCACGCCACGGGCTCACGTCTTCTGCAGTAGCAGGCGCGATATCCAGGACCGCGCGGCAAACGCCGGACTCGAACTCCTGGACCATGTGGTAGCCACTATCCTTGAGCACGCGCAGCATGTCCTCGTTCTCCGCCAGTACCTCCGCCTCAAATACCGTTATGCCGTGCTCCCGGGCAATCAAGGCCAACTGGTACAAGAGGTGAGTCCCCAGTCCCTGGCCCTGATAGGGGTCCTCCACCACAAAGGCCACCTCTGCCACGTTAGTGTTCGATAGCCGGGCATAGCGCCCCACGGCTATGATCTTCTCTTCGCTGTCCGAATCGACCGTCGCTACCAGCGCGTAGGAGTTGCTGTAGTCCACCGTACAAAAGCGCCGGACATCCTCCCTCGACATCTCCTTGATCATGTGGTGAAAGCGCAGATAGACCGTCCGGGGGCTGAATCGGTAGAAGAGGGCCAGCATCCTGTCCTCATCGTCCAGCCGTATGGGGCGGATGGTCACCCGCAGACCATTCCGAAGCATGAATGAAGCCGGGAACCTCGTCCCGTCACCGGAAGACACCACACCACCTTCAATTCCACGCATCCCAACCGCCGCACAACGGGTGGCAGAGGAAGCTGCGAATTCCTAGGG
>JAUCPZ010000289.1 GCA_030372995.1 Dehalococcoidia bacterium
AGCGTCAGATGTGTATAAGAGACAGGTTACCTCGTGGTTCTGCTAGAATAGGGTCGAGCATGGGGGCCAGCACCAAGTCGTCACTGCAATTGGTGGCAGTCAGGTGGGTGCGCATGGGTTGGTTCAATCCGCCGCTTCATAGGCCGGGGAACAAGAGTTGCCCCAAGTGTGGGCAACCTCAAGGACTGGGGCTGCTACGCACTAGGGTGGTGCAGACGTGCTCAAGGTGCGGCTCCTCGTTGACGTTGGATCTGCGTCGGCTAGCCGCTTTCCCGGTGTTGCTCATCGTCATTGGCGCATGCTCTATCGCACTAGTCGTTCTGGTAGACTCGCCGCTGTTCACTTCGATCGGTTTACTCGCGCTCCTTGCCACCGCTTGGTTCGCCCTGGCATGGCTTGCTTCATGGAGACTCAAGAGTACACCCGAACTCCCCGAAGACGCGACCAAAACGAGCGATACCGCAGGGGTGATCAGGATCAGCAGACGGGAAGAGCACAGGGACTCACTTCGTCCCTACAGGGTTGTTCTCGACGGTCGCGTCGTTGCAGACATCTGGGAGGGGCAGACAATTGACGTCGACGCCCAGCCCGGAGACCATTTGCTTCATCTGAAGATCGACTGGTGCCGGAGCAATATCGTCCGCCTTCAAGTGGGCAAGGAAAGGATTGACTTCGAGTGCGGTAGTAGCCTCAGGGGAACAAGGATTGTGTTGGCTATGCTCTACGTGACAGTGCTGTGGAATAGGTACATTTGGCTGAGGAGGACTCCTCAGCTAGCCTAGACATACCAAGCGCGCGCGGGGCGTCTGCTCTAGTTGGACACACCGGTCGAAAAGGGAAGGACCCCGTGCTTCAGGTATAGCCCGACTCTCCCCCGTCTCCACCAGAAACACGGCCGAGCCTCCGGGGGTTCCTCCGGAGGCTCGCTTGTTAATAGCTCCACCCCGGATCCCTCTTTGGTGGTGGCTACCTGGAATACCGGCCGGAAGGCCGGCTTGGGCTTGAGGGCCACGATGCGCTTCTCCTGTCTGGCATCGACGTAGACGGCATCCAGCATGCTCAGGAGGAGCTTGCGGCGCTCCGTCAGGTTGGCCCCCGCCCAGAGGTTGGGCAGGTCCAGGACCAGCCTGCCGGCCTCCTCGGCGGCATTGGCCTCGGGGACTACCAGGCCCTCCAGCTCCATCTCCAGCAGCCTCTTCTGCCGGTGGTACTCGTCATCCGGGAAAAGCCCATCCATGTAGACTTTGCTCATCCGCCTCAGCTTCTCCTGGACTTTGGCCCGCTCGTCCTTGACCCTGGCCACCTCGTCCTTGAGGCTGATGATGGCCAGGACCTCTTCCAGCCACTTCGGCCCCAGCTCCATGGCCTCTACAACCCGGCCGACCTGCTCATCGGCCACATGGCAGGGGATGGAGCCGCCGGCGCCCTCGCAGATGTCATGGCTCCGGGACCCCTTGTGCTCCCGGTAGTACCGCTGCCCGTTCTTGTAGGTCTGGGCCCACATGGGCATCCCGCAGTAGGCGCAGTGACCTTGTATCTCGGACAAGGTGCTAGAATGCCAGTCAGAGGATAGGTGTGGCAGGCCGATTGACCTTGGGTCCTTGGAGGCCGTGGGGCAGCTTGGCCGCCACACCCGTATCTCCCTAAGAGCCC
>JAUCPZ010000290.1 GCA_030372995.1 Dehalococcoidia bacterium
AGTATAGCCAATATGACCCGAAAATGAAAGGCGAACGTCCCTACTGCAATCCCGGTGGAGCTTGTCCCCGCGGAGACGGGCAGCGGGAATTCACCGCGGATCCCGCGCCGTGCCCACACCCACCTGACCCGGCGAAGCCAGTCTTCTTGTGTCCCCCCGGCAAAGGGGGATGGTAAGTAGTGCAGAAGGGCGGCCCCCCTGCATACGCCGATGAGTAACACGGACAGCACAGTGCCGCGCATGGGGCTTGCTTCATCAAGCCCGCGCTGCACATACCGTGGGTGTCAGATCCCCCGACCTGATCCGCTGGTACCCTGCTGTACCGGCTCGCGAACAGCCACGTTGCCGCTCCAAACACGCCTCTGATATAATCGGGCGGCACCTGAAAGCTCGGAGCACCGCCGTTGAAGATCGTCACCGTTGAAGAGATGCGGGCCATCGAGCGCGAGGCCGCCAAGATCGGTCTGCCCTCTGAAATCCTCATGGAGAACGCCGGTCTGGCTGTGGCCCGGCAGACAAGGAAATGGCTGGGCAGCGTGCTAGGTCGCCACTTTCTCGTCCTCGTCGGTCCGGGCAACAACGGCGGCGACGGACTGGTGGTCGCCCGGCACCTTCAGGACTGGGGAGCTCACGTCACCGTCTACCTGCCCTCGCGCAGAGCCGAGTCAGACGTCAATCTTCAGCTCTGTCGCCAGAGAGAGATCGAGTTCCTGGAGGGCGCGGCAACGTTGGACAGCGTGCTCGACTCGACTGAAGTCATCATCGACGCGTTCTTCGGCACCGGCAGTTCCCGGCCTCTGGACGGCGCTTTCAAGGACGCGCTGCTGAAGGTGCGAGGGGCCAGGGCACGGAACAGGAACCTCAAGGTAGTGGCTCTGGACCTGCCCTCGGGGCTGAACGCCGACACCGGCGCGGTGGACGACGCCTGCCTCGCAGCCGATCTCACTGTCACTCTCGGCTGTCCCAAGCACGGGCTCTATCTCTTTCCCGGCGCGGGCATAATCGGGCAACTGGTCATCGCTGATATCGGCATACCGCCGGATCTAGCCAAGCACATCACCACGGAGGTCATCACCAAAGAGAAGGTGAGGGCGATACTGCCCAGACGTCCTCCCGACGCCAACAAGGGAACCTTTGGCCGCGTGCTGGTCTGCGGTGGTTCCATCAACTACATCGGCGCCGTGTACCTGGCCTGCGAGGCCGCCCTCCGAGTGGGCGCCGGTCTGGTGACCCTGGCCACGCCGAAGAGCCTGCAGCCCGTTCTGGCCGCCAAGCTCACAGAGGCGACCCATGCACCCCTCCCCGAGTCCGAGCCCGGGGTGATAGCCGAAGACGCCGTAGAAGCCCTGCGCCCGTTTCTGGACAACGCTGACGTCCTTCTCCTCGGCTGCGGGTTGGGGCAAAGCGGCGCAGCACTGGCGTTCGTGAAGTCCTTGCTTCGCGGGACCCTGCGGGTGCCGGCGCTTGT
This sequence comes from Dehalococcoidia bacterium, assembly GCA_030372995.1. Classification (GTDB taxonomy): domain Bacteria; phylum Chloroflexota; class Dehalococcoidia; order UBA2247; family RBG-13-53-26; genus JAFGCL01. The sequence continues at coordinate 1,469 of JAUCPZ010000290.1, forward strand.
ACTGGATGCCGATGCACTCAACCTCCTGGCCAAGATACCACAGTGGTGGCAGAGACTGCCCGCCCATGCTATACTCACTCCACATCCGGGAGAGATGTCTAGGCTCACGGGGTTGCCCGTGGCAGAAGTCCAGTCTCAACGCCTCCGCATAGCCAGAGAATCAGCCATGTCCTGGCGTCAGACCGTAGCCTTGAAGGGAGCCTTCACCGCGATCGCCAGCCCGGATGGCAGGGTGACCATCAATCCCGCGGCTAATCCCGGTCTGGCCTCCGGCGGAACTGGAGATGTGCTGGCCGGAGCCATCGCTGGGCTGGTGGCCCAGGGCCTCTCCCCGCGGGATGCCGCTGTCTCCGGCGTCTTCCTTCACAGCCAGGCCGGCGAACTAGCCCGATTGAAGGCCGGCATGGTGGCCGGTGATCTCCTGCCGCTGTTGCCCGCCGCCATCAGAAGCATCAAGGAGGCTGGCTCCGACTGAGCGGAGCTGATTCAAAGGGGAAACATGCTGCTCGCGCTGGATGTAGGAAACACTAAGATCGCCTGTGGGATCTTCGAGGGCAGCAAGTTGAAGTCCCACCTCTCGATAGCCACGAGTATTCACCGCTCATCCGATGAATATGCCGCTCTCCTGTTCAACCTTCTGCCCCACCACAAGGTGGCTAAAGAAGACATCAAGGAAGCCATCATGTGCAGCGTAGTGCCGCCTCTGGTGCCCATCCTCGAGGAGATGTGTCAGAACTATCTGGGCATCACCATGCTGGTGGTTGAGGCCGGTGTGAAGACCGGTGTCCGCATAAGCATGGAAAACCCACGGGAAGTGGGGCCTGACCGCATCGTTAATGCCGCCGCGGCCTTCCGGCTGTATGGAGGTCCCGCGATTGTCATCGACATGGGTACGGCGACAACTTTCGACGTCATCTCGGACGAGGGAGACTACATGGGCGGAGCGATTGCCCCGGGCATGGAGATGGCCAGCGAGGCCCTGTTCACCCGGACTGCCAGGCTGCCGCGCATCGAGCTGGTGCGGCCGGCACATGCCATTGGCAAGAACACGGTGAGCGCTATGCAGTCGGGTGTCATCTTCGGCTACACGGGCCTCGTGGAGGGCATGGTGAGCCGGATCAGCAAGGAGCTGGGAACGAAACCCAAGGTCATTGCCACCGGCGGTTACGCCCATGTCATCGCCAAAGAGACCAGCGTCATCGAGGTGGTGAACCGCCACCTCACCCTGTATGGCCTGCAATTGATCCACGATCTCAACCGGCGGTAGGCCGGCCTCTGCTCCCTCGCGAATGTGGAGTTTTTGCCACGTTTAGGCTAATATTGGTGCCATGATGCGGGACAAGACGGTGCTCCTGGGCGTCACGGGCAGCATCGCCGCCTACAAGGCGGTGGACCTGGCCAGCAAGTTGACTCAGGCCGGGGCCAAAGTAGACGTGGTCATGACCGATTCGGCCAAGGAGTTCGTGACGCCTCTCAGCTTCAGCAGCATCACCCACTGCCGCACAGTCACCAATATGTTCGACACGCCCGACGAGTGGGAGATCGAGCACGTGGCGCTGGCGGAGCGGGCCGACGTGGTAATCATCGCCCCCGCTACGGCCAATGTCATCGCCAAGCTGGCGTCCGGCATTGCCGATGACATGCTCACGTGCTGCGTACTCGCCACCAGGGCGCCCGTCATCCTGGCTCCGGCCATGAACGTGAATATGTGGGAGAACCGTGTCACGCAGGAGAATCTGGCCAAGCTGCGCGCCCGTGGCTTCAAGATCGTCGAGCCGGGGACCGGCTCTCTGGCCTGCGGGGCGCAGGGGAAGGGGCGGCTGGCAGATATCGAGGATATCCTGACCGCCATCAGCCAGGCACTCCGGGCGAAGGCCGATTTGGCCGGCAGACGCGTGGTCGTCAGCGCCGGCGGCACGCAGGAGCCCATTGACCCCGTACGCTACGTGGGCAACCGGAGCTCAGGCAAGATGGGTTTTGCCATGGCCGAGGCCGCCCGCGACCGCGGCGCGGAGGTAACCCTGATAACCGGGCCAACCACACTCGGAGACCCTGCCGGCATGCGCGTTGTCAGAGTGCAGACAGCGCTCGAGATGCGTGACGCCGTGAAGCAGGCTGCACAGAAGGCCGACATCCTCATCATGGCTGCCGCTCCGGCGGATTTCAGGCCGGCCACCGTGGCCAGAAGCAAGATCAAGAAAGAATCCACCCGCGGGTTGACTTTGAAGCTTGTGCCCAACCCAGACATCATCAGCGAAGTGAAGGGTGACATTGTCAAGGTGGGATTCGCTGCCGAAAGCGAAGACCTCGTGAAGAACGCTACCGCGAAGCTGAAGAGAAAGAGCCTCCATCTCATAGTGGCGAACAACATAACGGAGGCCCACAGTGGCTTTGGGACCGACACCAACAAGGTCACCTTGATCGACAGCCAGGGCAAGGTCGAGGCTTTGCCGCTGCTGCCTAAGTCCGAGGTGGCCCAGAAGGTTCTGGACAAGGTGGTCAGCCTGCTGAATGCCAGCCGGAAGAACCCGGATAAACCCAGGCGCCGGAAGTAGCCTGGTCCGGCCCGCTCTGAACCGACGATGCACCGCTTGGACCTACCCAAGGCCTACGAGCCCAGAGAGGTTGAAGACAGAGTCTACCGATTCTGGCTGGACAAGGGCTATTTCACACCCAAGATCGACCACTCCAAGAAGCCCTTCACCATCATCATGCCACCACCCAACGTTACGGGCGAACTCCACCTGGGCCACGCCCTGACTGCTACGCTCGAAGACATCATGATCCGGTGGCATCGGATGAAGGGCGATCCCACCCTGTGGTTGCCAAGCACCGACCATGCCGGCATCGCCACGCAGGTGGTGGTAGAAAGGCAACTGGCCGCCGAGGGAAAGACCAGGCATGATATCGGCCGCGAGGCCTTCGAGAAGAGAACCTGGGATTGGGCCATCAAGTGCCGCCAGCGGATCAATGACCAGCACAAGAAGCTCGGCGTCTCCTGCGACTGGACGAGGGACACCTTCACCCTCGATCCCGGCCCCGTGCGGGCGGTGGTGACCACCTTCGTCAACCTGTATAAGAAAGGCCTCATCTACCGCGGCGAGCGGATCATCAACTGGTGCCCCCGCTGCCAGACGGCGCTCTCCGACCTGGAAACGTCACACAAAGACACCAATGGTCACCTGTATCACATCAAGTATCCCATGGTCGGCCAGCCAGGCCATGTCATCGTGGCCACGACGCGGCCCGAGACCATGTTCGGTGACGTGGCCGTGGCGGTGCACCCGGAAGAGAAGAGGTACGCCGATCTCGTCGGCAAGACTGTGGCTATCCCTGTGATCAATAGAGCCATCCCCGTCATAGCCGATGAGGCCGTGGACCGCAGCTTTGGGACGGGAGCGCTGAAGATCACACCGGCCCACGACCCCGTCGACTTCGAGATCGCCCAGCGGCACAACCTGCCTTTGGTCAACATCATGAAGAGCGATGCCTCCCTGAACAGGGAGGCCGGGCCGTATGACGGATATGACCGCTTCGACTGCCGCAAGGACCTCCTGAGCCGTCTCGAAAGAGACGGTTTGCTCGTGAAGATAGAGCCGCACACTCATGCCGTCGGCCACTGCATGCGCTGTGGCACGGTGGTGGAGCCCTGGGCCAGCCAGCAATGGTTCGTCAGAACCAAGCCGCTGGCTGAACCCGCCATCGAAGTCGTCAAGAGCGGCCAGATCACGATCATTCCGGAACAGTTCCAGAAGGTCTATCTTAACTGGATGGAGAACATCCGCGATTGGTGCATCAGCCGGCAGCTCTGGTGGGGTCACCGCATCCCGGCTTGGTATTGCGACGACTGCGGCAAGACTACGGTCGTGGTGGAGAAGCCAGACAAGTGTGCCCACTGCAGTTCACCCAGGATTCAGCAGGATCCCGACGTTCTTGATACCTGGTTCAGCTCAGGGTTGTGGCCGCACTCCACTCTGGGCTGGCCCGACGATACCGAAGACCTGCGGTACTTCTACCCCACCACGGTGATGGAGACGGCCTACGACATACTCTTCTTCTGGGTAGCCCGCATGATCATGCTGGGCATAGAGAACACGGGCCAGATTCCTTTCCGCTGGGTCTATCTTCACGGCCTCATCCGGGATGAGAAGGGCGCCAAGATGAGCAAGACCAGAGGCAATGTCATCAATCCGCTCGAAAGCGTCGATAAGTACGGCGCCGACGCCTTGCGCTTCTCGCTCGTTCTTGGTACATCCGCCGGCAACGATGTCCCTTTGAGCAGCGGGAAGATGGAGTCAGGCCGCAATTTCGCGAACAAGTTATGGAACGCCTCCCGCTACGTGATCCGCAGCCTGCCTGAAGAGCCGGTCGGCGCGGCCCTGCCGCCTGACCTACCAGTGGAGGATCGCTGGATACTGAGCCGTCTCGACCAACTGGCCGCCCGCGTCAACAGGCTCCTTGAGGAATTCCGCTTCGGCGAGGCCGAGGCCGAAGTCTATGAGTTCGTCTGGGGCGAGTTCTGCGACTGGTACATTGAACTGGCCAAGATACGCTTGAATCAGCCCGGCTCGCCTTCGCCGGTCCCGGTCCTGGTGCATACGCTCGAAGCCTCTCTGCGGCTGCTGCACCCGTTCATGCCCTTCATCACTGAGGAGATATGGCAGAATCTAACCTCCCGCATGACACCTGACGCCCGCCGGCCGGACTCCATCATGATCGCTCCCTACCCGGTCAGCACTGGCTTCACTGATGCCGAAGCAGAGAACGAAATGTCGTTGATCATCGACATCATCCGTTCGATCCGCAACGCCCGCGCGGAAGCGAAGATCGACCCGGCAAAGAAGCTCGAGGTTCGCATTCACGCGAAACGCCAGTCCGCCATAGAGCCACATCGGCGGGCGATTGAGATCCTGGCCAGGGTGCAGCCTCTGCATATCATGGGCCCGAGAAAGGAGCCGCCAGCGGATGGAGCCCAGGTTCTGCACGTTGGAGAAGTGGACATCGTTCTACCCGTCGCCGTCGACATCAGCGCCGAGAAGCAGCGCCTGGAGCTGGAGAGGGAGTCCCTGCAAACCAGGATTGCCGGCCTGCAGACCCGCCTGGCCGATCAAACCTTCTTGGCCAAGGCACCGCCGGCTGTCGTGGAGAAGGAACGGGGCAAGCTGCGCGATTCGGAAACAAGGCTGTCGAAGATAGATGAGAGGCTGAAGGAGCTGGGCCGCGCGAGGACCTAGATAATCTTAGTCTTCCGGAAGGAGATAGAGCATGACCATCGAAGACAAGCTGCAGAATCTGGCCAAGATGCGAGAGCAGGCGATGCAGGGCGGCGGTCCCAAACGCATCGAGGCCCAGCATGCCAAGAACAAACTCACCGCCAGAGAAAGGCTTAACCTCCTCTTTGATCCAGGCAAGTTTGAGGAGATCGACGCCTTTGTCATGCATCGCACCAGCGATTTTGGCCTGGACAAAGAGAGGTATTTGGGGGACTCCGTGGTCACCGGCTACGGGAAGATCAACGGCCGATTGGCTTTTGCCTACAGCCAGGACTTCACGGTGATCGGGGGCACGCTTTCGCTGGTTGCCTCTGAGAAGATCTGCAAGGTCATGGACCTCTCGGCTAAGAATGGCGCCCCTTGCATCGGTCTGCTGGATTCGGGAGGCGCCCGCATTCAGGAGGGTGTAGACAGCCTGAGGGGCTACGGCGAGATATTCACCCGCAATACGCTCTATTCCGGGGTAGTTCCGCAGATATCCGTGGTCCTCGGACCGGCCGCGGGCGGTGCCACCTACTCGCCGGCGATCACTGACTTCATCTTCATGGTCAAGGGCATAGCCCAGATGTATATCACCGGCCCAGACGTCGTGAAGGCGGTCAGCGGCGAAGAGGTTACTCACGAGGACCTGGGTGGTGCCATGGTCCACGCCAGAGTCAGCGGCAACTGCCACTTCGTGGCGGAGAACGAGCCAGAGGCCTTTCAGATGGTCCGCCGCCTGTTGACCTTCCTGCCCCAGAACAACATGGAGGAGACACCTCTGGCGCCCTGCAGCGACGACCCCAACCGGCGGGACCCGGAACTCATCAATATCGTCCCCGTGGAGCCAAACAAGGCCTACAACATGCGTGACATCATCTTCAGAGTGTTCGACAATGGCGACTTCATGGAGGTGCACGAGCACTGGGCCAACAACCTCATCGTGGGCTTCGCCCGGCTGAACGGCCAGAGCGTGGGCATAGTGGCCCAGCAGCCCGCCTACCTGGCAGGATCCATCGACATCAATGCCTCCGACAAGGGGGCCAGGTTCGTGCGGTTCTGTGACTGCTTCAACATCCCAGTCATTACTTTCGTGGACGTGCCCGGTTACATGCCCGGTACCGACCAGGAGTTCGGCGGCATCATCAGGCATGGCGCCAAGTTCCTCTATGCTTATGCGGAAGCCACGGTGCCCAAGATAAGCATCATCACCCGCAAGGCTTACGGCGGCGCCTACGTCGTCATGAGCAGCAAGAGCCTGCGGGGCGATATCAACTACGCCTGGCCCACGGCAGAGATTGCCGTGATGGGACCTGATGGGGCCGTCAACATCGTATTCCGCGGCGAGATATCCAAGGCGGAGAAGCCGGATGAGAAGAAGAAGGAGCTGGTGGAGGAGTACCGGAACAAGTTCGCCAACCCGTATGTCGCGGCGGCCAGAGGATACCTCGATGACGTGATCGACCCGCGTGACACGCGGCCCAAGCTGATCAGGGCACTGGAGATGCTGAAGAACAAGGTAGATCACCTGCCGCCTAAGAAGCATGGAAACATACCGCTTTAGGAGACAGTGAAGAGAGCGCGGGAAGTCGTCTGCAGGATGCCGAGTGTTGCACAGATTCAATTGCCATTCCTCGGAATTGGAGAGAGTGCTGGAAAGGGACATCGGTCTACCACTCTGAGCAAAGGAGCAGCATGGCATTGAGAGAGATTCGAGCCGATGAGATCAGCCGGGCAGTGGCCACCATGTGTCAGGAAGCGAACTTCTTCCTGCCTGAAGACGTGCTCGATGCCCTCAAGAAGGCAGTGAGCACCGAGGAATCCCCTTTGGGAAAGGCAACTCTGGAGAAGATTTTGGACAACGCCGCCATTGCGGCCAAGGAACGCGTGCCCTTATGTCAAGACTGTGGCTTGGCCGTAGTCCTTGTCCGGCTGGGTCAAGACGTTCATATCACCGGAGGCGGGCTCAACGCAGCGATTGAGGAAGGTGTAAAGAAGGGTTACACAGAAGGCTATCTGCGCAAGTCGATGGTGCAGCACCCTTTCTCCTCGCGGGTCAACACCAAGACCAACTGCCCGGCGGTGATCCACACCGAGATCGTGCCCGGCGACAGGGTGACTATCGTTCTGATGCCCAAGGGTGGCGGGTCAGAGAACATGAGCCGCCTGGCTATGCTCTCTCCATCCCAAGGACGGGAAGGCGTCATCAATACGGTGGTCAAAGCAGTGGACGAGGCGGGTAGCAACCCCTGTCCTCCGGTGATAGTTGGTGTAGGCATCGGCGGCACTGCCGAGAAAGCCTCCCTGCTGGCCAAAGAGGCCCTGCTGCGGCCACTCGGACAGCCCAACGCAGACCCGGAGGTAGCAGACCTGGAGAAAGAACTCCTGAAGAGGATTAACGCTCTCGGAATCGGCCCTCAGGGGTTCGGGGGCAGCACCACTGCCCTCGCGGTTCACGTTGAGGTCTTCCCCGCCCACATCGCAAGCCTCCCCGTGGCTGTGAACATCCTTTGCCACAGTGCCCGGCACAAGGAAATCACGCTGTAGTACAACAGGAAGAGCATTAGTCTTGGGACTTTCCACACGACGCGACATTCTTCAAAAACCGTGTGCTGAATCTAGTTGACAAGGCCAACGGAGCGCGCCTAGAATAAACTCGAAGCTCCCAGACTTGATGGTGCGGAGACCAGCTTATGGTGGAAATGAGCGTTGACAGTATTCGAGTGAGCGTGATGAACTCCCAGCGGGTGGTCATCCTGAAAGAGACTCACTCGGACCGCTATCTGCCCATCTGGATCGGCCCGGCCGAGGCGGACGCGATCGCGGTGAAGCTTCAGGGCATCTCCGTTCCGCGGCCGCTGACGCACGATTTGCTTTACTCCATCCTCAATGCCCTGGGGGCAAAGATCAAGTCCATTCTGGTCAACGACCTGCAAAATGACACCTTCTTCGCCCGGATCTTTGTCTTGGCTAACGGCAAAGAGATTGAGATTGACTCGCGCCCCAGTGACGCCATCGCCATCGCCGTTCGGGCCAAGGTGCCCATCTACGCCGCGGAAGAGGTCTTGGACAAGGCGGGGATAGTCTTCGACTCCTCCGGCAAGCCCATGCACAGCCACAGCGAGGACGAGAAGCGCGGCATCAGCGAGGAAGAGCTGCGCAAGCTATCGGCCTTCACTGATTTCATCAATTCACTGGACATGAAGGACCTGGGCGGCGCGGGCGACGTCAAGGATTAGTGACACCGGCAACCCTGGCACCTGGGTGTGACATGGACGAGAAGTTCCTCAAGAAGCTGCTGGCCACGATGAAATGTGGCATGTGCGGCAATCAGTACCAGGCGGGCAACGTCAACATTTTAGGGCACAAAGAGGATCTCTGGTTCCTGTCCGTGTTCTGCCCGTCATGCAAGAGCCAGGGATTGGTGGCGGCCGTGGTCAAGGAGGGCAAGGTGACTGACGTCGTCACCGAATTGACGCCGGAGGAGCAAAAGAGGCTCTCCACAGCTGCTCCACTGACTTCGGATGACCTCATGGACATCCACTCGTTCCTGAGGGATTTCAACGGCGATTTCGCTTCTCTGTTCGGAACCTAGGGGCAACGCCACCCGCACTGGGGCCTACGGCTTCAGCCTGCGTATCGCTTCCTCTGCCGAAAGCTGAACTTGGCTCCCGTTCGCCATGTCCCGCAGAAGCACAGAGTTTGCTTTGAGTTCCTCTTCCCCGATGATCACAGCGTGCGAGAAGCCCAGGGCATTGGCCTGTTTCAACTGGGCCTTCAGGCTGCGAGTATCCATCGCGAGCGTGGCCGCGATACCGGCCCGCCTAAGGCGGGCGCCGAGTCTCACCGCTTCCTTCCTGGCCTCTTCGCCCAGGTAGGCCACGTACACCCTGCCTCCGGCAACGGTGGGCAGCTCGATGCCCTGCTTCTGCAGGTTGAGGATGATCCTTTCCAGACCCGTGGCAAAGCCAACCGCCGGAGTGGGCTTCCCATCGAGCATTTCGATTAGATTGTCATACCTCCCCCCACCGCCAATCGTGCTCTGCCCTCCCACATCGACAGGCTGGATCTCGAACACCGTCCGCGTGTAGTAATCCAGGCCCCGGACCAAATATGGATTCACTTCGTACGGTATCTGCAGAGTCACCAGGCAATCCTGAAGAAGAGTGAAATGTGAGTGGCAATCCGCGCAAATGTACTCCGTGATGCGCGGCGCCCCTTTCATCAGATCCTGGCAGTTCGGGTTCTTGCAGTCGAGCAGGCGCAACGGGTTACGGGACAGGCGGTTCCTGCAATCCCGGCAAAGCGATCCCTCATGACTCACATAGTAGTCCTTGAGGCGCTGCAGGTACTCCCGGCGGCAGGTGCGGCACCCGATGCTGTTAAGCTGGAGAGTGAGATTCTTCAAGCCGAGAGACGCGTAGAGGTTCCAGGCCATGTCGATAATCTCGGCATCCAGGGTGGCATCTGCTGCGCCGATGGCCTCGCAGCCGAACTGCTGGTGCTGGCGGAACCTCCCCGCCTGCGGCCTCTCGTACCGGAAAATCGGCCCAAAATAGAATAGCCGCACTGGCTGCGGCAGGTTGTGCAGGCCGTGTTCGATGTAGGCCCGGCAGACGGGCGCGGTGCCCTCTGGCCGCAGGGTAATCTTGTCGCCGCCGCGGTCCTCGAAGGTGTACATTTGCTTTTCCACGATGTCGGTCTCTTCACCGACGCTATGGACAAAGAGGCCCGCATCCTCGAAGACCGGCGTGTCTATACGCTGATAGCCGTAGAGCCGGCACATCTCTGCGGCTTTCTCCGTGACCCACTTCCAGTAGCCCTGCTCCGGTGGCAGGATGTCCCTCGTTCCTCTGGGCGCCTTGAACAAGATCAGCCTCCTCGATGTAGCAAGAATATCTGCGCGGATGAGGCAAGTCAAGAACGGGGGCATGGCGCGTGTTTGATATCGGTCCTTTGCTTCTGCTATTCTTTTTCTGGTTCGCCCAAGACCGACTCTCTGGCTACAAAGGTGATGTAGAGACTTAGGGGGCAACTTGGACTTTGAGCTTTCCGAAGACCAGAAGATGTTGCGCAAGACCGCCCGGGACTTCCTGGCAAACGAGTGCACCAAGACGTTTGTCCGGGAGATGGAACGGGATGAGAAAGGATATTCGCCGGAGCTATGGCGGAAGATGGTGGATCTGGGGTGGATGGGACTGCCGTTCCCAGAACAGTACGGCGGGTGGGGCGGCAGCTTCTTGGACCTCGCGGTGCTCGCGGAGGAGATGGGACGGGCCTGCCTGCCCGGACCCTTTATGGCCAGCGTCGTGCTCGGTGGCCTGACCATCCTGGAGGCCGGCAGTGACGCTCAGAAGGAGCAGTACCTGACAGCTATAGCCGGGGGAGATATCTTCACGCTTGCGCTCACCGAACCTGACGGGAGCTATGACGCCGCATCCATCCACACGAAAGCCACGGCGCATGGGGATGACTTCGTCATCTCCGGCACCAAGTTCTACGTCCCCGATGCTCACGTTGCCAGCCATATGGTGGTTGCCGCCAGAACCAAAGATGGAGCCAAACAGGATGGCATCAGCCTCTTCATAGTGGACGCCAGAAGCCGCGGCATCCAGTGTACTCAGCTCAAGACCATAGCCAGCGACAAGCAATGCGAGGTCATCTTCGACAACGTCAGAGTGCCCAAAGCCAGCATGGTAGGAAAGCTCAACCAGGGTTGGCCCATCATCCAGAGGACCCTGCAACTGGCCGCCGTGGCCAAGTGCGCCGAGATGGTGGGAGCCGCCCAGCAGGTCCTTGAGATGACCACCGCCTATGCCAAAGAGAGGGTACAGTTCGACAAGCGTATCGGCAGTTTCCAGGCCATACAGCACCACTGTGCCAACATGCTGATCGATCTCGACGGGATGAGAATGCTGACCTACGAAGCTGCCTGGCTGCTCAGCGCCGGGCTGCCGGCCCAGAAGGAAGTGGCCATGGCCAAGGCCTGGGTCAGCGATGCTATTGTCCGCGTTACCAAGCTGGGACACCAGGTCCACGGCGGCGTCGGGTATACCATTGACCACGATCTTCAGCTATACTATCGGCGCGGGAGAGCAGCCGCAGCCCTGTTTGGCAATGCCAATTACCAGCGGGAGATGATCGCTTCGCAGTTGGGTCTGTAGTGGCGGGGAATGGATCAGTGCGTCTTCTGTGATATCGTGGCCGGCAAGATACCGGCTACCATCCTGTACCAGGATGACCGCGCCATCGCGTTCAAGGACATTCACCCTCAGGCCCCCACCCATGCCCTCGTCATCCCCAGGGAACACGTGCCATCCGTCGCCGAGTTGAGGGGAAAGCACCAGTACCTGGCCGCCCACCTGATCTTCGTGGCCCATGAAGTAGCCAAGCGGGAGGGATTGGCGGCAGTTGAAAAGGGGTACCGCGTGGTAATAAACTACGGGCGCGAGGGCGGGCAAGAGGTGCCGCACGTTCACCTTCATGTCATGGGCGGCCGGCCTCTGAACGGCATCATGGGCTAGACCGGGTTCCCTCCGCCTTTTCAAAGCGCAGACTGCCGCTTAGCGCCAGTCCGGAATCGGGCCAAGGTGTCAACACAAATGGGTTTCACTGACAGCCTGCTGCGGACAGCCCAGAAGAATCAGAGCCTCGTTTGTCTCGGGCTCGATCCCGATCCCCAGTTGATGCCGAGGATAGGAGTCTTCGAATTCAACAAGGCCATCATTGATGCTACGTCCGACCTGGTCTGCGCGTACAAGCCCAACCTGGCTTTCTATGAGGCGCTGGGCATCGACGGACTGGTGGCCCTGCAGAAGACGGTTGAGCACATCGGGGGAAAGGTGCCAGTCATTGGTGACGCGAAGCGCGGCGACGTCGGCAACACCTCCAGGGCCTACGCCAGGGCGCTGTTCGATGTCTTCGGCTTCGACGCGGCCACGGTGAACCCATACCTGGGCTTCGACTCTCTGGAGCCATTCCTGAGCTACAAGGACAAGGGCGTCTTCATCATCTGCCGCACGTCTAACGCCGGCGCAGCGGACTTCCAGGACCTGTCGTGTTCGTCGCCTCACGGGCCGCACCGACTCTATAAGATCGTGGCTGAGAAGGCACAGGAGTGGAACCGGGAAGACAACATTGGCCTGGTCGTGGGAGCTACATACCCCGAGGAGCTCCTCTCGGTCAGACAGGCTTGTCCCCGAATGACGCTGCTTATTCCCGGGATTGGCGCCCAGGGCGGCAGCCTGGATCTGGCCGTCAGATACGGACCGGACGCCAATGGCCAGAGGGCGATCTTCGCCAGCTCACGGCAGATTCTCTATGCCTCTTCAGGGAGCGACTTCGAGCGGGCGGCCAGAGAAGCGGCCGACCACCTGCGACGCCAGATCAACTCCATCCTGTCCAATCGCCCGGCAGGGTAGACCATTGCGCATATTTCACATCGGCGATATACTGCACCTCAAGAAGCCGCATCCCTGCGGCAGCATGGAATGGGAGGTGGTGGGGCTTCCCGGCACAGACGCCACCATCAAGTGCCGGAAATGCCAGCGCCGCATAGTCTTGAGCAGGGCCGTTCTCGAGAGGCGGGTCAAGGGTCCCAGAGGTCCGAGTAAAGACATCCGCAATTGAGCCCTTAACTGCGGATTCGCGATCTTTTGAGGAAGGGGGTGATTCGAAATGGCCACAGAGGTAGAGGTGGGGGTAGTGACCGATTTCTTCTCCCGGCCGGTGGTCGCTGGTGTTGACCTGACAGGTGCCCTCAAGACGGGTGACAAGATCCACATCAAGGGCCACACCACTGATCTCGAATTGGTGGTGGAATCGATGCAGATTCACAATGCCAATGTCAGTGAGGCCAAGGCGGGGGATTCCATTGGAATCAAAGTGCCCGACCGGGTGCGCCGGGGTGACAAAGTCTACAAGGTCATCGACTAGGCGCGGCTAAGGCGCCAGGGCCTTCAGAAGGTTAGCCATCTCGATGCCGCCGACAGCAGCCTTGGCTCCCATGTTCCCTTCTTTGGTGCCTGCCCGTTCTATGGCCTGCTCCAGGGTGTCAGCCGTGATTATCCCGAAGATGACCGGCACTCCGGTATCAAGTGACACCTTCGCGATGCCCTTGCTGGCTTCATTCGCCACATAGTCGAAATGTGGTGTCCCCCCACGGATGATGGCTCCCAGGCAGATTACGGCGTTGTACTTCTTGGTCTCCGCCATCTTCTGCGCGATGAGCGGAATCTCAAAAGAACCGGGCGTCCAGGCGATCTCGATGTCTTCCTCCCTGGCCCCGTGTCGCAGCAGGGCATCCAGAGCACCATCCAGCAACCTGGAGGAGATGAATTCGTTGAAACGTGACACAACCAGCGCGAACTTGAGTCCCTGGGCCAGCAGTGCTCCCTGATAAACCTTCTTCATCATTGCCTCCTAGTCTTTGTCGGGCACAAAATGGTGCCCCAGCTTCGCACCCTTCGTCTGCAGGTAGGCGGCGTTGTACGTATTGGGCGGAGCCACTATAGGAACCGTCTCCACTACCTTGAGCCCGTGGCCTTCCAGCCCGACGACCTTCCTCGGGTTGTTGGTCAACAGGCGAATCTGCTGTAGGCCGATGTCGGCCAGTATCTGTGCGCCGATCCCATAGTCGCGCAGGTCCGCCGCAAACCCCAGCAGCTCATTGGCCTCGACCGTGTCCATGCCTTGATCCTGCAAGGCATAGGCCCGGAGCTTGTTGTGCAACCCTATCCCCCGGCCCTCCTGCCTCATGTAAAGAATCACCCCCCTGCCCTCCGCCACAACGGCCTGCATCGCCATCGCCAGTTGCTGTCCGCAGTCGCAGCGCAAGCTGGCAAAGACGTCTCCTGTGAGGCACTCGCTGTGCACACGCACCAGCACCGGATCACCAGTCTTCACGTCGCCATACACCAGAGCCACATGCTCGTCCGGGTCGATCGTGCTGCGGTAGGCCATGATGGCAAACTCGCCGAACTTCGTGGGCAGCTTGGCCTCAACCACGCGCCGCACCAGCTTCTCGTGGCGGCGCCGATAGGTGATCAGGTCGGCCACGCTGACAATCTTCATATTGTACTTAGCCGCCATCTCTTCTAACTGGGGCAGGCGCGCCATCGAGCCATCCTCATTCATGATCTCGCAGATAACCCCAGCCGGATAAAGGCCGGCCAGCCTAGCCAGGCCAACCACAGCCTCCGTATGCCCGGCGCGCACCAGGACGCCGCCGGGCCGGGCCTTGATGGGGAACACATGGCCGGGTCGCGCGATGTCCTCCGGCTTGGTGGCAGGGTTGATCACCGCCTTTATCGTAGTTGCCCTGTCCTGCGCCGAGATGCCGGTGGTCACCCCGTGCTTCGCCTCGATGGACACGGTGAACGCAGTGGAGAACCGCGACGTGTTGTCCTGAACCATCATGGGGATCCTGAGTTCTTCCAGCCTCTCGCCGATGATCGGCATGCAGATCAACCCCCGCGCCTCCTTGGCCATGAAGTTTATGGCCTCCGGCGTCACCTTCTCAGCAGCAATAGCCAGGTCACCTTCATTCTCCCGGCCCTCGTCATCCACAATGATGATGATCTTGCCGGCCCTGATGTCTTCTACTGCTTCGGGAATCGTCGACAATGCCATCTATGTGTTCTCCTCGGATCAGCCACCGGGTCTGTTGGAAGTGAAACCATGTTGGGAGAGAAACTCCAGGGTAACACCGCCCCGGCCCTCCCTGAGCTTCTCCACGTATTTTGCCATGATATCCACTTCCAAGTTTACTTGATCCCCGACCTTCCTGCTACCAAGAATCGTATTGCTGAGGGTATAGCCGACCAGCGACACGCTGAAGGAAGTCTCGTCATAGCCTATGATTGTGAGGCTCACGCCATCCACCGCAATGAAACCCTTCTCCACCACATAACGCAGGATCTCCGGCGGAGCTGCGAACCTGGCGATGACCGCCCCTCCCTCCGGCAAGAGTGACAGCACCCTCCCCGTGGCATCCACGTGGCCCTGCACCAAGTGGCCACCCACGCGCCCGCCAACGAGCAGCGCCCGCTCCAGATTCACCTTCGACCCCGGACGCAACTGACCCAGGTTCGTGCGCTTCAGCGTCTCTGGCATCACGTCCACCGAAAAGGAGGAGGCGGCCAGCGCGCTCACCGTCAGACAGGCGCCATTTACGGCTATGCTGTCACCCGGCCGCGTGCCTTCAAGCACGGTGGAGGCCGAGACAGCAAGCTTGCCGGAGCCGACCGACTTGACAGTGCCTATTTCTTCTACAATACCGGTGAACACTCTGCAGTCTCCTTGGCACCAGCACTCACGGCAGGTGGTTCTAGAGGGAACTACCGGGCGATGTAGCCACTGATGAGAACGTCACTGCCCACCATCTTCGTCTTCACCCTGGTGATGCCAGTGGCCTGGGAGAGCTTCTCCACGCCCTTGCCTTCAACGGGGTTTTTGGCACCGTGACCGCCGATAACAATCGGAGCAACAAAGACCAGCACCTTGTCCACCAGCCTCTCTTCAAACAATGAACCGAACACGGCGGCCCCACCTTCGACCATCATGCTGACGATCTGCCGCTGGCCAAGCAGCTTCAGCAATTCCTCAAGATCCACCATCCCGCCCTTCGCCGGCAGCTCCACAACCTCCGCACCTACCTCGGTGAGAGCTCTCACCCTCTCAGGATCCGCTTCCTTGGTAACCGCCACCAGAGTCTTGCCCGGCACCTGGAAGACCTTAGCCGTCGGCGGGGTGCGTCCTTTGCTGTCCACGATCACCCTCAGCGGCTGCTTCTCCACCCTGCCTCCCGCCAAGCCGGCCCGCGCGGTAAGCTGGGGGTCATCCCGGATGACCGTGTCCACCCCCACCATGATGGCATCTATCTGGCTTCTCAGCGTATGTACATACCTTCTTGACTGCTCCCCGCTTATCCACCGCGACTCGCCGGTCTTCGTAGCTATCTTCCCGTCGAGGCTCATGGCGAACTTGCCGATGACGAAAGGCAGGCCAGTGTAGGTGTACTTGATGTACGCCTCATTCAGTTCCTGGGCCTGCTCCTCGTGGTCGCCAACGAAGGTCTTGATCCCCGCCGCCTCCAGCTCAGCTTTCCCCCGGCCGCACACGCGGAGGTTAGGGTCGATTATGGAGATGTGCACCTCACTGATGCCCGCGTCAATGATGGCTCTCGTGCATGGAGGTGTCCGCCCGTGATGACAGCAGGGCTCGAGTGTCACATACATCGTGGCCCCTCTGGCCCTTTCGCCCGCCTGCTGGAGCGCCACTATCTCAGCATGAGCCGATCCGGGAGGCTGCGTGTAGCCCTCTCCTACAATGACGTCATCCTTGACAATGACTGCCCCCACCGCCGGGTTGGGGCTGGAGTGCACCAAGGCGAGCCTGGCGAGCAGCAGAGCCCGGTCCATGTAGTCCATGCGATCAGAAGTCCCAAGCCTACGCTCTGCCACCTCCGCAGGAATTGATTCGGCCTTCTCGATCATGGCGCCATTCTAGCATCTTGCACATTTGAACTGCAAACAAGCACAGCAGTGCGAACAAGAAGAGAGCCTCGATGAGGCTCTCTTAGAAGGACATGGCGCCTGCAGCGCCGCGACAGACTCTACGGCCGCTTCTGTCTTGCTTCCTCCACTCCCGCTCTTCTCTGCTTCACCCATAAGGCCGCCGCGGTCCCACCGGCTACAGCCACTAGTCCTATCAGCACATACTCCGCCACCCTTAGCCAGTCCCTTCCTCCGTTGCCAAAGCTATCCCCTGTGCCACTGGCCGCAGCCGGCACAGCACGGAGTTCGGCAGGGACGGGCTCATCCAG
>JAUCPZ010000292.1 GCA_030372995.1 Dehalococcoidia bacterium
GATCATGCACATTGAGGTCTTGCCGATGTCTGGAAATGAATATGGGAGCCTCAAAGGCTGCCCTTCGGCTGCCATGGTGCTCCCAAGAGTCACGACGACGATTCCCAGCAGCAATGGAATTGAGGTCGAATATCACCGGACTTCTGCCTTGTCTCAGACGCCCTCAGTTTCCCCAAAAACCCATCTTTATACTATCTTTACTAAATCGTAACATAGACACTCGCGGCGGTACAAACGGCTTGCGCCAAGCGAAGCGCGTCCGGAGTGGCGGACACCACGAAAGACAAGTGCCCGTGTGGGCAGACCGGCCTTCCAACCTAGTTAGGCCAAACAAGACTATGTGAGCCGCTGCAGACGCCGCTTGAGCGGCGCGTGGCTCGCGCACAATCGCGGGGTTCGCTGCAAAGCTCCGTGTGAGGGTGGCAGAGGGGTTGTAGTGATGTGGCGGAGCCTGTGGTAGAATGAGCGCCGACGAAGCGTCAAACAGAGACTTGACGCAGAGAAAGGATAGTCATGATCAAGAAGCTGGAACCGCAGGATGTGCGGCGGACATGTGATCCGGCCAGTCTCGGATTCGAGAGCACGGAAGCCTTGGAGCCCCCCGTTGCGATCATTGGACAGAACCGGGCTCTCAAGGCTCTTCAGTTTGGCCTGCAGATACAGAACTCGGGTTTCAATATATCTGCCGCCGGTCTGCCGGGCACCGGCAAGATGACCGCCATCGCCGCCTTTCTCGAGCGCGTGGCCAGGGACAAGGAGACTCCGCCCGACTGGTGCTACGTCCACAATTTCGAGGACCCCTACAGACCAAGAGCGCTGCGGTTGAAGGCCGGCCAGGCAGTGCAGTTTCAGAGGGACATGCGCCGGCTGATCGAGACTGCACAGACGGATATAAGGAAGGCCTTCGAGAGTGAGGAGTATGTCAAGCGGCGCGAAGCCATCGTTCACGCCTTCAGTGAAAAGCGCGAGCGGCTTTTCAATCAGCTCAACCAACTGGCGCACGAGAACGGTTTCGCTATCCAGATGTCCCCTATGGGCATTCTGCTCGTGCCTATCGTCAATGGCAGGCCTCTCACTGATCAGGAGATCCTGGCGCTGAGTCCGGAGGACAAGGAAGGCTTGTCGAAACGCCAGGAGAACATCCAGGGACATATCAAGGAGGCAGTGACCCAGTTGAGGGTCTGGGACCGGGAGATCAAGGAGCAGATAGAGAAGATCGACCGTGAGGTGGTGCAGTTCATTCTCCAGACCTATGTTGAGGAACTGGAGCGGAAGTACAGCGATGCCCCGGGTGTTTCGGAGTATCTGGAAGCAGTGGGGAACGACATCATCGAGAACCGGGACCTCTTTCGCTCTCCTCCTGAGGCGGCCGAGGGCAATCCGTTTGCCGCCAAAGCGCTTTCGGATGCCTTCAAGAAATACCACGTGAACGTCTTGGTTGATAACACGAATGTCAAGGGCGCCCCAGTGGTAATAGAAATGACTCCGACGTACAACAACCTCGTCGGCCGCATGGAGAAGGAGGCACAGTTCGGGGCGCTCACCAGCGATTTCACTATGATCCGTGCCGGCTCCATCCACCGGGCGAACGGAGGCTACCTCGTAGTGAGGATGGAGGACATCGCTCAGGAGCTTATGGCATGGGACGTACTGAAGAGGTGCCTTCGTGAAGGCAAGATCATCGTTGAGGAGATGGCTGAGCGGCTGGGTTTCCTGACGGTAAAGACGATTTTGCCGGAGCCGATACCGCTCAAGATCAAGGTGATTCTCATCGGCGAGAACTTCTACTATTACATGCTCTACCGTTATGACCGCGAGTTCCCGGAGCTCTTCAAGGTGAAGGCCGATTTCGATAGCTGGATGGACCGTGATGAAGAGACCACGAGGGCATACGCAGCTACTCTTTGCAGCGTCTGCGCCAAGGATAACCTGCGTCACCTTGACAGCTCGGCCGTGGCCAAGATTGTGGAGCACAGTTCGCGGCTCGCCGAGGATCAGCGCAAGTTGTCTACGAGATTCGCCGAGATAGCCGATATCATCAGAGAAGCCAACTACTGGGCGGGAATGCGGAACAGTGCGTTGATAAGCGGAGAACACGTGTCGCGCGCCATAGACCAGAAGGTGTACCGCTCCAACCTGATCCAGGAACGGATCAGGGAGATGATTGACCGCGGCGTTCTGAAGATAGATACGGAAGGGAGAGTGGTAGGGCAGGTGAACGGCCTGTCAGTGATTGACCTGGGCGACCTGAGCTTTGGCCGGCCCACGCGGATCACGGCTACCACGGCGGTAGGGCCGGAAGGGGTGGTGGACATTGACCGCGAGGCAAAACTGGGAGGCCCGGTACATACGAAAGGCGTTCTGATACTGGGAGGCATTCTGGCTCAGCGCTTCGCTGCGAGCATGCCTCTTTCTCTGTCAGCCCGCTTGGTTTTCGAACAGAGTTACAGCGAGGTGGAAGGTGACAGCGCTTCCAGCGCCGAACTGTACGCTCTTCTCTCCAGTCTGGCCGATGCTCCTGTCAGGCAGGACATTGCGGTTACCGGCTCGGTGAATCAGAAGGCCGAGATCCAAGCGATCGGCGGCGTGAATGAAAAGATCGAAGGCTTCTATGATGTCTGCAAGTCAAAGGGACTCACTGGCCAGCAGGGTGTGATCATACCTTCAAGCAATGTCCAGAACCTGATGCTGCGCGAAGACGTGGTGGACGCGATCAGGGAGGGGACATTCAGTGTCTACAGCGTGGACAGCATCGACGAAGGGATCGAGATTCTGACAGGTATCCCGGCGGGCAAGCGCCTGGAGAGTGGCCGATTCGAGGAGGGTTCGATCAACGACCGCGTTCAGAAGCGGTTGGAGCAACTGGCCCGGGTGATGCGGGAATTCGGCAAGGAGAAGGAGAAGGAGCGGAAGACCCGCGTCAGGAAGAACGACGGATCGTGATTCCCGGGCGGCTCGGCATGGCACTCTCCAGCATCTGGCGTCAATACCGGTCCGTTCGGTGCGCCTGACGCTCTCGACAGCACCTTGACAGAGGGTCTAAAGCTGTTATACTTGGTTTTGGACTTGGTTCCCCTCGCAAACTGATACTCTTCACCGTGAGGAGCCTACCGCGAAATACATCTTCATTACTGGTGGTGTGGTTAGCTCGGTTGGGAAGGGGATCACTGCCGCCTCAATAGGCAGAATACTCAAGAGTCGCAACATCGCCGTCACCATCCAGAAACTGGATCCCTACTTGAACGTCGACCCCGGGACCATGTCGCCCTACCAGCACGGCGAGGTTTTCGTTACTAAGGACGGCGCTGAGACCGATCTGGACCTGGGCCACTACGAGCGCTTCATTGACATTGAGCTGACTGCAGCGTCCAGTGTGACCACCGGCCAGATCTACAGCTCGGTCATTGCCGCTGAAAGGCGGGGAGACTTCCTTGGTGGCACAATACAGGTGGTGCCACACGTGACTAGCGAGATCAAAAGGCGCATCAAGGAGGTGGGCGAATCCAGTGGCGCTTCGGTGGTAATCGTAGAGGTTGGTGGAACTGTGGGGGATATCGAGGGTCTGCCCTTTCTGGAGGCCATCCGGCAGATGCGGACTGATGTCGGCAGAGAGAACGTCCTCTACATTCACGTGACCCTGCTGCCCTACATCTCATCGACGGGGGAGCTTAAGACCAAGCCGACGCAACACAGTGTGAACGAACTCCGCCGCATCGGCATACAGCCGGATATTCTTGTCTGCCGCAGCGACTATCCGGTCTCCGAAGGCATAAAGGACAAACTGGCACTGTTTTGTAGCGTGGAGAAGAGGGCGGTAATACCGCTGATGACAGTGCAGACGATCTACGAAGTCCCGTTGATTCTCGAAGAGGCCGGTCTGGGCAACATAATGATGGACATGCTCGGCATAGCTGACGGCAGTGAAGACCTGAAAGAATGGCGCGCTCTGGTGGAAGAGATGAAGACGCCCAGGGAGCCCATTCCGATTGCCTTGGTGGGCAAGTACGTGGAGCTGAAGGACGCCTACATTTCGGTGCGTGAGGCGCTGCGGCACGCGGCGGCCCAGATCAAATCGGAAGTCGATATTCACTGGGTTCAGTCTGAGGACCTTGAGAAGGAAGAGGCGGACGTAGAGAAGTGCCTGGGTTCTGTCCAGGGGATCGTGATTCCTGGCGGGTTTGGCTACAGGGGTATAGAAGGCATGATCAAGGCGGCGAAGTATGCCCGCGAACGCCGGATACCATATCTAGGCCTGTGCTTGGGCCTTCAGGTCATGGTCGTAGAGTTCTGCCGCCACGTTTACCGCTCACAGGAGCCGAACTCCACAGAGTTCGCCCCCCGGACTGCCTATCCGGTAATAGACCTCCTGCCGGAGCAGCGGGATATGGAGGCCAAAGGGGGCACTATGCGTCTGGGTACGTATCCTTGCCGCCTCGTGGAAGGCAGTCGTGCGGCGGCGGCGTACGGCGGGGGCGTCGTTTATGAGAGGCACCGCCACAGATTTGAGTTTAACAATGACTTCCGCTATACTCTGGAACAGGCAGGTCTCATCGCCACTGGCCTGTCCCCTGACGGCAATCTTGTCGAAATCGTTGAACTCAAGAATCATCCCTGGATGCTGGCTACCCAGTTCCATCCCGAGTTCAAGTCGCGGCCGAACAGGCCGCACCCTCTATTCGTTGATTTCGTCAGGGCATCGAAGAGGACTTTGCGCGAGGGAGCCCAGCATCCTCTGCCTCTGCAGCAACAAGAGGAGAAGGCAGGAGATTGATGCGTCTTTATTTGGATACGGCTGAGATTGATCTGATCCGTAAGGGAGTGAAGCTGGGTGTTATCAGCGGGGTGACCACGAATCCCAGCTTGGTCTACAAGGCCGGATGGACCGACTACAAGTCGGCCGTCCAGGAGATATGCTCCATAGTCAAGGGACCAGTCTCGGTTGAGGTGCTCGGTCAGGAATCCAAGTCGATGATAAAGGAAGCACGCGCAATGGCCAAGTGGTCAGAGCACGTTGTCATAAAGATCCCGGCGTGTGAGGCCGGGCTGGAAGCGATATCCGCCCTGTCGAATGAGGGCATAAGGGTCAACATGACTCTCTGCTTCTCTCTCAACCAGGCCCTGCTGGGGGCGCTGGCGGGGGCAGCTTACGTCAGCCCGTTCGTGGGCCGACTGGATGATGTGGGAGAGAATGGCATGGCTCTGGTGGCCGACATCGTGTCGTGCTTTAGCCGCTATGGCTTCAGCACGCAGGTCATTGCCGCCAGCATCCGCCACCCGCTGCATTGCGTCGCGGCGGCCCAGGCGGGTGCGCATATCGCGACAGTGCCGTACGGGGTGTTGATCCAAATGGTCAATCATCCGCTCACTACAGTGGGGATAGCACGATTCCTGGAAGACGCGCAAAAAGCCGCAGGCAAAGTATGAGGTGGAGATCGTTATGATGAATTTCGCAGAACTGGGGACCAAGAAAAGGGAAGACCTGATGGAGATGGCCAAGGACTTGGGCATCTCCGGCTACAGCAATCTGAAGAAGCAGGAGTTGATCATCTCCCTGCTGCAATCTCAGGCGGAGAAGGATGGCAACATCTTTGTCAGCGGCATACTGGAAATCACCAGTGAAGGGTATGGGTTCCTGCGCGGCGAGAATCTTCTCCAGGGACCGGGCGATGTCTACGTGTCATCGTCACAAATACGGCGCTTCGGGCTTCGCACGGGCGACTCTGTCATGGGCCAGGCCAGACCCCCCAAAGAGGGCGAGCGGTATCAGAGCCTCCTCCGGGTGGAACTGGTTAACAATCAAGAACCGGAGCTGTCAAAGAACCGGCCTCACTTCGATTCTCTGACGCCTATCTTTCCCAACAAGCTCTTTAACCTCGAGACGACTCCGGAGAACGTGGCCTGCCGTCTGATCAACCTGGTGGCGCCCATCGGAAGAGGCCAGCGCGGGCTGATCGTGTCTCCTCCGAAGGCGGGCAAGACGCTGCTTCTGAAGCAGATTGCCAACGGGATCAGCACCAACTACGAGGATGTGCACATCATGGTGTGTCTCATCGGGGAGCGGCCCGAAGAGGTGACGGACATGAAGCGTTCTGTCAAAGGCGAGGTCATTGCCGCGACTTTTGATGAGATGGTGGAGAACCAGACACATGTTGCCGAACTGGCCCTGGAACGGGCGAAGCGGCTCGTGGAGGCCAAGACGGATGTCGTGATCCTTCTTG
This sequence comes from Dehalococcoidia bacterium, assembly GCA_030372995.1. Lineage (GTDB taxonomy): Bacteria > Chloroflexota > Dehalococcoidia > UBA2247 > RBG-13-53-26 > JAFGCL01. The sequence goes on from JAUCPZ010000292.1 coordinate 6,219, forward strand.
ATGGAATCACGCGCCTCACCCGGGCCTACAATCTGGGGGCGCCGTCCAGCGGCAGAACCCTCTCGGGCGGCATCGACCCTGTGGCTCTGTATCACCCCAAGCATTTCTTCGGCGCGGCCAGGAACATCGAAGAAGGCGGCAGTCTCACCATTCTGGCGACCTGCTTGGTGGACACCGGCAGCCGGATGGATGACGTTATCTACGAGGAGTTCAAGGGCACCGGCAACATGGAACTGCATCTGGAACGGCGCTTGGCGGAAAGGCGAATCTTCCCGGCCATAGATATCACGCGCAGCGGCACCAGACGCGAGGAGTTGCTGCTGGATGAGCAGACACTGAAGCAAGTGTGGTTGCTGAGACGGATGGTCAGCATGATCGCGGCTGACTCAAGCTCCAACTCACACGAAGCGACGCAGCTTGTGCTTGAGCGCCTGTACAAGACGAAGAGCAATGCCGAGTTCCTGGCTACCCTGAGCAAGGGCACCCTAAGCTGATTCGGGCTCACTGCTGCCGGGTTTCACAAGACGCATTCCCTTGCGGCAAAGGGGACATTCCTCAGGTCTGTATGTCGGCACAGACGTCTTCAGACAACTGAACAGGGGCGCGCCGAAGTCCAAATTGCCGTCGCTCCGGTCCACGAGGACTCCTACGCCAACCAATTGCCCGCCTCTTCTGGTTACCTCGCTGATCACTTCGCGTACGGAACCGCCGGTGGTCAGGATGTCGTCCACGACCAGTACGCGTTCTCCACGCACTATCTCGAACCCGCGGCGGAAGACGCGGGCCGCCCCCTCGCGTTCAGCGAAGATGCTCCGCAGACCCAGTTGTCTGGCCACCTCGTAGGAGATGATGATCCCGCCCGTAGTCGGCCCCGCCACAAGTTGGACATCGCGGTTCCGGAAGTGTTCGGCGATCATGCCGCAAAGGCGCTCGGTGTAACGTGGCTGCTCCAGGATGCGGAATTTCTCCCAGTATATGGGTGAGTGAAGCCCTGAACTGAGGAGGAAGTGTCCTTCCATGATCGCGCCGGCCTCGCGGAATATGCTCTCTGAAGCGCTCGTCGTCTCACTCATGCTATTCTCCTCTGGTTCGTCAGGCAGACTGTATCGCGACACAGATGGCAGGTGCTATGATAAGTGGCTGACACAGTTTTCTCGCGAAGTGGCCGCAGCGGCCCGGACATCCGTTCAACAGGGTAGATTATAGGTCATTCGGCGATCAATGTCTCAGGTGGCAGACTTGCACCGATGGATGACATAGAGCTTGTTCGCGCTAGCCAGAGCGGCGATCTAGACAGCTTCAACGAACTGGTGCGGCGTCACCAGAAGATGGCCTACAACGTGGCCTTCCGGATGCTGGGCGACTCTCAGTCGGCCGAGGATGTCACTCAAGATGCCTTTTTCTCAGCCTGGAGGAACATCGGGGGCTTCCGGGGAGGCAGCTTCAAAGCGTGGGTGCTCCAGATCACGGCCAATGCCTGCCGGGACCAACTGCGGCGGGCCAAGAGGCGGCCTGTCGTTCCTTTGGAATCCCTGCCCTACGACCCACCCTCGATGTCCTCCGAGTCTCCGGAAGACTACGCGGTGCGAAGGGAGATGGCGGATCATGTTCAGAGGGGACTGATCACCCTGTCCCGTGACCAGAGAATGACTGTCATCCTGTGTGATATCCAGGGGCTCAGCTACGAAGAGGTGGCGGAGGTCATGAGATGCTCCTTGGGAACGGTCAAGTCACGTTTGAACCGGGGCAGGACCCGTCTAAGGGACTACTTTCTGAGAATGGAACTTATTTCCACCGAAATGCGTCATAACAAATAGATTACAGCGGGGGAATCAGGGGTTGGACATGTGGTGGCCTTCCCGAAGATCGAAGAAGAATGAGTGCCTCAAGACTAGGCATTTGCTCTCTGTCTACTTGGACAGGCGCCTGAGTGCTGAACAGACGGGTCCGGTAGAGGACCATCTGACCAAGTGCGAGAGGTGTCGCGAAGAGGCAGAGTCTTTACGGGCGACCGTTGCGCTGCTGCGCCGTCTCCCGCAGGTGGAGCCTGCGAGGCAATTCGCTGTAGCGCCGCTCAGGGCATTGCCCGGGCACAGGGCGCTTCCGGCCCTACGCTTGGCGACAGCCGCGGCGGCTGTGCTGCTGGTGGCGGCGTTCGCTGTGGACTGGACTGGTGTGGCCGAGCTAAAGAGCCCCCGCGATACGTACTTTGTGCCAGCGTCACCGGGATATGAAGCCGAAGCAGATTACTGGCTGGTACCGGGGGTGAGGAACGACATCTTGGACTCGGATAACACCAGTGTGAAGACGAGCGAGGTCAATCTGGTGGTGCCTGACGGAAGCGACGACATCGCCGCAACTGTGAATTCGCTGGCCAGTGATGGAGTTGTCTACGGGGCGATTGAGCCCGACCCGGACGGAGTGCCTCAGTTGGTCTTGAGCAAATTTGCTGCATCTGCCGAGAACAGCGTGCAGGAGTTTCAGGTGGTGGCTGCTGATGACGCGAGCCCATTCGCGCCTTCAGGCCCAGACACCAAGTCTCCCATAGAACTGATTGTGAGCAACCAGGAAGGTGATTACCTGAACATTGTTCCAGCCAACAGTGACAATGCCGTGCTCTATGCATTCAAGCTGGATGAGCCCGTCCCTGCCGAACTCCGTGCTGTGCCGGCTGCGGCCAGTGGCACAGGGGATAGCTTTGGCAACGGAGGAAGGGACTGGCTAAGGGTGGCGGAGTATGTGCTGATAGGACTAGTGG
>JAUCPZ010000293.1 GCA_030372995.1 Dehalococcoidia bacterium
GTCGTGGCCATTGGCCTGATATACCTCCCATCGTCGCCCCGTGCGCGGGGGCGTGGATTGAAACACCACGCCGGCGGCATTGTCAATGGCCCCCGCGTGTCGCCCCCTGCGCGGGGGCGTGGATTGAAACACTGAGTGGGGTGTCGAGGGGCTCCTCTCTCCTGTCGCCCCCTGCGCGGGGGCGTGGATTGAAACGTTCATTTAGCACCCTCATCGGATAGACCTAACAGTCGCCCCCTGCGCGGGGGCGTGGATTGAAACATGGCTAGGCAGATTGGCTCCCATGCGGGTTTTAGTCGCCCCCTGCGCGGGGGCGTGGATTGAAACTGGCCATAAGCGGACAAGAGGTTGAGGAATTGACGTCGCCCCCTGCGCGGGGGCGTGGATTGAAACACCAGTGTCCGTGATGCGCTGTGCGGGATAGCCTGTCGCCCCCTGCGCGGGGGCGTGGATTGAAACCTCAAGCTCCAAGGACATCCAAGAACATTGGATTGTCGCCCCCTGCGCGGGGGCGTGGATTGAAACACCATGCAGTACCAAGCAGATGGGACCGTTGCGAGTCGCCCCCTGCGCGGGGGCGTGGATTGAAACCGCGTATGGGGACACCCCCAGGGTCCGGAGCGTGTCGCCCCCTGCGCGGGGGCGTGGATTGAAACTCACGGTCTTCCACTGATCATCATCCGAGGACCTAAGTCACCACCTGGGCAGGAGGCCTCCGATCATTTCTGGGACTTGCCGGGTTGTCTCTTTTTGTGACACTCGGTATGAGCCCATCCATGCTGCCTCATGTACTGTGCGGCGCTTTGCTTGGCCCGCTGGCTCTCTATGGCAATCGCTCTACCACAGACTGAGCAAGGATACAAGACTTTGAACCGCTTCTCGGCCTCGCGATACCCTTCCTGGTACGCGTCCCGCTGCATCTGGGCGTCCGCCTTCAAAATCCCCAACCCGGCCTTCAGCAAGTCCGCGAAGCTCCAACCCTCTTCTTGCCTTCCCTTGTCCAAAAGGCGATACGTTCTCAGTGGGATCCTACAGCTCACGGTCGGGTGACTTTTCTCGTACTTGATCCGAGAAGGCGGCTTCCTTCTGATGCTTCCAACGCGCTGTGACATGGATCACCATTCTGACTAATATGGCCTAGTACCCGACTGCGCGGGTGCAGGTCGGATGCCGCGCCTGCGATGAATCTGTTTCGGCCCACCACGGTCTTGCTCGGTTCGGACTCGGCGCCTTGGCTAGACGTTGCCGTCGTCTTCAGCCCGCAGCAACTCTCGCATCATTTTCGGCAGCACTAGGCAGAGATCGACGCCAGCCTCAATACTTTGGCGGGCGTTGACACCGGCCTGGAACGCCGCTCGCACTTCCCGGGCGGAAGCCTTGCCTGTCTTATGAGCCTCCAGCACCTCGGTTTCCAGCGCGGCAATGCTTAACCTGACCGTAGCCTCGTCGCACGGACTGGTTCGTAATACGCGTGAATGAGGCAGTGTCAAGTTAGCTGTGACCTCCTGAGACGGATTCCCATCCATTGTCATCGGATTCTCTTCTGATTCTAACATTGTTTCTCTGTCCTCCTAGCTCTTTGTTCTCATTCTCACGTGGTCCTGTGGCGTGCGTTTGGAGCAATTACGATCTACGATTTCTGTCGATGACGTGCATCGGTCAGTCGCTCACACTGACTATACTGAAAGGGGGGACGCAGGTCTATGACAAAGAGAGGCAAAAAAGCACCATCAGCCGCGATCACATCGGGGTTGTACAGGCTCCTGGACGGAGTGGGAGTCACCCTCGGGCGCAAGGAGGGTTGGAGGTCGGTGTTAAGGACGGCTCAACAGAACCGGATCCTAGGCATCGTCTACGACAGCGAATCGGGGGCATTGTGTTGGGCGGGGTTCACATCCGGCGGCTTCACCGGGATCCTTCACGAGGGCCTAAACAGATGCGTTCTACCAAGTGGAACCACCGCAGTTCACGTGGAGACCATGAGCGGATCACCGGTCAGCGGGCTTCCCTTCGTGGCCAAGGTGCATCTCGGGAAGTTCCCGTATGTGGATGTGCTGGCGCCCATATCGGGGATTCTCGGTCAGATCCACCCCCTGAAGAATGAGCAGAGCGATCCTCCAGAGCCATCTTTTGGGGCTACTGCGGTCAAGTGCGTGACGACAACGCTGAACAGGCCGCCGAAGCCTCACACCTGCTGCGAGTGTGCTTCCGAGGTGACATACTGGGATGGGCAGAGGGCACGCCGGCGCTGCTGCTCATGCGGGCGGAATCGGCCTATAACCTGAGCCTGTCTCCGGGAGAGAATCGGTCATGCGCCGCCTTCAAGTCGGCACCGATCATGTTCAGGTAGCGGATGGTCATGGCCAGCGTCCGATGGCCCAGAATCTTCTGCAACGTCACCGGGTCGCCCCCATTCCGTATGTAGAGTAACGCGAACGTGTGTCTCAGCAAGTGCGGCCAGACACGAATCCCGGCTTTGACACCGTATCCTCGAACGATGCGCTCCACCCGGTTCTCGTTTAGCGGTCTTCCTTCAAGGGTAAGAAAGAAATGGTCGTTGCCCAAAGGGTCGGGCCGATGCCTGTTCTGGTACTTGAGCAACGCCTTGGTCAGTCGCTTTCCGAACGGCACCAGACGTTCTCGCCTTGTCTTGCCTATCACCTTGAGAAAGCCGCTTTCCAGATCGACGTCGCTCTCCGCGAGCTTGACCAGTTCGCCAACGCGGATACCCGTGTCCACAAAGGTGAGCATGATGGTGTAGTCCCGGAAGCCGAGGTCGGTCTTCTGGTCCGCCTGGGACAGCAGGTGCTCGACCTGTTTGTCGGACAGGCTGCGTATCGTCTTCTCGTCTACGCGTGGCATGCGGACCCTCTCCATGGGGTTGGTAGGGATGTAGCCGTCACGGTGCAGATGGCCGAAGACGGCGCGCACCCCCCGTGCGTAGTTCTGTATGGTGGCCTGCGATAACAAGGTGTCCAGGGGTCGGCGAAATGGGTGCTGGCGGTAGGAGCGCGTCTGCTGAAGGGCCAGGACGAAGTTCCGCAGGTCGTTGGCAGAGATGGTGTCCAAGTCCGGGTCGCCGCCGAGGAACTCCATGAAGTACCTGACGCTGGAGGTAATCCAGTCCACGGTGCGTGGACTGCGATTCTCCGCTCTCGCCAGGACCCGGTAGATTCTCAGCCCGTCGCTCAGTGTGGCCACTTCCGGTTGCCTCGATGCTAAGCCTACGACGGCGGAGGCTGGTCGTCTATGACAATTCGCGGTAGAATTGTCACAAGCAGTGGGTCCCGGTTTGGGGTCACGCTTGGGAGTGAGCGTAGAATCTGTTTTGCGGCGGCGGCGTTCTTCTAAGCAGTAGGTTCCGAGTTCGAGTCTCGGCAGGGACGCCAGCT
>JAUCPZ010000294.1 GCA_030372995.1 Dehalococcoidia bacterium
GTTTGAAGCACCCAGCATCATTGGGAAGGGCCAGGCTCCTATGTCCGGAAGACGATGCCCACTCAGACCAAAGCGACCACGGAAGGTGCTACCTACTATCAGCAGCATAGGGAGAATGCGAAAGTGAGCCAACAACCTATAGTTGACTTAACCGTAAACCCATATTTTGGTCACATTGAATTCTTTCCCCGGCCCGGCCGTTTTGTGCCGCAAAGCTGACATTCTGGCAAGAACGGCTCGGCAAATGCGGCCGGTCAACGCTCCGCTTTACCAGCAAGTCCGATCCCGGAACAAGAGGAGTTCATGAAAGTACGGGTGGTGACCGACAGCACTTCGGATCTCCCTCCGGAAGTGGCCAGAGATCTGGGCATCACTGTGGTCCCGGCACAGGTCCAGTTCGGTGATCAGGTGTTTCTTGATGGCATAGAACTCACCAGCGAGGAGTTCTACCGGAGACTGCAGTCCGAATCGACGTTGCCCAAGACTTCGCCGGCGTCTATTTCCACCTTCAATTCGACATACCGTCGCATAGCTGAGGAAGCCGATGGCATCATATCAATTCATGTTGTGGCCAAGTTGAGTGTGACCTATGACATCGCCCGCCAGGCAAGCGCCGACGTGAAGTGCCCTGTCATTGTTATTGACTCGCAGACGGCCTCGATGGCGTGCGGCCTGCTGGCCATTATCGCGGCAAAGGCAGCCCGCGCTGGAGAATCACTGACAGAGATCGAAAAGCTGGTGCGGCAGGCCATACCATGCACTGTGACCTATGGCGTGTTTGGCACGCTAGAGTATCTGGCCAAAGGCGGACGCATTGGGAAGGGCCAAGCTTTCCTGGGGACACTGCTCAAGATCAACCCCATACTGGCGATCAGGATGAGCGAGGTGGTGCCGGTGGAAAGGGTGCGCACGCGTTCCCGCGCGGTGGAAAGAATGTGCGAGATGGTGTGTGGGCACGCGCCTTTGAGAGAGCTTTCCGTCATGCGCACGACCAATCCAGAGGAAGCCGAAGAGGTGATACGGCGCCTCTCGCCGGTCTTCCCGCCGGAACGGATGTACCGCGCCAGCATAGGGCCTTCGATGGGCACCCAGGTGGGGCCTAATGCTGTCGGGGTGGCCTTGATAGCAGAGAAACCGCTGCAATGATGACGCCATTTGGACTGCCGGCCGTGAGGCGGTAGGGAGCCGACGGCTGTCGGAGGAGGGGTCTGCCATGAATACTCAACAATGGATACTCATAGCCATCAACGTCGTGGGCGGAGTCCTGGTTCTGGGCAGTTACGTTCAGGGGTTGCTCGCCCATCCTGACAACCGCAACGTGCTCTGGGGCAGCATTCCAGCATCAGTTCAGCCCTTCTACACGGTGAGTATGGTTTCGGCGGCGTTGGGCTACTTTGCGTTCACTTACTACGTCTTGTTCCGGATCGATGCCGCTTCAGTGCGCGTGGGCAACCAGTTTGGCTTCTGGGTCTTCTACGTGATCTACGCGCTCATCCTGCTGCCTTCGGCGCTCTGGATGCCACTCACGTACGCGGCCGTCGGGAGCCACAGCACCGGCCTCTATTGGGTCATACGCGTTGTGCTGGCGGTCGTGGGGCTGGGCTCACTGGCTCTGCTGGCGGCCTTGTTGAGTCTTCGTACCGACGGGTCGTCCTATGCCTACTGGCTGGCGGTGGCCGGGAGTGCTGCGTTCTGCATTCAGACGGCGGTTCTGGACGCGCTGGTGTGGCCCGCATTCTTTAGGGTATAATTGCCCGTCAATCATCATGATAACATGCCCCAAGAGCCATGTCTGGAACGCTGTAAGCAAACGCCATCCACACCAGATTCGTGTACGTCTCCGCAGAGCTGCCACGCGGGATATCATACCAGCCGCATTCTTCGAAGATTTGAGGTGACCAGATGGCACAGGAAGAATACATCATCAGCGCCAAAGGCATCCACAAGACCTACCACACTGGGACCGTGGAGGTCCCGGCATTGCGAGGAGTTGACTTCGCCGTCAAACGGGGTGAAATGGTAGCCGTCATGGGCCCCAGCGGGTGTGGCAAGACTACGCTCCTCAATTGCCTTTCCGGCCTCGACAGCTTCGATCAGGGCGAGGTGGTGATAGAAGGGACTCAGCTCCCGAAAATGTCGGACGATGAACGCACTGAGTACCGGGCCCGTCGCATGGGCTTTGTCTTCCAGCTCTACAACCTCCTGCCGGTGCTGAATTCGGTGGAGAATGTGGAGATGCCTCTCCTGGTCTCTGGTGTTCCCGCGGACAAGAGCCGGAAGATGGCTCTCGAAGCCTTGGGCTTGGTGGGGCTTCCGGGGGTGGCGGACCGTCTGCCTGCAGAGCTCTCCGGCGGGCAGCGCCAGCGGGTCACCATAGCGAGGGCGTTGGTGAATCGGCCCGCCATCATCTGGGCTGATGAGCCGACCGGCGACCTGGACAGTGAGACGACAGCCGAGATCATGGATCTCCTGTGCAAGCTAAACAAGGAGAATCAGCAGACATTCGTTCTGGTGACCCACTCCGATGAAGTAGCCAGAAGGGCCGACCGCATCGTCCGCATGCGCGACGGCCTGATTGTGGACGGAAAGTAGACATGCAGGAACTCTTCGGCGTTTCCGTTACTACCATAGCCATCGTCATGGCGGTTCTCTTCGGCATCGCGGCCATCGTGGCTGTGACTTTGGCCGTGCGCAACCGGATTATGTTCAAGTTGGGGGTGCGGAATATCCCCAAACGCCCGGTGCAGACCGCATTGATAGTCTTTGGGCTCATGCTCAGCACGGTACTCATTACGGCTGCCTTCAGCACCGGCGACACCGTGGTCTATACCATCAGATCGCTGGCAACGGATGCCTTGGGAAACACAGATGAGGTGATCGCTGCTCCGAACAGGGAAACGGCCCCGGATTTGGGCTACTTCGATTACGCAGTCTTTGAGCGGATCAGGGATGGTCTTGCGGACGCCGGGGCCCAAGTCGACGGCGTTCTGCCGGTCATAAGGGAGCAGGTGCCGGTAATCAACGCGGGGCCTATGCTCAGCGCACCGAGTGTCACGCCCTTCGCCCCCGCGCCGCAGGAGTATGCGACCTACACAAGCTTGACGCTTGTTGATGGGCAGAAGATCAGCCTTGATGACTTGGGAACCGATGGCGTGTATCTCGACAAGTCAACGGCGGAGGACCTGCAGGCTGAGGTTGGCGACGGACTCCTCTTGTTCATCGAGTCCGAGGCGAAGGCGGTGCGGCTGGCCGGAATAGTGAAGGGGGCCTCGTCCGGGGGGTTCGCGTTTGCACTGATGCCCCTTCCTAGAGCTCAGGAGCTGCTGGGAAAGACGGATCAGATCAATGCGATCTACATTTCCAATAGTGGCGGAGTGCTGGGTGGTGCCAAATATAGCAAGGAGGTCGAAGAGGATCTTCAGCCACTGTTGGAAGGCACCGGTTTGGAAGTCGAGAAAGTGAAGGAGAGTACGCTGGATCAGGCAGACACGGCTGGGACGGTGCTGACTACCATGTTCGTCGGGTTTGGCCTGTTCTCCATTGCCGCCGGCGTCCTCCTGATATTCCTGATCTTTGTGATGCTGGCCGCGGCCCGCAAGTCGGAAATGGGCATGGCCCGGGCGGTGGGCGCCAAGAGAAACCAGTTGGTACAGATGTTCATCTTTGAGGGTGTGGTCTACGACCTGATGGCGGCCATCATTGGTGTCGGGTTAGGAATATTGGTCACCTATGCTATCGCCGGCATCATGGCCAGAGTCATACAAGGTTCTCCCATCGATATCCGTGTGCACGTCGAGCCGAGGAGCCTCATTGTTGCCTTCACTCTGGGAATGCTGGTTACCTTTGCCACGGTGGCCGTGTCTGCTTGGAGAGTCAGCCGCCTCAACATCGTGAGGGCGATCCGCGACATACCCGAGCCGGTATTCAAGAGGGTGGGGCGTGGCACCCTTGGTATTGGCGTCAGCCTGGCCGTTTTCGGTCTTCTGATCTTCGTGGCTGGGATAGGTTCCAAACAAGGGGCTCCCCTCTACATGGGCCTGGCGCTGATCATCGTCGGCGGAGCACTCATTGCCCGATGGCGCGGGGCCAGAGAACGCCTTGTCTTCACCGTGGCCGGCGTTCTTCTGCTGGCATGGTCTCTCTTGCCGACCAGCGTCTTCGAGACCATTTTTGGCGACGATATGACCATGGGGATAGAGATGTTCTTCCTTGCTGGCGTGACCATGGTGCTTGGAGCCGTGTGGATTGTGTCCTACAACCTTGACGTGATCTTGCGGATCTTGGCCGCGGTAGTCGGCCGGCTGAAGGGTGCTGCGCCGGTGCTCAGGGCAGCCATGGCCTATCCCATGAAGAACCGTATGCGGACGGGCCTCACCATAGCCATGTTCTCCCTAGTCATCTTCACCATCGTCTTCATGTCGGTGGTGATCGGCGCCAACACGGCAGTCCTTTCGGATTCTGACTCCTTTGCTGGCGGATACGACATCATGGCGAACGTTAGCTACATCAACCCCGTTCCGAACATGCAGGAGGCAATTGTCGAGAAAGGCATCGATCCTGCCGACTTCGAAGCCATCGCCGGGTACTTCACGATCCCGCTCAAGGTCAGGGAGTCCAGCCGGGAGGCTGAAGAGGAATTCAAGGACTACACCCTGAATGGCGTCGATGATGTCTATCTGGACACCAACACTTTCAAGTTCGCGCTCACCGCGCCTGGCTACGACTCTGCTGCAGATGTTTGGAGAGCGGTGAAGGATACACCGGGGTTGGCCGTCATCAGCGCCGACGCCGTGGCTTCCCGCAGCAACTATGGCGTTGCCATTGGGGGTGCACAATTCCGCCTCGAGGGTGTGTGGCTGGAAGATAAGGCGCTGGACGCTCCGATACAGGTGCGGGTGAAGGAGTCGTATACAGGCACCGAAACAGACTTGACCATCATTGGCGTGCTCGAAGCTGTGAGCTTCAACTATGGGCTCTACACCTCCCAGCGGACCATAGGCCAAGTGTGGCCGGCGGACATACCGACCACTACGTATCTCTTCAAGTTGAGCGAGGGAGTGGACGCGGACGAGATGGTCAAGAGGCTTGAATCAGAATTCAGCGTGAATGGTTTGCAGGCCACCTCGATCAAGCAACTATTGCGGGAGGTAAGCCGGACCAGCTTCACCATCAACACCCTGCTGCAAGGTTTCATGTCGCTGGGTTTGGTGGTGGGGATCGCGGCTCTAGGGGTAATCAGCACGCGGGCGGTGGTGGAGCGCCGTCACGAGATAGGCATCCTGCGGGCTATCGGCTTCAAGCGGCGCAGCGTCCAAACCACCTTCCTGCTGGAGTCGTCGATCGTGGCTATCCTGGGCATTATCATCGGGTCTGTCTTGGCGCTGGCGCTGTCTTACCAAGTACTGGATGACATGAAAGAGACCGTAGAGAACCTCGAGTTCCGGATGCCATGGGTGGAACTGGCCATCATTGCAGGTGTGGCCTGGGTCGCTTCCATGCTGATGACCATAATCCCGGCTTGGCAAGCTTCCAGGATCTATCCGGCTGAGGCACTGCGTTATGAGTAAGGTGGCCATGGACGGCAGGCTGGGCGCGAAGATCGGTTGGATCTGTGGGTGGGCCGGAGCCTTCCTTTGGGTCCTCATCCTGTCCATCATTTGGCTGGTTCAGGGTAAGACACTGGAGGGGGTTTCCGGTTTGGCGCTCGTTTGCCTGGCGGGGTTGTTGGTCTACGCCACCCTTCCTTGGAGACATGCCAAGACGCCTTTCTGGAAGCTGATGTTGCCGGCATACGGGGCGCTGGTGCTTTCGGTGCCCTGGGCGGTGTGGTCGTTCGGCCCACAGGAGTCCGGGCTGAGCTGGTGGTCCCTTGCGTGGGTGCTGCCTTTGCTCGTTCCTTTCGGCGTGATCGGACGTCGGCGGTGGAACGATTTCGAGCCGCAGCAGGCAGATGCTGCCGGGCCTGACAAAGGGTAGCTTGGCCAAGTCGAGGGCAGCGCCCTATTGTGCGGCCACATCTACTGCTGCCAGCGTTTTCTGTGGCGGAATCGCAAGGAAGCATGATCCGGCGCTGGTCAGGCTGTACAGGCTCAGCATGGCTGAACTTGACATGGTGAGCGTGAGAACAGTAACATTTACGTTGTATCTCACGACGGAGGAAGACAATCTACGCAGTAGTCGAGACCGGTGGAAAGCAGTATAAGGTTTCGCCGGGGCAGGTTATCGAAGTCGATCGGCTGGCGGCTGACCCGGGGAGCAAGGTCGAGTTGGACCGTGTCCTTTTGCTCGCCAGCGGCGACAGGGTGGTCGTTGGGAAACCCCACGTCAAGGGGGCCAAGGTTGTGGCGGAGGCATTGGGCGAGGCCCGGGACAGGAAGATCACGGTCTTCCGTTTCAAGCCCAAGGTCAGGTTCCGGCGCAAGAAAGGCCATCGGCAATTGCATACCAGACTGGCCATCAAGGAAATACATCCCGGGCGGGGTCACAAAATGGAGGTAGGTCACAGTGGCGCATAAGAAGGCCGCGGGTGGTACGAGGGGCAACCGCGACAGCCAAGCCAAGCGACTGGGCGTGAAGAAGTACAGCGGGCAGGCGGTAAGATCGGGCAACATCGTGGTGCGTCAGAGGGGCACACGCCTGCTGCCGGGCGCGAACATCGGTGTTGGCAGGGATCACACTCTCTTCGCGCTCACCGACGGAGTGGTCAAGTTCGAATGGGCGGCAAAGGGCAGGCGGAAGGTGAGCGTCTATCCGGCAGGAACTGAGAAATGAAGGAAAAGATACATCCGACCTACTATACCGACGCGAGGGTGACCTGCGCTTGCGGAAACAGCTTCATTACCGGCGCCACCAAGAAAGTGATCAAGACCGAAATCTGCAGCAAGTGTCATCCTCTCTTCACCGGTGAATACCGCATCGTCGACACAGCGGGGAGGGTGGAGCGTTTCAAGAGGCGCTACAAACGCAAAGAGCCGGAGAAGAAAGAAGAGTAGACATTCCCGGCTGGCGGCGTGGAAGCGTACGCAAGGTTCTGAGTCTTTTCGAGGAGCGGAGGATGAGACTCCGCTCTTCTGGTTTGTATCAGGGGGCAAGTTGCTGAAGGAGTTTCACTATGGTGGCCAGGCTGTCATCGAAGGCGTCATGATGCGCGGCCAGCGCAACATGGCGATGGCGGTGCGTCGCCCCAGCGGCCAGGTGCACGTTACTACGAAGCCCATCTCCAATTCGCAGACGGGAATCAGGAAGGTTCCGTTCCTGCGGGGCGTCGTGGTTCTGGTGGAGAGTCTGGTGCTTGGTATCGGCGCCTTGTTCGAATCGGCCAACGTGTCGCTCGGGGAAGACGAGCAGAAGATATCAGGCCCGCTCCTTTGGGGAACGTTGATCGCCTCCTTTGCTTTCGCCGCAGCCTTGTTCTTTGTCGTTCCCCTGCTGGTCACTGACAGCCTAATAGGTTCTCACATCAACTCAACTGTGCTCAGCAACCTGGTGGAGGGCGTCATCCGCGTCATGATTTTCGTCCTTTATCTGGCTCTGGTGAACCTGATCCCGGACATCAGGACGGTATTCGCATACCACGGTGCGGAGCACAAGACCATCAATGCCTTCGAACACCATGTCCCTCTGGAGCCGGGGCCGGTGGCCAAGTTCTCGACAGCCCACGTCCGCTGTGGCACCAGTTTCCTGTTTGCCGTAATGATCATCGCCATCCTCGTATTCTCGCTGGTCGGCAGCCCGGACATTTGGATACGCATCATATCGCGCGTCGTCCTCATCCCGGTCATCGCCGCTGTGGGGTATGAGTTCACTCGGTTCAGCGCCAGGTACGCCGAAAACCGGGTGGTCCGCATCTTGTTTCTGCCGGGGTTGGCCCTGCAGAAGATGACCACGAGGCAGCCTGACGAGCGTCAGATTGAAGTGGCCATCTATGCCTTGAAAGGGGCCATAGAGGCGGATCAGAAACCCTAGAGGCCGGGCTGGGTCTCCACCTTCTGGAAGAAGCAGGTCCTCTCACCGGTATGACAGACAGGCCCAGTCGGCTTCACCTTGACCAGCAGCGTGTCCCCGTCGCAGTCTTTCCACACTTCCTGCAGATTGAGGAAGTTGCCCGAGGTAGCGCCTTTGTGCCAAAGTTCCTGCCGGCTGCGGCTATAGAACCAGACCTGGCCTGACTCCAGCGTGCGTCGCAGTGACTCCTCGTTCATGTATCCGAGCATGAGCACTTCGCCGGTGTCGGCATCCTGGACAATGGCTGGGATCAGTCCCTTCTGATCGAACTTCAACATCGTCTGCCGTCCTTCAATATCCCAATTCACAAGCCGAGTGCCTTCTCTCTCAAGGCCGCCAAGGCCTTCTCCAAGAGGATGTCCCCAGTATACAGCGCCCGGCCGATGATGGCGCCTTCCACCCCAAGCCGGCGCAATGTGATCAGATGATCGATGGAGGTCACTCCTCCGGAGGCTATTATCGGTGATCTGGCCTTGGCCACCAGTTCGGAGATTGCGTGGAAATTGGGTTCGGTGAGGGTGCCATCCCTAGCGACGTCGGTATAGATGAAGCGCCTGGCGCCAAGCGCCTCCATTTGCTGGACGAGATCGACAGCTAAGACTGAAGTCTTGTCCTTCCAGCCGCGGACCGCCACGAATCCATCGCGGGCGTCAACTCCGAGGATAATGGCCTCGCCGAAGACCCGGCAGGCCTCCTTCACCAAGTCGGGGTTTTCCACTGCCGCCGTACCCAGCACTACCCTCTGCACTCCGGCCTTCGCATAATGCTCTATCGTCTCCATCCGGCGTATGCCGCCGCCGACCTGAATGGGAATTCGGAGCGTGCTCGCCATGCGAATGATAGTCGTCAGGTGGCGCGGTTCCCCCGCCGCTGCGCCGTCCAGATCAACAACGTGAAGTCTCGGCGCCCCCAGAGACTCCCAGCGCTGGGCGACCCCAAGAGGATCGTCAGAGAAAACCGTTTCCTTCGCGTAGTCACCCTGGTAGAGGCGCACGCACCGGCCGCCCTTCAGGTCGATCGAAGGGATCACTTCCATGGCAGGCACAACCCAGCGTGCTGCGAGGCCGTCGTGGCCACGGCGCTAGTGCTCACGGATCTCATTTCGCCCGGATCGTTTCCTCATACAGGCTGAGCGTAAACAAGAAATCCGCCAAACGGTTCAGATACTTGAGGATTTCTTGGTTCGGCACCTGCCCGGTCCGTTGCAGGCTCACCACGCGTCTTTCGGCCCGCCTGACGATTGCCCGCGAGAGGTGGATCGCGGCGGATGCCGCGCTCTTGCCGGGTATCACGAAACTCTCTGGCATCCTGACTTTGGCCTCGAGGCTATCGATGAGACCTTCCAGCCTATCCACGTCGCCACTGGTGATAGTGGGGTATCTTCGTGCCACCCTTTCACGCGCCTCCGGCGGCGTGGCCAGCTCGCCTGCCAGTGTGAAGAGGTCCTTCTGTACAGTGAGAAGCATGTCACGGACTGGCTGCTTGCGGGACAGTGCCCTTGCGAGCCCAATGGCGGCGACGGCTTCATCTATCGTGCCGTAGGCTTCGCAGTGAGGATCGGACTTGGGGACGCGTGGACCGAAGAACAGGCTGGTCTCGCCTTTATCTCCCCGCTTGTTGAAAGTCTTCATCTCACGAATCGACGCCCTTTCCCATCAGATATGCGGCTACCTCCGCAAGCTGGCGCTTGGCCGGGGACCGCGGCAGCGCCCTATCCAGATCCTTGAGACACTTCCCATAGAAATCGTCCCTCATGCGCTCCGCGAAGGCCCTGGCATTCACTTCTTCCAGTATCCGGACGACCCGCGCCACGTTGGCGGTGGTTATCCGCTGCCTGAGGTAGATGTCCAGAAGCGCTTGCCGCTCCTCTCCCTTGGCGGTGTGAAGAGCGTAGACTATCGGCAGCGTCTTCTTCTTGCTCCTGATGTCGGTGTACGGCGCAGCCTTCCTATCCTCCTCTTCCCCCCATATTCCCTGCAGGTCGTTCTGCACCTGGTACGCCATGCCCAGATTCCGGCCGAAGGAAGTGAGCAAGGAGACCAGGTTCTGGCGCCCCGCGCCCAGTGTAGCCCCGAAGTATACAGATGCGGCAAACAGCGCGGCGGTCTTCTTCTCTATCATGTCCAGGTACTGGTCGACGGTTATGTCCAAATGCTTCTCAAACTCGATATCCAGATACTGCCCTTCACACAGTTGCAGGCTGGCCTCATTCAGGCGTGTCGATAGCAGGATGACCTTCGACGGCGGAATGCCTTTCTCGCTCAATTTGAACAGGGCAAGCTGAGCCAAGACATACATGGCGTCACCGGCATTGATGGCCTGGGCCTCTCCCCACACCTTCCAGACCGTCGGACGCCGTCGCCGCTCCCAACTCTGGTCCTGGATGTCATCGTGTATAAGAGAGAAGTTGTGGATCAGTTCGACGGCGGCTGCCGCGGGTAGCGCCGTGCGCCAGTCACCGCCGGTGGCTTCGCATGCCAGGAGGCACAGGGTGGGGCGGGACATCTTGCCCGGGCTCGGCTGGGCTCCGCCGCTCGCATCCACCCAGCCCAAGTGATACCGCATCATGGTATACAGGGGAGAGGTGCTTTCTCCCATAACCGACCTCAACTCTGCTTCAAGGTCGCCCAGGTATCGGCGAAAAGCACTTGGCTGGTTCATATTTCGAAACCCTGAGGGCCGGCTCGCTGCGAGTCTTCCGCCGTGCCTTGCGATGGCAAACGAGTGCAACTGGAAGAACCTCTGCCCGCTCTGGCGACAAGGCCTCGCGGCTCTAGCTACTCCTCCTTTGGTTATGGAGAAGGGGCTGACGCAGGTCGGCGAAAGAACTGGTGATCTGAGAAGCTATCCCGGGTGCGTCGAGGTGATATCTGGTGCGGAGGGATTGCTGGGAAGCATGCTCCACGAACTCATCCGGGATGCCCAGGCACCTTGTCTGTACGTCACACAGGCCATGTGACTGAAGGAGTTGCAGCACAGAGCTGCCGAAGCCTCCGGCCAATGTGTTTTCCTCCACGGTCAGCACTCGCTTGAGCTTGCTGGCCGTGTCTAAGATCAGGTCTGCGTCCAGAGGCTTGGCAAACCGGGCGTTTATCACTGCACAATCCAGGCCTTTCTGTTCCAGTATCTGCGCTGCCTCCAAAGAAGGGTACACCGTGGTTCCCAAAGCCAGCACAGCGACGTCACGGCCGCTGCGCAGGATTTCTCCCTTTCCGATAGCGATGTCGTGCAAATCGGCGTCAAGACTGGCCCCGGGGCCTGATCCGCGTGGATAGCGTATGGCCATCGGACGGCCGATTCTTGTCGCGGTGAACAGCAAGTGCTGCAGCTCATTCTCATCCTTCGGTGTCGCCACGATCAAGCCGGGAATGGTCCCGAGGTATGAAATGTCAAGGGTTCCCTGATGCGTCTTGCCGTCGTCGCCCACGATGCCGGCACGGTCGATGGCGAAGACCACGGGCAAACCCTGTATGCAGACATCATGGACTATCTGGTCGAAGGCCCTTTGCAAGAAGGTCGAATATATGGCCACTACCGGTATGAATCCTCTCGATGCCAGCCCAGCGGCCAGGGTGACGGCGTGCTGCTCGCAGATGCCAACATCGAAAACCCTCTTGGGGAATTCCCTCTGTGCCGGTGCCAGCCCAGTTCCGTCAAGCATCGCAGCCGTGATGGCCACTACCCGGGGATTCTCCCGCATCAGCCGGACCACGGTCTGCCCGAAGACTTGGCTGTAGGATGGGCCAGGCACAGACTTGGCTCCACTCGGGGCAATGCCATGGAATGTGACAGCATCCTCCTCGGCCGGAGGATAACCCTTGCCCTTCTTTGTGATCACATGAACGAAAGTAGGCTTGCTCTCGTAGTCCCGCGCCCTGGTCAATGCTGACTCAAGACTCTTTATGTCATGGCCGTCTACCGGGCCGACATAGGTGAAGCCAAACTCCTCCCACAGCGCCCCGGGGACCAGTGCCCTCTTCACTCGCCCCTTGATCCGCTTCCCGGCGGCCCATGCCGGCTCGCCAAAGGGCAGGTGGCTGAAAGTGGCTTTGGCCCTTCTTTTCGCTGCCTCATATCGTGGGTCAAGGCGCATCCGGTTGAGGAATCTGGAGAATGCTCCCACGCTGGGGGAGATGGCCATGCCGTTATCGTTCAGGACAACGATCATCCTTGTACCGATGTGTCCCCAGTGGTTCAGAGCTTCAACTGCCATCCCGCCTGTGATGGCAGCATCCCCGATGACGGCCACGACGTGGTACCTCTCTCCGGCGAGGTCACGCGCTAACGCCATGCCAAGTGCTGCCGAGACAGAGTTGCTGGCATGGCCTCCGACGAAGGCGTCATGAACGCTCTCGGAGGGGTCGGTGAAGCCCGAGAGGCCACCTTGCTGCCGTATGGTGGCAAACCGATCTCTGCGTCCCGTCAGGAGCTTGTGGGCATAGCTCTGGTGTCCGACGTCCCAGACAATCTTGTCAACAGGACTGTTGAAGACCCGGTGCAACGCGATGGACAGTTCCACCGCTCCCAGGCTCGAAGCGAGGTGCCCACCGTTGGCTGATATCCTTCCGACGAGCTCGCTCCTCAGCTCTTCAGCCAGCTTCTGCAGTTGATCAAGAGACAAGCTCTTGAGGTCGGATGGCTGGTTGATGGAATCCAGAATGCCCACTTCAGACGGCTCCCGGGCCCTCGGCCGCAACGGACTCGCTGCGCATTGAGATCACCTGTTCTCCAGAGCTTTAATCTTCTCCAAACGGGCCACGTGTCTTCCGCCTTCGAACTCGGTATCCAGAAAGGCCGTCAGTATCTCCTTAGCCAGTCCTGGTCCCACCACATCTTGGCCCAGGCATAGAACATTCGCGTCGTTGTGCAATCTCGTACGCGAAGCCGTGTAGACGTCCTGACATACCGCGGCCCTGATGCCCTTCACCTTGTTGGCCGCCATACTCATCCCAATGCCACTGCTGCATACCAAGACGCCAAACCTGAAGTCTCCTCTGGCAACGGCCTCGCCGACCCTCTTGGCGATGTCTGGGTAGTCTACTGCGGCGCTGTCATAGCAGCCGAAATCCTGGCACTCGTCGCCTCTCTGGGCGATGACGTCGATTGCCAACTGCTTGAGGTTTCGGCCTCTGTGGTCACAACCCAGTGCTATCCGCATCGGTCTATTCTGAACTACGTGCCACCCTGCGAGTGTATTATAAGCTTGGCAGCAAGCACTATTCAATCGGAATCCTTCAGCGGTGATAGGTCCTGATCGCAAATCTTAGGAAGTCGCCGCACAACTCAGATGTCCTCACCAGACGCCGGTTTCAACCCTGGTCTTCGTTGAGCACCCGGGTGGTGTTTCCAAAGGGTATGACGGTTGTTATAATGGCACAACAGGTATCCTGAGCGATCAGTTCAAGTGAACTGGAAAGGGAGGTGCCAAGCATGAGGAATATCGGGATCTTCGGCGTGTCGGCGTTCGGTCAGGGCCCTTGGCGGCCGGGGAAGAAGGTGTGGGCCATTGCCATCGTTGGTGCCTCTGAGATCGACTTCCGTCAGGCTCAGCTCGAGGAGGGCGTGACGAACGTCACCTGCATCACCATCTTGGGCACCAGCAAGATCATCACGCCTCCGGAGATGCCGGCAACCCTCACCGGGCTGTCGATTCTCGGAGTCAGGAGTACTAAGCGGCAACTGGCCAAGGAAGTGCCTCCGAGCACGGCCAAGAGCCTTAAGATCAGCTGCTTCACCCTTGCGGGCACCTTCAGAATTACCGACAAAGCCTAGCCGGTATTGGCAGAATCTGGGCGTCCTGCCATGACTGTCTGCGGTGGGATACGGTGGCGGATGCCCGGATGCCAAGCTCAGTGCTGTTTTTCCACGGACCAGATCTTCGCTATTTGCCCCGCTTGATGCAGGTGTGCTATGGACTCCGCCGCTCCTTTGAGTGACAGGAAGAACGGTATCTCTTCTGCCAAACAGATCGCCTGCATCTTTCGTGATTCGCGCCACGAAGCGTCGGTAACAATCGAATGGAAGACCACCGCGGACGGGAGATGGCATGTCCTGACAGCGGTCAGAACGGGCTCGACTGTTGCCGCCGCCCAATTGGAAGCGGGTACCGGAGGTGTATCGAAAGGGAAATGAAAGATGACCGCGTCAATATCCGGCCAATTCTCAAGAAGACTCATGAAGTCGCTCCACCCCTTGTCGCCGGCGTGGGCGTTGCCGGACTTGCCGCCTTGGGCACGTTTCTTGTACAGGATCAGCCTGCTGAGCGGGAATGCGTCAATCGGATTGCGTAGCATGCCGCCAGCCGGCGGGATTATCTGTGCCATCCTCTCCTGGATAGAAGGTGGGATGGGTGGCAACCTGAGGCCCGCCTTTTCCATCTCGTCCGTTGCCACTACGCTGGCTCCGCCGCCTATTCCCACCACACACGTGTTCAGTCCCTTGGGGCGCTTCATCTGTACCAGCGCCACCAGCATGTCGATCATCTCTTCGATACTGTTGACGCGAATGGCACCGGTCTGCCGGATGATCCCGTCCCAGATAACCTCGCTTCCTGCCATGGCTCCTGTGTGAGATGCAGCAGCCCTCCCCCCGGCCTCCGTGTAGCCCCCCTTGTAGACCACCACGGGCTTGACTGCGGCGGCTCTGGATAGGACGTCCGCGAACCTTCTCCCGTCCGAAGTGCCCTCAATGTAAGCGGCGATGACTTTGGTCCCCCGGTCATCCGCAAGGTACTCCAGGATGTCGCACTCGTTGACGTCGCAAGCGTTGCCATAGCTGATGCCCTTGCTGAACCGCAGTCCCCTCGCAGCTGCGCTCCGGATCAGGAAGACGGCATTGCCGCCGCTTTGGCAAAGAAAACCGATGTTCCCCGGCTCCTTTGGCAGATCCGGGGAGAAACTCATGCCCCAGTCGGGACAGTAGACCCCCATGCAGTTGGGGCCGATGAGACGGATGCGGGCTCGGCGGGCGATTTCCAGCAAGCGGTCTTGTAGCTTGATGCCCGATGACAGGCCCGTTTCCGTGAAACCGGCGGTGTAGAGCTGAAGTACCTTGACCCCGACGGCTCGGCATTCCTCGAGGAGATCGGGGGTCTGCTGCGCTGGAATACAAGAGACGACGTAATCCGGCGGCTCCGGCACCTCGGAAAGACTGGTGTACACGCGTATGTGGCCAATGTGACCGCCCTTGCGGTTAACGGGATAGATAGGCCCCTTGAAGCCCGCCTCAAGGGGTGCCTGAAGGTACATCCGATTGAGCCAGGTTCCGTGAGGGTCGGGAGAGAGACCGACTACGGCCATGGAGCGTGGATGGAACGCGTATTCCAGGCTCGGTTCTCGTGATGAATCAGAGAGCGGCATTGGTCGAGTGAGACCTCCTGGCTCGTGAACACAGCTCATCGAGGTCTATCTCGTTGTAGTAGTACCCGATGTCTCCGAGTGAATGGGCATCACTGTTACTCAGAAGCAGGAGGTCGTGCTTCTTGGCCAGCCACCTTATCATTTCCTTGTCCATCTCGTCATCGTGCCCGGGGTTTCCGATCTCCAGGCCATGGATATTGCCGTCGATGTGCGAGCCGAGGTCCTTGATGTGGGGGTGTCCGGGATGGGCAATAAACCTGAACACAGCATGGCCTGGGAGGTACAGTTCAACCAGGTGGAACAATCCTTTCTCAACGCCCAGGAACACCCGGTCAACCTCCTTGCCTGGAATGATCAGTATCTCATCGTCGAAATGCCGGTGGACGATGTCTCTCACTTCGCAGGCGTACGTGTGGGTGTAGTGTTCCGTGATGGCAATGCCGTCCAATCCTCGAGCCCTGACGGCGGATATGATTCGGCCAACGATATCCGGGGTAGGGTTGGGGCTGGCCGTCGCCTCGCGGCAGTGGGTATGGAGATCGAGCTTCAAGCTATTGGAATCCTATCTGGCCGTCCGCGGCGGATAAGTCAGCCGGGCGGGAGGGTGGCCCCATCGCCGAGGAAAGCGCAGCACCGAATGGCTACCACACCTCTACCCGGGCGCCGGGGTACTTCTTCCCCAGGGACTGCACCAGATCGTCCCGGACCGCCTTGTCCTCTATGGTGTCTACTTCCGATACGTCGGGCTTCGCTCCAGTCCCTCGCACGTGCCTCTTTACCAGGAATCCCGGAACCTGAATATAGCTCCAACTGGCACAACCACAGCACGAGGAGTCAATGCAGGCATCACCAAGAAGCAGAAGGACTTCCCTTCCATTGTAGATGATGGTCTGTTCTTCGCGCGGGACATAGTAGCCAGCCAGGCTGCGGATTTCCTGTCCGAGTTCCGGGTGAGTGAATTCCATCTTGGCCATGTCTCGCCCTCCGCGGTCGCGCTGCTCTAGATTATAGCATAGAAGGCGCGGCAAGCTCAGCCCGACGGAATGAACCTGGATGAGCAGCGCTGGTCTGGATAGCTAGGGCCTGGGTGACGGGGACTCCTAAACCGTTGGTGACAGAAATGTCTGGTTATCATAGAATATGGCTTGTTGACGCGATCCTGGGGGGACCTGCTCTCAAGAAATGCGCTGAAAGGAGGTTGTTCTATGTCAGAGCATCAAGAAGGGGCGCTCAGCGTCTATCGGGTCCTTGATCTTACCGACCAGAAGGGTGCCTTCTGCACCAAGATACTCGCGGACTTGGGCGCTGATGTCATCAAGATCGAGAGGCCTGAGGGGGACGCCACACGGAGAATCCCGCCTTTCGCGGGTGATGTGCCCCACCCCGAAAGGAGCCTGTACTTCCTCTTCCGCTACGCCAACAGAAGAGGGATCACTCTCAACCTAGAGACTACCGATGGCAAGAGAATCTTCGAGAAACTGGTCAAGAAGGCGGATGTCCTGGTGGAAACCTTCCGTCCGGGCTACATGGCCAGTCTGGGGCTTGACTACCCAGCTCTCAGAAAGACCAACCCCGGATTGGTCATGGCTAGCATCACCGAGTTCGGCCAGAACGGACCCTACAGGGACTGGAAGGGGTCGGACATTGTCAACTATGCCATGAGCAACACCATGATTACCAGCGGATTCCAGGACGGGGCGCCCATCAACCTGCCGGGAACACCATCCTGCGACGCCGCATCCATTATTGCAGCCATTTCTATAGTCACAGCGCTCTACATGCGCGGCAAAGACGGACAGGGCCGGTACATCGACACGTCAGTGCACGAATGCTCGCGCCTGGCTCTGTACCCCTGGATGCTGCCCATGTACTCGTATAACGTGAATCCCGGGATGCCTCCTCCTCCTCCGGAAGGACGGCTCGGTGCCATGATCTATCCCGTCTATCCCTGCAAGGACGGGTTCATCCGCGTGGTCGCCCTCACTCCCAGGCAGTGGGATGGGCTGGTACGTGTCCTTGGCGATCCGGAGGTGCTAAAGACACCTCAGTGGCGCGAGTTCTACTACCGCATTGCAAATGCTGCGGACCTGTATGCGATCATGCTGGAGTTCACCATGCAGTTCACTATGCTGGAGCTCTTCGAGAAGGGGCATCAGGAGGGCGTGCCGATCGTTCCCATCTACACTGTGGAAGGGTTCACCAATAGCCCCCAGACCGAAGCCCGAAAGTTCTACTCCGAGATGAAGCATCCGGTGATTGGCAAGTTCAAATATCCTGGGCCTCCCTACAAGTGGTCGGGGACGCATTGCGAGACGAAGCGGCCCGCACCGACGTTGGGACAGCATAACGAGGAGATATACTGCAAGGAGCTCGGTCTCTCAAAGCAGGAGTTGGCTGCCCTGCGCCGGGCCGAGGTCATATAGGAAGGAGACTGGGAAATGGCTGACTTTCCTCTCCAGGGAATAAGGGTGATCAGTTTCGGTACCGGTGGAGTCATACCGGACTTCGGCAAGATCCTCGGGGAACTCGGCGCCGATGTCATCAAAGTGGAGTGCCGGGAGAACCCTGACTTCATGCGGACCATCGGGGCTGATCCCGATAACATAGCCGGATTCAACGAGTCAAACCGCAACAAGCGCGAGATCGGGCTCAACATGAAGACCGAGAAGGGGCAGGAGATCGCGAAGAGGCTCATCAAGGTGGCTGACATAGTAGGCGAGAACCTCCGTGGCGGGGTCATGAAGAGCCTCAACCTGGACTATGAGAGCGTCCGCAAGGTCAAGCCCGACATCATCTACATCAGCAGCAATGGCTACGGGAGCGGCGGGCCGTACTCAGAGTACCAGGCCTACGGCCCGATGCTTTCCGCTTTCTCGGGTCTCCTCTCACTGTGGTGCCACCCGACCGATCCGTACCCGGCCGGAGCCAATGTACCCCTACCGGACCATTACGCCAGCAAGATGCTGGTGGTTGCGGCGCTGGCTGCCCTGGACTACAGGCGCCGCACCGGCAAGGGACAATTTGTCGACATGTCCCAGGTGGAGATGGCAGCCAATATGATCGGCGAATACTGCCTCGAGTACACCATCAACGAGCGGGTGCCGCAGCCGGTCGGTAACCGCTGTCCGTACGCGGCTCCCCATAACGCGTACCGCTGCAAGGGGAATGACCAGTGGTGTGCCATCAGCGTCTTCACCGATGCCGAGTGGCACAGCTTCTGCCGGGCGATCGGCAATCCTCCGTGGACGAAGGAGGCCAAGTTTGCTGACCTGCCTGGCCGGCTGAAGCACGTTGATGAACTGGACAAGCATGTGGAAGAGTGGACGCTGCAGCACGAACCGCGCGAGATCATGATCGTGCTGCAGAACGCGGGTGTCGCGGCGGGCGTCCTGTACCGCCCGGCCGAAATCCTGGATGATCCGCAACTGAAATGGCTAAACGCCATCGTGGAGGTTGATCATCCGGTGGCCGGCAAGAGACTTTACCCGGGTATTCCATTCCACATCTCCGATGTTACCCTCCCGCCAAGCAGGCCGGCGCCGATACTTGGCCAGCACACTGAAGAGATATGCCGGGAAGTGCTGAAGATGTCTCCGGACGAGATCAAGGCCTTGATAGAAGAAGGCGTGCTGGAGGTACCAACGCGGGACACTCAGAAGAAATGATGGGCGGCTCGGCAGGCGTGGGGAATTGCTGAGTCAGGCTCCCATCTTAAGGTAGAATGGTTTGCGGGCCAGATCGCCGGGATCTGGCCCGCGCTGTGTCCGAATGTTGCCGTCATACGCGGAATCAGTGTGGCCGCCTCCGCCGTGTCTTTGATTCGATTCTCCGCAGCTTCTCTTCACCGATCCCGAAATGATGGGCGATCTCGTGACGAACTACCCTCCCTATCTCAGCTTCGACTTCGGACTCAGAACGACACCTTTCTTCAATGGGCTTCTGGAAGATGACTATGCGGTCTGGGAGCACCATGCCGTATGCGTGTGTGCGGCTGGTTTGAGGGACACCTTCGTAGAGACCCAGAAGCGTCATACCCCTCCCGATCCGATTCAACTGCTTCCTGTTGGGGCTGTCTTGGACCACGATGTCCACGTTCTCAAGAGCGCTGCGGAATTCCTCCGGGAGGTCATCGACTGCCTTGGCTACCAGTTCCCCAAAACGCTCTCTGGTCATATCACCGCCTTCCTTTCACCGAAATGTGAACCTCATCATCATTCGGTACGATTGGGAAAGCCCGGACAGCCCTCTCGTGAATAGGGACCGGACAGTAGGTAGGGCACACCGCATCGGGAATTATATCACCGGGAGACGGGCGCCAGTGGGGCAGGCTTCCGCTTGGAATGCGTTGGTGAGGTCGGTATCTGAAATCGAGCGAGGAAGAACGGTGGGGAGCAAGGTGCCTAGGTGGTGCTGGGCGCCTTTCTGTTGAACGCTACCGTGATCACCCCTGAAGCCGGGGCGCTTTCTTCCGTGCAGACCACCCGAAGATACTGAGTGCCGTTCGGTGCAATGTTGACTGTCTTACTGGAGGAGTAGCTCACATACTCGAAGTCAGCTCCCGGACCGTCCTGGTCTACCAGCATCTTCACCTCAATTCCGCTGTCAGGGTTGTCCAGAGTGCAGGCGTACTGCATTCCGTAGGTAATCTCGGCTGCGTTGATCACGGTGAAATCCACGTATTGGCCTGGATACAGCGTGACATTCTCAACCGTGAGCGGCTGTACTGAGATTGGCTCCCTGACGGTGACAGGGATGTCCCTGGTTGTCAACTTGTAGGCGGCCCAGGCCGTGCCCGCCGCGACTATGACCAACAGCACGGCCAGCGTCCATAAGGGAATGATGCCCCACAACTTCTTGCGCATCGGATGCCTCCTTTCTCTACTGTGTCTATTCTTCGTGGCGCTCTCCCCACCGTTCTGCTCGCTCGGTCATGGCGGCAATCGCCGGCCAATGGGCAAGATGAGATCGCAGAGATCCGGCGACGGCAGCCAACCTTGAGATGTTGTGGCAGCTCGAGGTGATCATGGTAAGTCTCACCTCCAGGCCCGCGCGCATTCCATAACGATTATAGATTATAGAGTTAATATCATAAAAGATCAAATCCATCATATACGGGTTATGCGCCGTTAGCAGCCAGACCTCGCATCTCTGGCAAGTTGGTCTGCTTTCCGGCATCTCCCGTTTCACGTGACTGCGCGGGTGGGATGAAGTCACGCAGCTCCTCGTCCGCGCCTCCGGAGGTTGGTGCAAAGGGACACTGCAGCGCGGAGGCGCGCGTTGTGAACAGCGCCGGAGCATTCGGCGAGTCCTGGCCGGGGGCCGTCACCGCCGGATAGGCAATGAGGGTGCGGACATTCGACGTTGGCGTCTTGGCAACGCGCAGACCTCAGCGTTGTCGTTGAGGATGATGAGGCTGGTGAGGCGCACAGGACTCGAACCTGTAACCGGCTGATTAAGAGGTAGGCTTGAGACAAGCCGCCAATTCGTTGCTGAACCGACCGCTTGCCTCCTTTCGATCAATACTGTAGGAGGCTCGAGGAGAGATGTCAAATCCAGCAATCGGAATCCGGCAGATTCATCTCATTATGTCGTAATGGATATTCTCAACCGGTTCTCCGGTTTTTCGGGTCGGATTTCGATCGGCCCCGTAATTGTATCACAGATCGTCACTGCACATTATTAGAATAATGACTTTCCGAATTCAGATACGCGCTCAGCAGCGAAAAAGAGTGTCTGACATCATGAAGGGGATCGAAAACCTCGATCGATGCAAGACCCGAAAATGAGGCAAAACAGACGAATTGTTAATTGCGGAGGAACAATCATTGCGAATAGTGAAGAAAAGCAAACAGCGGACGCGGAAGGGAACCGGCCAGAGGTCCCGCGGCCAGCAGACCTTGCATTACACTGGCCTAGCGGCCTGGCGCTTGCAGCCAGCGTCTACACTATCTGCTCGAAATGGGCGACGACAGTCTTGTCGGAATCCATAGTGATAGTGGTAACCGGCGAAGTGCCCGAAGCATCCCCGCTCCAGTGGGAAAACTTGTACAGCGGGGCCGGGACCGCAGTTAGTTCCACTGGCAAGCCCGCAACATACGGACCAGTTGGTGGGACGACTGTCACAGC
>JAUCPZ010000295.1 GCA_030372995.1 Dehalococcoidia bacterium
GACCTCAATTCCATTGCTGCTGGGAATCGTCGTCGTGACTCTTGGGAGCACCATGGCAGCCGAAGGGCAGCCTTTGAGGCTCCCATATTCATTTCCAGACATCGGCAAGACCTCAATGTGCATGATCAAGGTTTCACAGGCAGGAGGTAGGCATGCAGAAAGCCAAACAAAGCGTCGATCTGGAGTTGCCCGTCAACAAGGATAGCGCTGAGTACGCTGCCAGGATTCTCAAAGACGTACACGAGATTGTAGACCTCAACACGGGAAAGTCGGGGAGGCTTATCAGGGTCCTCCAACAATCCCAGCAGCGCATCGGGTACCTGCCGCCGGAGGTATTGACAGCCATCTCACAAGTCATGAAGGTTCCCATCAGCGAAGTAAACGGGGTTGTCACTTTCTACAATTTCTTCACCACGGTGCCGAGGGGCAAACACGTGCTGCAGGTTTGCCTCGGGACCGCCTGCTATGTCCGGGGCGGACAGCGGATTCTTGACGTCCTGAAGAAGGAGTACCACCTAGAGCCCGGCGACACGACTCCGGACGGCATCTTGTCGCTGGAGACCGTCCGTTGCTTGGGTGCGTGCGCCCTGGCGCCAGTGGTGACCCTGAATGGCCAGGTCCACCGCCGCGTGAAGCCGACCGCCGTGAAAGAACTTGTGAGCCGGTGTAAGTAGGGGGTCGATTGATGAACAGGATTAGCACCTTAGAGGACCTCGAGGAGATCAAGAAGCGGGTCAGGCCGCTTATTGCTGTCAGAGAAGACACCAACTTCGCCAAGTTCAAGGAGGCCCGCCAGATAGATGTTCTGGTGTGCCGCGGAACGGGCTGCACGGCTGCGGGCGCCGACGAAGTTGAGGATGCCTTCCGGGAGGCCATCAAGAGGAGGGGCCTGGAAAAGCGTGTCAGAGTCGGTGTGACCAAGATAGGTTGCCGCGGTTTCTGCGAGAAAGGACCCAATGTCACCATAACCCCAGGCGACATCCTCTATACCAGAGTCCGCCGGGCCGATGTCGACGAGATCGTAGAGAAACACCTGGTGCGCGGCGAGATCGTCGAGCGCCTGGTATATGTGGACCCTATCACCAACAAGCCAGCTCCCTCCAACAAAGACATCGAGTTCTACAAGCGCCAGAGAAGGATAGTGCTCTTCCTCAACGGATTGATAGATCCCTGGAGCATTGAGGAGTACATAGCTTTTGACGGCTACCGGGCGTTTGTCAAGGCACTGACCTCGATGAAACCCGACGAAGTGGTCGATGAGGTGCTCAAGTCTGGGCTCAGGGGAAGGGGCGGAGCAGGGTTCCCGACAGGACGAAAGTGGGGCATGGTGCGGAGTGCTCAAGGGAACGAGAAGTACGTTGTCTGCAACGGTGATGAGGGGGATCCTGGCGCCTTCATGAACCGTTCTGTGCTGGAGGGCAATCCCCATTCGGTCATCGAGGGCATGCTCATCGGGGCCTATGCCATAGGCAATGTGAGCCAGGGCTACGCCTACGTGCGCGCCGAGTATCCGCTGGCCATCGAGACCCTCAATCACGCCCTTAAACAGGCAAGAGAGTACGGGCTGCTCGGCCAGAACATCCTGGGAACCGGCTTCAACTTCGACCTGGATATCTTCCCGGGCGCGGGAGCTTTTGTCTGCGGCGAAGAGACAGCGCTGCTGATCTCTATCGAAGGCAAGCGCGGCAACCCGCGGCAGAGGCCTCCATTCCCCGCCAACAAGGGGCTCTTCGACAAGCCGACGACGCTCAACAACGTCGAAACGTGGTCCATTGTCCCGCAGATAATATTGAAGGGCGCTGACTGGTACAAGGGCATTGGTGTCGGAGGCAATTCAGGCACCAAGACGTTCTGCCTGGTGGGGAAGATCACCAACTCCGGCATAGCCGAGGTTCCCGTCGGCACTCCATTGGGCCACGTGGTATTCGACATCGGCGGCGGCCCGCCAAAGGGGAAATCATTCAAGGCGGTCCAGATCGGCGGCCCTTCCGGCGGAGTCATACCGATTGAACACATTAACACGTCGGTGGACTACGAATCGGTGACCAGCCTCGGCGCGATCATGGGATCGGGCGGCCTCATCGTCATGGATGAGGATAGCTGCATGGTGGACATGGCCAAGTTCTTCCTGCAGTTCACCAAGGATGAGTCCTGCGGCAAGTGCCTGCCCTGCCGGGCGGGAATCCCCAAGATGCTGGAGATACTCAATAAGATCACCCAGGGGCAGGGGACGATGGAGGATCTGGATGTCCTCCAGGAACTGGCCGAAATGGTGGGCTCAGCCTCGCTGTGCGGACTCGGACAGACCGCCCCCAACCCGGTCCTCAGCACCATACGCCACTTCCGCGCCGAGTATGAGAGCCACATTATCGACAAGAAGTGCCCTGCTGCTGTGTGTGCTGGGCTGTTCAGGGCACCATGTCAGCACACCTGCCCCGTAGGGCTGGACGTTCCGGGATACGTCGCCTTCATCAAGGACGGCCGTTTTGATGAGGCCTACCGCCTCATCCGTCAGAGGCTACCTTTCCCTTCCGTCTGTGGCCGCGTGTGCAACCACCCCTGCGAAGGCAAGTGCCGCCGCGGGCAGATGGATGAGCCAATAGCCATCCGGCACCTGAAGAGGTTCGCCGCAGACTGGGCCTTCGAGAAAGGTTTCGAGTACAACCTGAAGGTGGGACCGAAGAAGGAGGAGCGCGTAGCCATCGTCGGCGCCGGGCCGGCGGGCCTTTCGGCAGCACACGACCTCGCTGTCGAAGGTTACCAGGTCACCGTCTTCGAGGCGCTGCCGGTGGCCGGCGGCTGTCTGGCAGTGGCCATTCCCGAGTACCGCCTCCCGAACGAGATGCTAAACCGGGAAATCTCCGCGATCGAGAAGCTGGGCGTTGACATCAGACTGAACACCCGTATCACCGATATCGACTCCCTCTTCGATCAGGGATACAAGGCCGTCTTCCTCGCCCTGGGAGCGCACGTAGGAGAGAGGATGAGGGTTCCCGGCGAGGATGTGAAGGGCGTCTACGACGCCGTCGAATTCCTGCGCAACGTCAACTTGGGACGCGAGATGGAAGTTGGGAAGAGGGTAGCGGTGATCGGGGGCGGCAACACGGCGACTGACTCTGCCAGGGTCGCCTTGCGCATGGGCGCGAGTCACGTAGACATATTCTACCGCCGCGAGAAGAAGGACATGCCCGCCATCGAAGAAGAGATCCTGGCCGTTGAGGAGGAGGGCATACACATTCACGAGCTGACGGCTCCCACCCGCGTGTTGAGCCAGGGGGGCAAGGTCTCCGGATTGGAGATGATCCGCATGGAACTCGGCGAATTCGATAAGAGCGGACGGAAGACGCCGCGGCCCGTCAAGGGCTCGGAATACTCCGTGCCCTGCGACATGGTGATCCAGGCCATTGGCCAGAGGCCCGACAGCGGGTTCGCCGAGAAGTACGGCATCAAGATCGGCATGGGGCGCACCATAGCCGCTGACCCGCGCACCCTGGCCACCGACCGGCCTGGCGTCTTCGCCGGAGGCGACGCCGTCACCGGGCCATGGACGGTCATTGAAGCTGTCGCTGCCGGCCAGAGAGCCGCCTCGTCGATCAAGAGATACCTGCAGGGCAAGGAACTCGGGCCGCGGGTAGACCGCCAGGACCAGGAGACCTTCCTCATACCCAGACCAGAGGACTTGGAGGACATCAAGGAACGGCCGAGGGTAACCATAAGCGAGCTTCATCCCGGCAAGAGGACTTCCTCTTTCAAAGAAGTCAACATGGGCTACACTGCCCAAGAGGCGATGTCGGAGGCCTCCAGGTGCCTCCGGTGCGACGCTGAAGCTGGAGGGGACTAGATGAAGGAAATATCTCTGACCATCGACGGCAAGAAGGTCCGCGGCCACGAAGGCGACACTGTCCTCGATGTCTGCCGCAAGAACGGTATAGACGTGCCGACCCTCTGCGAGTTCAAGGGGCTGACCAATGTCGGTGCGTGCCGCATGTGCGTGGTTGACATCGAGGGTGAGCGCCGCATCAATCCGTCATGCACCTATCCCGCCCGCGACGGGTTGGTCGTCCACACCAAGACGGAGAAGGTCGAAAAGTACCGCCGCCTGATACTGGAGCTCATGTTCACCGAGAAGAACCACTATTGCATGTACTGTGAGAGGAGTGGCGACTGCGAACTGCAGGCCACGGGCTACCGCTATCAGTTGGACAACGTCCGGTATCCTTACACGACGCCGGCCACGAAGGTCGACGCCCTGAGCGAATACATAGCCATAGATCACGGCCGCTGCATCCTTTGCGGACGGTGCGTCCGGGTCTGCAGTGAGATAGAGGCCAACCATACGCTGGATTTCGCCAAGCGCGGCTTCAAGACAGTGATATCCGCCGACCTCGCCCAGCCACTGGGAACGTCCTCTTGCACCCACTGCGGCGCCTGCGTGCAGGCATGTCCCACCGGTGCCATCTTCTCCAAGCTCAGCCTCTACAGGGCCAAACCGAAAGAGTGCCAGGAGGTGAAGACCGTATGCCCCGTCTGCGGCGTCGGTTGTGAGCTGACAGTGCTCGTCAAAGACAACAACCTGGTAAGCATCAAATCTCCGGATCTGACCGGCGAGAAGGGACCGCTCTGCCGGATGGGACGGTTCGGACTGCTGGCTGATGGTCACAAGCGCATAACGTCACCTCTGATCAGGGACAAGGAGGGCAAACTCAAGGAGTGTACCCTGGATGAAGCGCTTGAAGCCGCTGGCAGCCGGATGAAGAAACTGGGCAAGAATTTCACCGGTGTCGTGTCATCGCGCCTGCCCTCGGAGACGATTTCCCTGTTCTGTCAGTTCATGAGGCAGGTGGTAGGGAGCAAGAGCGTGGACACCATGGGCGGCGAGGCCTTCCGCGTCATCGCCGAAGGCACCAAGGCGTTCAACAAGAAGAGCGAAGGCCCGGAGATTGAATGTACGCTGGACGAAATACTGAGGGCCGATTGCATACTGCTGGTTGGTGCCGATCCGGTCAAGACCCATCCTATCGCGGCATCGTTCATTAGGCGTGCGGTAGACCGAAACCGAGCCCGGCTGATAGTGATCGATGAGCAGAACGACGTGCTGGCCATCTGGCGCCACCAGTGGCTGAAGCCCAGGCCCGGCAGCGTTGCCACTCTGTTGAATGGCCTGATGAACGCCATACTGTCCCAGGGGCCGGTGAGGGGCAGGGAGGCCCCGGCGAAGCTGGTGCAGTCGCTCTCTCAGTACAATTCCAAGAAGGTCCAAACCGAAACGGATGTCGGCCCGTCCGACCTGGAAATGGCTGCCGAGACCCTTGGCAAGGCTCAGCACGCGGTTATTGTCTACGGCCAGGGAGTGTGGCATGCAAAGAACTCCGCCGTGGTCACCGATCTCCTGAATCTGGCGGATCTGACTGGGAACCGGGAGGGGGAACGCCTGCGGGTGATCTCCCTGAAGCCCGCTGCCAACAGCCGCGGCGCCTGGAGTCTGGGAGCCGCGGCCAAAGACCTGTCGCTGGCTCACGTGCAGGGGCTGTACCTGCTGGTATCAGATGAGCAGGTGGACAACGATGAGGTGCTCGGCTGGCTGCGCACTATCGACTTCCTTGTGGTGCAGGCCAGCTACCGCTCCGCGGTGACGTCAATGGCGGACGTGGTTCTTCCGTCACCCACCTGGGCCGAGAGGGACGGCGGGGAGTACGTGAGCCTGGACGGCCATGTGACAAGGTCAAACCGGGTGATCGAACCGAAGAAGGGGCTGCTTCAGGACCAGGAGATGCTCAAGGCACTGGCAAAGAAGATGGGGCACGAGTTGAGCTCTGATCAGGAGGTTAGCTGTGGCCAAACCTAAGATCGCTACCGCATGGATGGCCGGTTGTGCCGGATGTCACATGTCCTTCCTGGACATAGACGAGA
The DNA here is from genome assembly GCA_030372995.1 of Dehalococcoidia bacterium. GTDB lineage: Bacteria > Chloroflexota > Dehalococcoidia > UBA2247 > RBG-13-53-26 > JAFGCL01. The sequence goes on from JAUCPZ010000295.1 coordinate 5,911, forward strand.
AGATTCTAGACGTGGTCAAGCTGGTCGATATCACTGCCAGCCCGATCACCGATTTCAAGCACTTCGACCATGTGGACGTCGGCATCGTGGAAGGGACCGTCAACACCACCAAGGATGAGGAGGTGCTGCGCGACCTCCGGGCGCACTGCAAGATACTGATGGCCCTGGGCGATTGTGCCTGCTTCGGCGGCATAGTGGCGTCGCGCAATCCGATAGACAAGGCTGACTGCCTCCGCCGGGCTTACATCGAAACGGAGAGCACGGTTCACGGCAAGATCCCCTCCTCAGATGAGATCCCCCGGCTTTTGGACAAAGCCAAACCGGCCAACCATGTTGTGAAGGTGGATTGCTTTGTGCCAGGATGCCCGCCGGATGCGGATTCCATCTTCTATGCCCTGGTCGAGCTTGTGAACGGCAGGGTCCCTGTGTTGCCGACCAACATGATGCGGTACGACTGACACATGATTTCGCGTGGAGGCGGGCCAAATGAGCAGAAAGATAGAGATTGAACCGGTAACCAGGATCGAGGGGCACGGCAAGGTCACGCTGGTCCTCGGCGATGACGGGAAGGTGGCTGAAGCCAGGTTCAACATAATTGAGTTCAGAGGATTGGAAAAGTCGTGCGAGGGACGGCTGTTTTGGGAGATGCCGCTCTTCATCTCTCGATCATGCGGCATTTGTCCGGTCAGCCATCACCTGGCAGGGGCCAAAGCAGGGGATGCGATTCTAGGAGTGCAGATACCTCCTACCGCCAAGAAGCTGCGCGAGCTGATGCATATGGCCCAGTTCCTGCAGTCCCATGCGCTCCACTTCTTCCACTTGGCCAGCCCGGACCTGTTGCTCGGCTTTGACGCTGATCCGGCAAAGAGGAACGTCGTTGGCCTGATTGCTGAAAAGCCGGAGTTGGCGGTGAAGGGCGTCATGCTGCGCAAGTTCGGTCAGCAGATCATCCAGATGCTCGGTGAAAAGCGAGTCCACCCTGTCTTTGCCATACCTGGCGGTGTGAACCGTGCCCTGACAGCGGCCCAGCGAGAGGAAATCTTGAAGCGGATCGACGGAGCTATTGCCGATGTGCAGGTCGCCGTCGGGATCATCAAACACTACCTGGAGGCCAACAAAGACGAAGCGTCCACCTTTGCCTCGTTCCCTTCGGGCTACATGGGCCTGACAGATGAGGATGGGAACCTCGACCTCTACGATGGCACACTCAGAATGAGAAATGACAAAGGGGCCATTCTGGAGGATAAAGTAGACCCCAAGGACTACCTCTCCATCATCGAGGAACGGGTGGAGGACTGGTCCTACCTGAAGTTCCCGTTCTATAAGAAGCCGGGGTGCCCCGACGGGGGGATGTACCGCGTCGGCCCTCTCGGCAGACTGAACGTAGCTGACCGGATCACCACCCCGCTGGCCGGCAAGGAGTTCAAGGAATTCAAGAGGTTGAGCAATACCGGCATCGTGGAGGGATCGCTCTACTATCACTACGCCCGCATGATTGAATGCCTCTACGCCGCCGAACGGATAAAGGTCCTTGCCGAGGATGACCTGATTTGCGCAACCGACATCTGGGCCACGTCAGGCAAGATCAACGAAGAAGGCGTAGGAGTACTCGAAGCTCCCAGAGGAACGCTCTTCCACCACTACTGGGTGGACAAGACCGGCGTGATCAAGAAGGTGAACCTGATAGTGGCCACGGGCAATAACAATGCCGCCATGAACCGGGCTGTCTTCGAAGTGGCCAAGAAATACGTCAACGGCCACAAGCTGACGGAGGGAATGCTGAATAGAGTAGAAGCCGCCATCCGATGCTACGATCCGTGCCTTTCTTGCTCGACGCATGCCCTGGGAAAGATGCCGCTCGTAGTTGAGCTTGTCTCCGCGCGCGGTGAGACTGTGGATATGGTGAGGACGGCTTAGGCATGGGAGCGGCTGGCGCCGGGCCACGCGCGGGGAGGCTGGCTCTTCGTTCGTTGCATGGGGAGGCATGAGGAAAATGGACCAAGCCGTGAAGGCCAGCGAAGCCGCGTTGACAGCCTGAAACGGTCTTTCGTACAATGTTTACAGTATCTTTAGAGAGTGTTGCTTGGGGGCAGCACGAATAGAGGCGGACACTAGGGTTAGTCGGGTGGGGATGGACACCAGAGAGTAACCTTGAGTCAAGCAGCAACGGACAAGCCGAGCAGCCCTCAGCCGAAAAGGTCCAATGGCTTTCGCCTAAGCCGGCGGGCCTTTCTTGGTATCTCGGGAGGAGCGGCAGCGGCCGCTCTGGCCGTAGTTCTGGCTCTGAAGCGTCCCAGACTAGCTGAACCCGTTGAGACGCAGACCAAGAGCGTAATCGCTGCGCAGGATTTCGTGTCTACCTCCTGCTTGAACTGCCCCACCCGCTGCGCGATCCGTGTGCGGAGGGTACAGACGACCGCCGGCAAGATCAAGGTGGTCAAGATCTCTGGCAATCCCGCGTCCACGTACTCCGAAGGCAAGTGCTGCTCACGGTCCCACGTTGGCCTGCAGGTTCTCTACAACCCCGACCGCTTCACGACTCCGCTGAGGAGGATCGGCGGAGGCAAGGGAAGAGCCACGGATTACGACGCTGATTTTGAGCCGGTATCGTGGGAGGAAGCCCTCGAGGACATCTCCGGCAGGCTATCCTCTCCCGAACGGCTCCTGGTATTGCAGGGTCTTAATACCACGAGCAACGAGGATCTCATACGTCAGTTGGCTTTGGCATGCGGCACCCCCAATCTCTTCAACGAAGAAGGCCTGGAAACAGATGCCGATCGCGAAGGGAAGAGGCTCGCGGATGGCCGCATCGACAGCGGATATGAATTGGTGTCCGAGGGCGGAGCTTCGGCCAAGTACATCCTGGCCTTCAGTTCCGGCATAGTTGAATCGGAGCGACCGCTGGCCCGAGACCTGCGCCTGTGGGGTAAGCTCCGCCGCGAACTGCCGAACAGGACCAAGGTGGTATCCTTCGATCCTAGGCATTCGGTCACGGCCTCCCGGGCCGACGAGTGGCTCCCCATCAACCCCGGTTCAGAAGGCGCCCTGGCCATGGCCATCGCCCACGTCATTGTGAGCGAAGGGCTGTACGACGCCGATTTTGTCAACAACCACACGGAGGGCTTTGGCGCTTACAGCACCCTGGTCAGAACGCAGAGATTCAGCCCCGAGAGTGTTTCAGAGATATCCGGGGTTCCCGTCGAGACTATCCGCCGGGTGGCCAGGGAATTCGCTGCGACCAGGCCGGCCATCGCCTGGAGCGGAGAGGCCGCTACCAGTTGGTCCTATGGTACACTCGCCAGCCACGCCATCTACTGCCTGAACGCGCTCGTGGGCAGCATAGATATCCCCGGTGGGATTGTGTATCAACAGCATCCCCCTTATGCACCTATGCCCACGGATAGCCTCCCCATCACGCAAACGGGGATCACCTTCCGCGAAATGGTCGACAAGCTGCGCGGCGGCAGCGTCAACACCGCCATAGGCTTCAACAGCAACCTGATAATGTCCGTGCCGGCGAGTGGAGAGGATGGCCTCTGGGACGGCATCCTGCGCAATGAGGACTTCTTCTATGTGCACGTTGGTCCGGCCAAGAGCGAGATGGCTGCCTATGCCGATTATATCCTGCCGGCCTGCACCTATCTTGAGGACTGGGGTTATGAAAGCGCCATCCCGGGCTCCGGATACGCCGAGGCCAGGATTAAGCAGCCGGTTATCGAGCCATTGTACGACTCCCGGCCCATTGCCAGGATCGTCTTCGACATCGCCGACAGCATTGGCAGGTCTGCTCCATTTGCGCCGATATCCAGCGACTCCGAGCGTTTCGCCGAGGAATTCGTCAGGTACCGCACGGCGCCGCTGACGGGATGGGATGACTTCAAGGACATCGGCGTCTGGCGAGGCAGCAGCTATTCGTACCGCAGCTACGCTTTTGCCACCGCGTCGGGCAGGTTCGAGTTCCACTCGGATCAGCTTGAACGCGTCCTTAATGTGGCGCGTCCGGGCGAGAACACCATGTATCCTCTGAGGCTGGCGATATACCGGCCCGTCCTGGAGATCAGAAGCGGCAGCCAGAATTTCCCGTGGGCCCAGGAAATGTACCTGGTCATGCACGGCCGCGGCTGGAAGAATCTGGTGGAGATCGGCCACGAGACGGCGCACGAAATTGGCATTGGCGAAGGTGAGGATGTTATCGTTGAATCCGTCCACGGCGAGATCGAGGGCGAAGCAAGGGTCACACAGGGCATGCGGCCCGGCGTGGTCGCCATCGCCACCGGCCAGGGGCACTTTGCCTCCGGCCGGTACGCCGACGACATGGGCTGCAACCCGATGGATGTTATGGGCACAGAATACGACGAGGTGAGCGGACAACCGTCGTTCTTCAGCACCCGCGTGAGGATCCGCAAGGCATGAGGCGGTAATGGCACACTGGGGAATGGTCATCGACCTTGACAAGTGCGTCGGCTGCCAGGCCTGCTCGCTGGCCTGCAAGGCGGAGAACAACGTCCCGCATGGCTCGCCTTACGAACAGAAGAGACATCACGACATATTCTGGCACAAGGTCATAGCTGCCTGGGAGGGCGAGTATCCGGCCGTGAACACGCAGATAATCCCGATGCCCTGCATGCACTGCGACCACCCGCCTTGCGTGAACGTTTGCCCGTCAAAGGCGACCTACAAGAGGGGCGATGGGATTGTGATGCAGAACTTCCGCCGCTGCCTCGGCTGCCGCTATTGTATTGTGGCCTGCCCCTACGGGGCTAGGAGCTTCAATTTCAAGGACCAGGAAGACAAGGAGTATCAGCGGCCCGACCTGCCCCGAGACCTCGGTCTCAGCAATGAAGGTCACATCGGCCCCTGGCCGTATCCTCACCGTACCCGCGGCGTGGTGGAGAAGTGCACGTACTGCTTCCACCGCATAGATCAGGCACTGGAGGAAGGCCAGAAGGTTGGGAGCAGTCTGGACGGCGATCATGGTGTCCTGCCCGCATGCGTCGAGGCCTGCCCCACAGAAGCCCGTTACTTTGGCGATCTCGACGATCCGGATAGCGCGGTAAGTAAGCTCCTGGCTTCACGTAGCTTCATCAAGCTGCGCGAGGAAATGCAGACCAGCCCGAAGACGATCTATCTCCCGAGGTAAGGAGACCTAATGCAGCTCAGTTTCGCGCCAGTCAAGGGAGAATCGAAGAACTACAAGATACTGGTGGGCGTCCTGGCCGCGATAGTGACCGCGGGTGTCACCGCATACATGATCGCCTACCTGTTCGGCTTCAGGCTCTGGGGTATCAACAACTCCGTGACCTGGGGGCAACTCATTACCGTCGACTTCTTCTTCATCGGTCTGAGCGCCGGGTCGCTGGTGGTCTCTTCTCTGGTGTACGTACTGGGTCAGGAACGCTACAAGCCCATCGGCCGGATAGCCGTGTTCATGGGTCTTCTTCTGATGATCGGCGCCATGCTCACCGTTCTGACGGATCTCGGACGTGCCGAGAAGTTCTGGCGGCTCTTCATGTACTTTTACTTGAGCAACATGAAGTCCATGTTCGGCATCAACGGCATCTTCTACGCCGGCTACATTCTGCTCCTGCTTACCTATCTCGTGGCGGCGCTCTCGGGCAGCAAGTTGACCAAGTACATTGCCCCAGTGGCGGTCCTCTGGGCCGTGCTGGTGCATATGGGCACCGGGGCCATCGTCGGCTTCATCGAGACCAGGCATGTCATGTATTCGCCTCTCAAGCCGGTGGAGTTCATTTCGGCGGCTTTCGCGTCGGGCTTGGCGCTGGTAATGCTCCTGTCATACGTGACACTGAAGTTTACCAAGCGTCCGCTGGACAAGCAGATGTATGTCTCCCTGGGCAAGTTTCTGGCGGTGCTGATCATTATCCTGATGGTGCTGGTGGCCACGGACAAACTGACGCATTTCTACCCGCCGAAGCGCGAGGCGGTGATGTTCCTCATAGCTGGACCGTGGGCCTGGATATTCTGGCTCCAGGTGGTGCTGGGGTACTTCATTCCCCTTGGCATCCTGTTCAACCCGTGGCTCCGCAAGAAGGTCGGATGGGTGATTGCGGCCTGCGCCATCTGCGTTGTCGGGATCTTCTTTGAACGGGCTGCCATCATCTTCCCCGGCCTGTCCCAGCCACTTGAGTACTACCCAGGCGAGATTGCGGGTATCTGGGGTGCCCGGGGAGGATTCCCGATCATGCCCGCCGAGACGCTGCAGACCCTGGGCATCTTCGCCGTGCTCGGTCTGGTCTATGTCCTCGGACTGAAGTTCATGGACCTGTTGCCAGCTCCGAGTGAAGAGGAGCATAAGGAAGGAGAGGCAGCAGAAGCGGCCGCCGAGGGAGGTCAGACATAGTGCCTACCGTTTCATCCGGCCGCGCGGTGTTCCTCTGCCGCTGCAACGGCAGGGTGAGCTCGAAGCTCCCATTGGAGGAGATCCGTTCGTGGCTGCTGGCAATGAACCCGGGGCTGACGGTGGCCATCGGTGACGACCTCTGCCAGTCTGAGACCGTTTCTCAACTCATTCAGGAACACCTGGTCCTTCCAGCAGTACTGGCTGGATGCTCACACCTGAGGTCCGAGGTAGCTCTCTGGCAAGAGCCGGAGAAGTGCGCTTTCGATCCTGATTCCGTCGGCATCGTCGACCTTGTCCGGGAAGCGGCTGCCTCCTATGCGGATGCTCATCTGATTGAAAGGGCAAAGATCCTGCTGTGGGCCCAGGTGAAGCGGCAGGGTAGATTTGAGGGGTTTCCTGCCAGCGCCCGGAGAGCGCACTTCGCGCGGGCGCAGGGCGAGATCAGCCGCCGCGACCTGTTCCAGTGGCTCATACCCAAGTACCGGGTGACGCCATACATCGATGCGTCCAAGTGCCTGGGAGACAGGTGCCGGATTTGCCGGGCCGGTTGTGAATCCGGTGCCATCACTAGTGACGGCAAGGTGGTCTCCATTGACGGCGCCAAGTGCAGCGGCTGCGGCGTCTGCACGATATCTTGTCCCCGGCAGGCGGTCCTGTACCCCAACTTCTCGCTGGGCCAGCTAGAGGCGGAAATGGAAGGCTTGCTGTTGAACAGCAGCGAGTATCTGAAGCCGCGGATAATCGCCGTGATGTGCCAGAGCGTGCCCCATCCCGTCATGGATGCGAATGTGATGCCGCTTATCGTCCCGTGTCTGGGCATGGTTTCGCCCGGACTCATACTGCACGCACTGGATCTCGGGGCCCAAGGATTGGCACTTATCGCAGCGAAAGATAAGTGTCAACTGAAGCTGGACTGCTCCAATTGGAGGGGCACGGTGCAGTTCCTGCAGCGGCTTCTGGAGCACTGGGGCATCGAACCGGAGCGGGTGTCAGCCATTGAGGAAGACAACCTGGCTCAGGGTCTTCCGCGATTCTGCCGCAGGATCGCCGAGTTGAAGCCCATCTCATTCACATCATCGCAATCGACGGCCATCCCGGACAAGAGCCTGGGGTTGCCAGCTGCCATTCTGGCAATGTCAGAGAAGCTGGGGGCTCAGGCCACCGGTAGGATTGCTGCGGGAACAGTGCCGTTTGGCCGAATAGCGTTGGATGCGGCCAAGTGCACCGGCTGCGCCGCCTGCGCGGCACAGTGCCCGACTGATGCCCTGGCCAACCTTAGTGTTGCCGGCTCGTGCCGGCTGGTCTTCCGCCAGGAGTCGTGCATCGGTTGCGGCCAGTGCGCGGACGCCTGCCCCGAGCAGTGCCTCCGCGTCGTCAAGGTGCTGGACGTCGACAAGCTCAGTCACGAGCCGCAGACCATATTCGAGGGTGAACTCGCCCACTGCCGGGTTTGCGGGGCACCTTTCGCCCCAAAGGCCATGATCGAGGCGGTGCGGTCGCGGCTGGGCGCTGCAGGGGAAGCTGCCCTGAGGCTGGAGACCTGCCCCGGGTGCCGGCAGAAAGGCAGAACCCGCTTGGCAAATAGCAGCATGAGAGCGTAGGGACATGGATCAATTCCTGAGAGTGATAGCGGTACTGCTTGAGGTATCGGTCCTCGGCATAATGTCGCTGTGCCTCTTCTGGGGTGTGAAGCTCCTGCTTGATGACTTCGGCATAGGCAAGAAGTATGAGAAGGCCATTGTCATGGCACTGGTGGTGCTGTTCCTGATTTTCGTGCTCTTCTTCACCATGCACCTGTCGGCATTCTACCCGCATTACAAGGGAGCATGAAGATTTTGCAGACAGCCGGTGGTAGACCTGGAGTGAGTCGTCCCGTGATCAGGAGGACCTTGTAGGGCCTATGGACAGTTTCTGGGGTAGCGCACACGTTGGTGGCCAGCTCTACTACATACAGAACATCTTTGCGCCCGTCATCATCGGCTTCCTGATCTTCAGCCCGGCCCTGATGGCGCTCTCCGCGTATGCCTTCGGGCGGCGCTGGTTCCTCTGGAAACGCGGTGCCAAGGAGTCGCGTTCCGGCAACCTCCTTGGACGCATCAAGACCACCGTAGGTGTGGTCGTTGGCTACACGCGGATGATGAGCGAGGCCTATCCAGGATGGATGCATTTCTTGATCTTCTGGGGCACGGCCATGTTCGTCGTCGGTAAGTTGATCAGGTTATGCTCCTACCTCGTGCATATCAGCAGCCCGCCGCAGGACGTGTTCCTGGCTGCCTCCTTCATGTCCGAGGCCGGCGCGGCCCTGATCATCATCGGCGGCCTGCTGGCCGTATTCCGGCGCTATATTCTGAAGCCGCCCCGTCTGGACACCAAGTTCGATGACAGCCATGTCTTTCTCTTCGTCTTCATCATCCTGATCAGCGGCTTCATGATCAAGGGTTACCGCATCGCCATATCTGAAGTCCCTCTCAATGGGTTCAGCGAATGGTGGTGGTCTCCGATAGGCTACGGATTCTCCAAGATCTTCATGGTCTTCCCGATCGACTACCGGAACGAGATCCTGACCTGGCACCGGGTGGTCATCCACACCTTCATCGCCTTCGTCTTCCTGGCTTTGATACTGGCCTACCGCTCACGCATTCAGCATGTCCTGCTAGTACCGCTGAACGTCTTCTTCCGCTCGACGAAGCCAAAGGGGGCGTTGACGCCGATCAACCTGGAGACTGCGGAGAGCTATGGCGCTTCCAAGATCGAGCACTTCACCTGGAAACAACTCCTGGACCTTGATGCCTGCACCCGGTGCGGTCGCTGCCAGGACAACTGCCCGGCCAACATCAGCGGCAAGGCGCTCTCGCCCAAGACGCTGATCCAGGACCTTAAGAACCACATGTACGAGGTCTATCCGATACCGTTCTGGCCGAGGCCGAAGGAACCGCGGCGCGACATGATCAACGACGCGGTCACACAGGAAGTGGTCTGGGACTGCACCACCTGCCGTGCCTGCATGGAAGCCTGCCCGGTGTACATCGAGCACATCGACAAGATAGTCGACATGCGCCGCAACCTGGCGCTGGAAAGGGCCGAGTTCCCCGAATCAGCACAGGGAGCCCTCCAGAGCCTGGGCACCCGGGGACACCCCTGGCGCGGCACTACGGCCACCAGGACAGACTGGCTCACTGGCCTGGGCGTGAAAGTACTGTCCGAGAAGTCTGACATAGACATCCTGTACTGGGTGGGGTGCACGGCTTCACTCGAAGACCGGAACATGAAGGTAGCCATCGCCACCGCCAAGGTCCTGCAGGCCGCGGGTGTCAATTTCGGCGTCCTCGGAGTCGAGGAAGGCTGCTGCGGCGATCCGGCCCGCCGCATGGGCGATGAATACCTTTACCAGACCCTTTGCCAGAAGAACATCGAGACAATGAAGAACTACAAGGTCAAGAAGATCGTGACCACCTGTCCTCACTGCTTCAACACCCTCAAGAACGAATATCCTCAGTTCGGCGCTGACTTCGAGGTAGTACACCACTCTCAGTTCATCGTCGACCTGATCAACCAGGGCAAGCTCAGCGTGGGCAACGTCTCTAGCATGACGGTTGCCTACCACGACTCCTGCTATCTGGGACGTCACAACGACATCTACAAGCAGCCCCGGAAGGTGCTTGATTCCATCGGGGGCATCAAGAGGGTAGAGTTGCAGCGGCACGGTCCCCGGGGATTCTGCTGTGGCGGCGGGGGCGGTCACATGTGGATGGAAGAGCCGCCCGAGAAGCGGCTGAACACCCGGCGCACCCAGGAGGTCATCGACGCCAAGGCCAACTGCGTGGCGACAGCTTGCCCGTACTGCCTGTCGATGTTCGAGGACGGCATAAAGGCCAAGCAGGTCGAAGAGACCGTCAAAGCCCTGGATCTCAGCGAGCTTGTCATCCAGTCGATGGGCAAGAAGTAGAGCACTACCCCCTGCTTGTTGACAACCTTCCTCCCATGGGTTAGCGGCTGATTTGTTTGAAGAAGTGCTTTCGGGTATCCTGAAGAGTAACGTATGGGAACAGTAACGGCGCCGTTTAGAGAGGCGATTGATGCTGTGGCGCTGGCTGGGGGCGAGGCCCTCAAGCAGTGCTATCAGTGCGGCCTCTGCACGGGAACATGCCCCTGGAACCTCGTCAAGAGTTTCCCCACCCGCAAGCTGATACACCAGGCGCAGCTCGGCATAGTGGACTTCGAGAGCGAAGACACCTGGACCTGCGCCACCTGCCGCGCCTGCGTGGCGCGCTGCCCGCGCGGCGTGGCCATCATCGACATCATGAGGGCCCTCCGTAACATCGTCGCCGAGATGGGCGCCGGACATCTGCCCGACTCGTTGAGAGTGACCCTGAAGAACATCGCCGGCACAGGCAACCCGCTGGGAGAACCGGCAGAGCGACGCACGGACTGGATTAACGATCCGCAGATCACGACGTTCACCGGCGAGGCCGAAGTGCTCTACTTCTCGTGCTGTGTGCCCGCGTATGACCCCAACGTGCGGAGGGTGGCCCGCGCCACGGCCAAGGTGCTCCACAGGGCGGGCGTCAGGTTCGCCATCACCGGTGACCGGGAGAATTGCTGCGGCGAGAGTGTGCGCAAGTCTGGCAATGAGACCCTCTTCCAGAAGCTGGCCGCCAACAACATCGCCGCCTTCAACGAGAGCGGCATCAACAAGATCGTGGTTACCTCTCCCCATTGCTACTATACCTTCAAGAACGAGTATCCAAAGCTCGGCGGCAACTTCGAGGTCGTCCACTACACGGAGTTCATGGCCCGGCTCATCAAGGACGGCAGGTTGAAGCCCACGAAGCCGGTAGATGCCCGGGTGACCTACCACGACCCCTGCTACCTGGGACGCCACAGCGGCATCTACGATGCGCCGCGCGAAATCCTCAAGAGCATACCCGGAATCGATCTCGTGGAGATGCCGGACCATGGGCCAGACAGTATCTGCTGCGGCGGAGGTGGAGGGCGAATCTGGATGGAAACCAGGAAGGGTGAACGTCTCTCTGACCTGCGGCTGGACCAGGCCGCCGGCACCGGGGCCAGCATACTGGCGGCGGCTTGCCCTTACTGCATCCTGAATTTCGAGGACAGCATTCTCACCACCGACAGGCTCGGCCGCATCGAGGTCAAGGACATCTCCGAGCTGCTGGCGGAGTCATTGTGAGGCTGAGAATAGTGAACAAGCTAGAGCGGTAGGACCATGGCCAGAATCGGAGTCTTCATCTGCCACTGCGGCACGAACATAGCCGGGACGCTGGACATCGCCAAGGTCATCGAAGCGACCAAGAAGATGCCCATGGTGGTCCATGTCGAAGAGAACAAGTACAATTGCAGCGAACCAGGTCAGGCTGCCATCCGCGATGCCATCAGGAAGAACCGGCTCAACCGCGTGGTCATCGCCGCCTGCTCACCCCGGATGCACGAAAACACCTTCCGCAAGACTGTGGCTGCGGCCGGACTGAATCCCTACCTCACTGAGATCTCCAATCTGCGAGAGCATTGCAGTTGGGTCCATAGCGATGCTAGAGAGGATGCCACCGAGAAATCCATCGAACTCATCAGAATGGCGGTGGCCAAGGTGGCCCGCCACGAGGCCCTCTCCCCACAGAAGGTGCCCATCACCAAGAGGGCGCTGGTCATCGGCGGGGGTATTGCCGGCATTCAGGCGGCGCTCGACATCGCCAACGCCGGCTACCAGGTAGTCTTGGTGGAACGCGAGCCCACCATAGGCGGGCGCATGGCACAACTGGACAAGACCTTTCCCACGCTCGACTGCTCCTCCTGCATACTCACGCCGAAGATGGTGGACGTCGCCCAGCACCCAAACATCACTCTGATGACGTATGCCGAAGTCAAAGAGGTGAAGGGTTTCGTGGGCAATTTCGAGGTCAGCATTGCGCAAAAGGCCCGCAAGGTGGACCACACCAAGTGCACCGGCTGCGGCACCTGCTGGCAGAAGTGCCCGGTGAAGGTAGACTCAGAATTCGACCTGAAGCTGGGCAAGCGTCCGGCAGTCTACATCCCGTTCCCGCAGGCCGTCCCTCCCAAACCGATCGTAGATACCGACAACTGCCGCTACATCAAGTATCTTCACTGGGAAGCCGAAGGAAAGCCAGGCAAGGCTCCTCCACAATGCCGGATCTGTGAGAAGATATGCCCCACTCAGGCTATCGACTGGCAGCAGACTGACCAAGTCATCACTGAGAAGTTCGGCGCTATCATCGTGGCCACCGGCTACCGGCCGTTCGATCCGAAGGGCTATACCGAACTCGGAGCGGGAGTTTACCCGGACGTTATCACCGGCCTGGAACTGGAGCGCATGATGAGCGCGTCAGGACCGACCGGCGGCGAGGTCAAGCGTCCCTCCGATGGCGCCCATCCGAAGGAAGTGGTCTTCATGACCTGCATTGGCTCCAGGGATGAGCAGCGGGGCCACTCCTACTGCAGCAAGGTCTGCTGCATGTACATCGCCAAGCATGCCATCATGCTCAAGGAACACGATCCCGAGGTCAACTGCTACGTCTTCTATATGGACGTCAGGGCCGTCAGCAAAGACTACGAGGAGTTCTACAAGCGGGCTCAGGAGAGCGGCGCCACATACATACGGGGGAAGATATCGCGGATACGTCAGGAGGACGGCAAGCTGATCGTCCGCGGCGAGGATACCCTGCTCGGCGAAATGATCGAGATACCAGCGGACATGGTGGTGCTGGCGGTCGGCATGGAGCACAATGAGGGAGCCTCAACGCTGGCCCAAAGCCTGAAGGTCAGCTACGATGTCAACGAGTTCTTCATAGAAGCACACCCGAAGCTGCGGCCGGTGGAGACCATGAGCGACGGCGTCTTCGTCGCCGGAGCCTGCGTCGGTCCCCGCGACATTCCGGAGTCTGTAGCTTCGGGCAGCGCGGCCGCAGCGAAGGCGACCGCCCTCTTTGGACAGGACTTCCTGATCGTCGATCCCATGGTCTCCTCCATCGACCAGGCGAAATGCAGCGGCTGCCTGCTCTGCACGAAGATATGCCCCTTCAAGGCCATCGACACCAAGGTCCTCAGGGACGGGCGCACAGTGGCCGTCGTCAACGAGAGCCTCTGCAAAGGGTGTGGCCTCTGCGTGGCCGGATGCCGCTTCGGGGCCGCCAATCTGCGCGGATTCACCCAGCAGCAACTGCTCGCCGAGCTCGAAGGCGTGTTGTCCTGACGTCAGACTGGTACTGGACGAATCCGTTCGCCTTTGCGGTCGAATCACGTTTGTCGTAAACTGAATATGACACGCGAAGAGAGTGCTTGGGGGCGGTGATTGGGCCGCCCACTTGCATGATATGAGTCCGTTCGAGGGGAGAATAGAGCGCATGGCCTCTGTAAACGCTGTAACACCCTCGCCCGTCAGCGACCTCCGCACCTTCGTCGAAAAGCAGAGCGGCCAACGCGTCCTCGACTGCTATCAGTGCGGCAAGTGCAGTGCCGGCTGCCCTGTTGACTACGCCATGGATCTGGGGCCGCGTCAAGTCATGCGCTACATTCAGATGGGCCTCAAGAAGGAGGTCATGCAGAGCACCACCATCTGGCTGTGCATCGGATGTGAAACGTGCTCTTCACGCTGCCCGGCGAAGATCGACATCGCCAGGGTCATGGAGTCGCTGAGGATTCTGGCGGCAGCCGAGGGCACTACCGCATCCGAGAAGCAGATTGACCTTTTCCATCGCACGTTCCTCGACACCATACGCCGGTATGGCCGGGCGCATGAGTTCAGCCTGGCAGCCGCGTACACATTGAAGAGCCGCAATTTCTTCGGCAACCTGGATGCAGCGCAGACCATGTTCTCCAAGGGGAAGCTGGTGATCATCCCCCCCAAGGTGGAAGGAGCAGCGTGGGTGAAGACTGTCTTCAGCAAGACCGGAAATGTCAGGCCGGAGGTCTCAACCACCGTGAAGGCAGAGAGTGGGCATTAGCATGACCACTGCCTCATACGCCTACTACCCCGGCTGCACGCTCCATGCCACCGCAAAGGAATACGATGCCTCGGCGCGCGCCGTCTGTGAGAAGATGGGCATCGGATTGGAGGAACTCAAGGACTGGACCTGCTGCGGAGCTTCGTCCGCCCACACCACAAACGAGATGTTGGCCATAGCGCTGCCGGCTCGCGACCTGCTTGCGGCGGAGAAAATGGGCAAGCCTATCGCCGTAGCCTGTGCGCTGTGCTTCAACAGGCTGAAGGTCACCGAGCACGAGCTGGCCTCGGACAAGAGCAAACTGGAGACCGTCCGGTCCCTTGTCGGCAGCGACTATGCGAACACGGCTGAAGTAGTCCACCTCCTCCAGATTCTCTACGACAGAAGAAGTTCGATAGCCGTCAGCCGGCCGCTCAAAGGCTTGAAGGTAGCCTCCTACTACGGATGCATGCTGGTCCGCCCGCATGAGATCACACAGTTCGACGACCCGGAAGACCCGCAGATGATGGACAAGCTGATGGTTGCGCTCGGCGCTCAGGCGCTCGAATGGGACTTCAAGACGGCCTGTTGCGGCGCGAGCCTGCCGCTCACGAGACGTGACATCCTGCTGAAGCTATCACACCGCATTCTGGCTCAGGCTCAGCAGTTTGGGGCCGACTGCCTGGCGGTCGCCTGTCCCATGTGCCAGTTCAACCTCGACATGTATCAGCAGGCAATCAACAAGGAATATGGGGAGAAGATCAACCTGCCCATCCTCTACTTCACGCAGCTCGCCGGATTGGCGATGGGGCTGTCTCTGACTCAACTGCATCTGGACAAGCACATCGTCGACCCGGTGCCCGTGCTGAGGAAGAAGGGACTGGCGTAGAGGGGACAATGTATGGCTAGAGTCGGAGTGTTCATCTGCCACTGCGGCGCCAACATCGGCGGCACGATCAACATCGAGAGGGTGCTGGAGGCAGCCAGCAAGATGCCGATGGTGGCCTTCGTGGACGCGAACAAGTACACGTGCAGCGAGCCGGGGCAGCTCTCTGTCCGCGACGCTATCATCAAGAACCGTCTGAACCGCGTCGTTATTGGCAACTGCTCGCCGCGGATGCATGAGAACACCTTCCGCAAGACGGTTGCTCAGGCTGGTCTCAACCCGTACCTGCTGGAGATCGCTAACCTGCGCGAGCACTGCAGCTGGGTTCACGGCAACGAAAAGGACTCCGCGACCGAGAAGGCCATCGAGCTGGTGCGCATGGCCGTGGCCAAAGTGACCCGCGACGAAGCTTTGTTCCCAAAGCGCTTCGGCCTGACCAAGCGCGCCCTGGTGATCGGCGGCGGCATCGCCGGCATCCAGGCAGCGCTGGACATCGCCAACGCCGGCCACGAAGTAGTGCTTGTCGAGAGAGAGCCCACCATAGGCGGGCGCATGGCCCAGTTGGACAAGACCTTCCCCACCCTGGACTGCTCCGCCTGCATCCTGACCCCGAAGATGGTGGACGTGGCGCAGCACCCCAAGATCACCCTGTTGACCTGCGCCCAAGTGCAGGAAGTCAAGGGTTTCGTCGGCAACTTCGAGGTGAAGATCAGGCAGAAGGCGCGTTATGTAGATCTCAAGAAGTGCACCGCCTGTGGCGACTGCACGAAAGGCTGTCCAGTGGAGGTGCCCAGCGAGTTCAACATGGGGCTGGGGAAACGGAAGGCGATTTACATACCATTCCCGCAGGCCGTGCCGAACAAGTATGTCATCGACAAGAAAGAGACGCCCCCATGCAAGACGAGTTGCCCGATCCACATGGACGTGCAGGGATACCTGGCCCTGATCGCCAACGGCAAGTTCAAGGAAGCCTACGAACTGATCCGCCGCACCAATCCGTTGCCGGCGGTCCTGGGGCGCGTCTGCTACCACCCATGCGAGCAGGCCTGTAAGCGGGGCTACGTCGACCAGCCGCTCTCTATTTGCTCGCTCAAGAGGTTTGCCTCTGACCAGTACGATATCACCACCCTGCCCGTGCCGGAGATCACCAAGACCGGGAAGAGAGTAGCCGTCATCGGAGCCGGGCCCGCCGGCCTGACGGCGGCGCATGACTTGGCCCTGGCCGGACACCAGGTAACCATCTACGAGGCACTGCCGGAGCCGGGCGGCATGGTCCGGGTGGGCATACCGGCGTACCGCATGCCGCGCGAGGATCTGGCCAAGGACATCCAGTACATCCGGAAGCTGGGCGTCGAGATAGTCACTAACGCTAGGGTCGGCGAGAAGCCGAAATTGGCCGAGCTGCAGAAGCTGTACGATGCCGTCCTCATGGCCAGTGGCGCCCACAGCAGCCTCAAATTGAACGTGCCCGGCGAGGACTCGCAGGGTGTCGTCCACGGCGTGGATTTCCTCAGAGCGGTCAGTCTGGGGCAGAAGGTTGACATTGGCAGCCACGTGGCGGTCATCGGAGGCGGCAACACGGCCATCGACGCCGCCAGAACCGCTCTCCGCCTGGGTGCGAAGGTCACCATCATCTACCGCCGTGGCCGGGATGAGATGCCCGCGAATGACGTGGAGATAGCCGCTGCGGAAGAAGAAGGCATCGAGATCATGCTCCTGGCCGCTCCCACCAAGGTTATCGCGGAGGGCGGCCGGGTCAAGGCGATCGAATGCGTGAAGATGAAACTGGGCGCGCCTGATGCCAGCGGCAGGCCCCGCCCCGAGCCGATCCCGGGTTCCGAGTTCAGGCTCGATGTCGATACCGTCATTCCGGCGCTCGGCCAGGCCCCTAACCTCGATTTCGTGAAGGAACTGAATGTGGCGGTCACGGGTAGAGGCACCGTCAAGGTCGACGAGGCCAGCATGGCCACGAGCGTCGCCGGCATTTTCGCCTGCGGCGACGCGGTCACCGGTCCCTTGATGGTCGTCGATGCCATGGCTTCCGGCCGGAAGGCCGCCGCTTCCATCGATCTCTACCTCAGGGGAGACCCGCTGCCGACAACGCCTGAACCGAAGGCGGAGGCCAGGAAACCTAGCGAGGAAGAGATCGAGGAACTGAAGCAGAAGCATCCCGGAAAGCCGCGGCTGAAGATGGCGGAGATGCCCCCGGACGCACGCATAAGGGGCTTCTCCGAGGTTGAGCTGAGCTTCACGCCGGAGCAGGCCGTGGAAGAGGCCAAGCGCTGCCTCGCCTGCGGCGTGTGTTCGGAGTGCCGCGAATGCGTGAGGCTGTGCCAGGCTGGCGCCATAAATCACGACATGAAGGATGAAATCCTCAGTTACCAGATAGGTTCCATCGTGGTGGCCACCGGTTACAAGACCTCTGATCCGAAGGCCTACGGAGAGTACGGCTACGGACGTCTGCCTGATGTGATCACCGGTTTGCAGTTGGAGCGGCTGATGAACGCTTCGGGCCCCACCGGCGGGGAAGTGCTCCGCCCCTCGGACGGCAAGCACCCGCATACCGTGGTCTTCATAAGCTGCGTGGGGTCCCGCGATGAACTCAAGGGCCGTTCGTACTGCAGCAAGTTCTGCTGCATGTACATGGCCAAGCAGGCCATCATGCTCAAGGAGCACGACCCGCACGTGCAGTGCTACATCTTCTACATTGACATCCGTGCCGGCGGCAAGGACTTCGATGAGTTCTCCCGCCGCGCCCAGCAGGAATACGGCACGCTGTGGCTCCGGGGCAGGGTATCCAAGCTCTATCAGAACGGGGACAAGGTCATGGTCTGCGGAGAGGACTCGCTCATCGGGAGGCCTGTCGAGATCGCCGCCGACCTGGTCGTGCTGGCAACGGCGGCGGAGGCCAACGACGGAGCCGCCGAGCTGGCGCAGACGCTAAAGGTGAGCTACGACACCAACAACTTCTTCATCGAGGCCCACCCCAAGCTGCGCCCCGTGGAGACCCAGACGGATGGCATCTTCCTGGCCGGTTCGTGCGTCGGCCCCAGGGACATCCCCGAGTCGGTCGCCCAAGGCAGCGCGGCGGCGGCCAAGGTATCCGCTCTCTTCAGTCAGGAGTTCCTGACGAGTGACCCGATGGTGTCCTCCATCGACCAGGCGAAGTGCAGCGGCTGTCTCATGTGCCAGGAGGTATGCCCCTTCAGCGCCATCGAGTCCCAGAAGCTGAGAGATGGCCGCACCGTGTCGGTGGTCAACGAGAGCCTTTGCAAGGGCTGCGGCCTCTGTGTGGCCGCCTGCCGGTTTGGAGCCGCAAACCTGCGCGGCTTCACCCAGCAGCAATTATTGGCTGAGGTGGTATCGTTATGGCAGTAGAGTATCAACCCAGAATCGTGGGGTTCCTATGCAACTGGTGCAGCTACGCCGGGGCGGACATGGCCGGCACCAGCCGCATCACCTATCCCACGAACATCCGCATCATCCGCGTGCCTTGCTCCGGCAGAGTGGACCCGCTCCTGATCGTCAAGAGCTTCCAGATGGGTGCCGATGGAGTCCTCGTGGCTGGTTGTCACCCTGGCGACTGTCACTACACCGAGGGCAACTACTACGCCCGCCGCCGGTTCGCCCTGCTGCGGCCTTTCCTGGAGTATCTGGGCATCGAAAGCGCCAGGTTCCGGGTGGAATGGGTCTCCGCCTCGGAGGGGAAGAAGTGGTCCCAGGTGGTCACCTCGTTCACGCAGGAACTGACGAAGCTTGGCCCCAGAAAAGGCATCCTTGCGGAGGCTAAGCGATGACAGAGACGGAACAGATTCGCGCCAAGGCCAAAGAACTGCTGGACAGCAAGAAGGTGGATTGCGTCATCGGTTACGAGCGGGCCACCGACGGCAAGAACGCCCGCCCCATGTTCGCTTACAACGCCAAGGAAGCCGACAGGCTGATCTTCGATCAGACCTGCCGCCACAACCTGGTGAAGTATCTCCTGAACCGTAAGGATAAGGTTACAGGGATCGTAGTCAAGCCCTGTGATTCCCGTGCTGTCAACCTCCTGATAAACGAGCATCAGATCAGCAGGGACAAGGTCGTGATTATTGGCGTGGTCTGTCCCGGGCTGGTTAAGACCGACTGGAACCAGACCGGTGACAAGCTGCGTGACGCCTGCCAGCTCTGCCAGCAGCGGACGCCGGTGGTGTATGACGTGCTCATCGGCGAACCCAAGAAGGTCGAGCCTCCGTCTGACGCCTACCCTGATGTCGCCACGATGGAGAACAAGTCCCTGGACGAAAGGCGGGATTTCTGGGAGAAGGAATTCAGCCGCTGCATCCGTTGCTACGCCTGCCGGCAGGCCTGCCCGGGGTGCTACTGCAGCGAGTGTTTCGTCGACCGCCTCGATCCGCTCTGGGTGGGGATCAGGATAGCCCCGCCTGAGAACCACATGTGGAACACGATGCGGGCCTTCCATCTCGGCGGACGATGCATCGGGTGCAACGCCTGCGAGCTGGTGTGCCCGGTCAACATCCCCCTCAGCCTGCTGAACCGCAAGCTAGAGAAGGATGTGCTGAGGCTCTTCAAGTTCCAGGCCGGCCTGGATCCGGAGGCACCGCAGCCGCTCGCCACATTCCAGAAGGAAGAGAAACTGGGGGTGGCCGAATGAGCAAGTTCATATCGAAGAAGGACCTCAACTCTTGGCTGGACAAGCTGCGCAGCAACCGCCGCCTGGTGGCGCCGACCAAGGTAGACGACCTTATCCTCTTCAAAGAGATAGGCCAGGTCGAGGACATCGTCGCAGATTATGTCAACACTGACTTGTCGCCCAAAGAGTTTTTCTTCCCTCCTTCGGAGGTTCTGTTCACCATCACCAGGAAGAACGGCAGCGTGGAACTGACGCCAACCTCTGTAGAGAAGGAGACAGTCATCTTCGGCATCCGCCCGTGCGATGCCAAGGGCGTCATAGCCCTCGACAAACCCTTCCTCGAGGAGCCCGCCGATCCTCTCTACCGGGAGCACCGGGAGAAGACGGCCCTAGTGGGCCTGGCCTGTCTGAAAGCCTGCGCCGAGTGTTTCTGCTCCAGCATGGGTGGGGGCCCGGACGATCCGGCGGGGCTGGACATTATGCTCACCGAAGTCAAAGACGGCTACCTAGTGGATATCCTGACTGAGAAGGGCAAAGCCCTGCTGCCCGATTCCATGTTGTCCGAGACCAGCCAGGCCAAGCCGAAGGCGGCCGAGGTGGCCAGAGTCCCCGCGGAAGGCGTGAATAAGAAACTGCGGGAGAATTTTGAGGATCCGTACTGGAGCCGTCTGGCGGACAGGTGCATACACTGCAACATGTGTTCCTACGTCTGCCCCACTTGCTACTGTTTCGACATCAGGGACTACCAGGGCAAAGGCAAGATAGACCGCGTCCGCAGTTGGGAAAGCTGTCAGGCCGCGGGATTCACCAAGATCGCCGGCGGCCATGATCCCCGGGCGAACAAGGGCACGCGCATGAGACAGAGGTTCGCCCACAAGCTGCTCTATTTCCCGGAACAGTTCGGTGTCAGCCACTGCATCGGGTGCGGCCGGTGCGTGAAGTCCTGCCCGGTGAACATCGACATCCGGGAGATCATCTCAGACGTTCAGAGACTGGGGGCCAAAGGTGAGTAACAACAAGAATCCTCTACTCCCACATCTAGCCACGCTCCAGAATGTAATTGACCTGACTCCTGACGTCAGGCTTTTCCAGATCGAACTGAACGACCCCGACTTCAAGGCCAAGTTTGACTACAAGCCCGGGCAGTTCATCTTCGTCTCAGCTTTCGGCACCGGCGAATCACCGTTCGGTCTCACTTCGGTAGCCCACCGCAAGGGGCCCATCGAGGTGGCAGTGCGAAAGGTCGGCACGGTCACCGGCTCGCTTCACGACCTGGAGCCGGGCGCCGCCGTAGGGGTCAGAGGGCCCTTCGGCAACTTCTTCCCCATGGACCAGTTCAAGGGCAAGAACATCCACATCATCGGCGGCGGCATCGGCTTCGCCCCGCTGAGACCAGTTATCCTGACTATCCTGGACAACCGAAACGACTACGGTGACCTGCTGATTCTCAACGGTGCCCGCACGCCATCTGATCTGGTCTTCGCCAACGAGTTCGACACCTGGGCGGCAGCGCCCAGAACGCGGCTGGAACTGACGGTCGATGCCAAGGACGACAACTGGACCGGCCGGGTGGCCCTGATCCCGGCCGTGGTCAAGGAGCTGCAGCTCTCGCCCGCCAACTCCGTGGCCATCATCTGCGGTCCGCCCATAATGATCAAGTTCACACTGACTGAGCTGAAGAAGCTGGGTTTCGCCGATGATCAGATCGTCACCACGCTGGAAGGGAAGATGAAGTGCGGCTTGGGCAAGTGCGCCCGCTGCAACGTGGGCGACAAGTACATCTGCAAGGACGGGCCGGTCTTCACCCTGAAGCAGATATCGGGCCTTCTGGAACAATTCTAACGTCGGGGCACGCTGCAGTGTGCCCGGCCTTAAGGCGTCAAGGGGCGACCGTACGGTCGCCCTTCTTCGTTCCAGCCGGAAACACAAGGGTTCTGCTCTTTCTGCCCGCTCAACCGCATTTCCGGCGCAACACTGGCCTGCCTCTGATGTGCATGCAGAGGCACAAGAGAAGATGGCGATCACCCCACTGTCAGGCAATTCCTGACAGACATCCGGCCGCCGGGAGGCTATCCTGCCCTCGGTTCACATTCCTGAATCCCCTCATCCCTCTCCGTCATGGTGTGACAACGAAAGGAGCTTCTCAATGGCAACGAAAGGCAGCGACGTCATCATTGTGGGAGCCGGCCTGGGAGGCCTGGTCTGCGGCGCACTGCTGGCTAAATGGGGCCTCAAGATCATGGTCATCGACAAGAACAAGCAGCCCGGCGGCAAGCAGATCGGTATCTCGGCCCGCGGCTTCAGGGGCGAAATGTGGCCCACCTACGGCATACCGAAAGAGGCCAGCCCGTTTGGAGATGCCTTCGCCCAGTTGGGCATAAAGGAGAAACTGGACCTGATCCCCGGCTCAAATCAACTGATGTACCGCCAGCCGCAGGGCAAGTGGATCCCCACAGTGAATCCGGCTGGCAAGCAGGACATGGACGCCACGCTAAGCATGTTCCGGGCATGGCAACTCACGCCTCAGGAGACTGAGATTGCCATGAAGGTCCTGGCGGAGATGGTATTGATGACGCCGGAGCAACTGGATGACCTGAACGACGTCAGCGTGCGGCAATGGATCGCCCAGCATGGAGACCTCCCGCAGCCCCTGTTCAGCTTCCTGGCCGTACAGTCCAACCTCATGGCCACCGGCCTGTATGAGCTGGTGGCCATCTGGGAACTCGCCAAGATAATGCAGATATTCGGCGGGAGCACGACCGCCTACCCCAGGGGCGGCTATTTCAAACTGGTCAACGATCTTGCCGACGCCTTGAAGGCCAACGGCGGCGAAATCAAACTGAACGCGAGAGTGCAGAAGATCATTGTGGAAGATGGCCGCGTTGCGGGAGTGGCCACCAAGCAGGATGTATTCAAGGCGCCGATCGTGGTCAGCAATGCCGGCATTCAGCCGACCGTGCTGAAGCTCGTGGGCGAGGAACACTTCGACAAGAGCTACGTGAACTACGTGAAGAGCATTGTGCCGAGCCTCGGCTTCTGCTGCCAGCGCTACATCTTCCGGGAGCCGGTCATGGAGCACGGGGTTTACATCGGCACGTCGGCCGAGAGCTACATCGATGTGAAGAGGCACGAGGAAATGCGGGCGGGGGTGATACCTCCCGTGGTATCAGTGTATGCGGTGAACCCGTCCCACTTCGATCCCGAGATGGCCCCCAAGGGGAAACAGATGCTCCTCATCGGCACATGGTGCCGCCCCGACCCGAAGGCCAAGGAAATCAGGGCCCTTCAGGAGAAGGTCGACGAGCAGTTTGAGGAAATGTTTCCGAGTGAGGCCAAGTACATCGAAGCCAGAGAGGGGTACGTGGGGCCGGCGCAAGTCTCAGCACTGAGCCGCGACTCCGTGTTGCCCGGTTTGGGCGGCGAAGCGGTCGGCCTGGCAGTCAGCGTCGGCTATTGCGGGAAAAGCAAGCCTTCGGTCAAGGCGCCGGTGCGCGGGCTCTTCTACGTGGGGCATGATGCTGGCGGCGCCGGCTACCTCGGCACGCACCAGGCAGTCAGCTCCGGAGTGAGGACCGCACCAGTGGTCCTGATCGCTTCTCAGGAAAGAACAATGTTTGGATAGTATAATGGTGTCTGCCATCACGCTGGCGCCAATTGCCGATCCTCTTGCTCAGAAAGGGTGGTGAATACCGATGCAAGCGAGACAGATGGATGCCGCCGAGTTGCAGGCCAAACTGACGGGCTGGCTACAGCAGAAGATGCCCAAGGCCAAGGGGCTGGTGCTCGAGAACATGACCCGGTCGGGAGCCGGATTTTCCAACGAAACCATGCTCTTCGACGCGAGGTGGAAGGAAGGAAAGAAGGCCCATTCACAGGGCATGGTCCTCCGCATGCCGCCCAAGGCCTATCCCGTCTTCCCGGAGTACGCTCTGACGAAACAGTTCAAGGTAATGAAGGCGCTGGGCGAGGCCGGCATCCCGGTGCCGAAGATGCTGTGGCTGGAGGAAGACGCCGGCATCCTGGGATCTCCGTTCTACATCATGGCCAAGCTGAAGGGCGTTGTCCCGCCGGAGTATCCGCCTTACCACACCTTCGGAGTGTACTTCAACGCCACGCCCCAGCAGCGGGCGAAGATGTGGTGGGGCACGGTGGAGAACATGGCCAGGGTGCACATGCTTGACTGGAAGAAGGCGGGGTTGTCATTCCTGGGCGTGCCCAAGTCGGGAACCGGCCCTGTGGACCGGCAGGTCGAGTATCTGGAGAGGTACCTCGACTGGATGAAGGAAGGAGACTCACAGCCCATCCTGGAGACCGCGCTGAAGTGGCTGCAGGACAACCGCTACGCGCCGGAACGGGTGAGCCTGTGCTGGGGCGATCCGCGGCTGCCCAACACCATGTACGATGAGGAGACGTTCGATGTGGTCGCCATACTGGACTGGGAGATGTCCTTCCTGGGAGATCCCGAGGCCGACCTTGCCTGGTTCCTGCTCTGCGACTGGCAGCACAGCGATGGATATGGCTTCCCCCGCACCGAGGGCAGCCCCGGGCGTGAAGAGACGATCAAGCGTTACGAGGAGATCACCGGGTTCAAGACGAAGCACATGTTCTATCAGGAGGTACTGGCCTCCCTCTACTTCGCCATCATCATGGCCAAGATATTCAAGAACTTCAAGAAGATGGGGATCGCCATCCCAGGCGACGCCAGCGAACACAACACCGTCGGGCACCAGAGGCTGGCTGCCCTGCTCAATCTGACTCCACCGGCAGCGCCACAGAGGCAGGTGACGAGGGTCGAAGAGGTCACGGTCACGGTGCAGTTCCGCCTCACCGGTCCGGGCGGCAGCGACTGGTACCTGGTGGTTGACAAAGGCAAAGCTACCAAGTTCGATGGGTGCGTGGAGAACCCCAACTGTGGCCTGACCGTCTCCGCGGAAGACTGGGCCAGATTGCAGCGAGGGGAATTGGACAAGTTCAAAGCCTGGACGGACGGCAAGCTGAAGATCGAAGGCGACATGAGCCTGTTCCTGCAACTGGAGGACACCATCTCCAAGTTCACCAAGGGCGGGGGCTAGGCTGCCCTGAGGCGGTGGCTGTTCTGACAAGGGGATATCGGGGGCAAGGTGTCCCAAGCCGCGGGC
>JAUCPZ010000296.1 GCA_030372995.1 Dehalococcoidia bacterium
CGATGGATGTGTGGATAGTGGGTGACACCTTCAGGTCCGGCAGTACTAATTACTACACTCTGCTGCATACCACAGACGGCGGCGCGAACTGGACTCGCTACTCCATGGCCGGCAGCCAGAACCTCTACGGTGTATGGG
The DNA here is from genome assembly GCA_030372995.1 of Dehalococcoidia bacterium. GTDB lineage: Bacteria > Chloroflexota > Dehalococcoidia > UBA2247 > RBG-13-53-26 > JAFGCL01. The sequence goes on from JAUCPZ010000296.1 coordinate 139, forward strand.
GGGCGGACGCGAGCAACATCTGGGCTGTGGGTGGTGCTGGAACCATACTGTACTACAACGGCACTTCGTGGAGTGCTGGCCCTCCTTGGATCAGGCCGAGCGGGTATTCCGATGTGACGCTTTACGGCGTCTGGGGCACCGGGGGCACCGATTGGGCAGGCGGCGACAGGATCTATGCCGTGGGCTACGACTCACGCAACCATCGGGGCGTGGTTTGGTACTACGACGGGGGCAGTGAGTGGCACTACGTGAACAGCGGCAGCAACCGCGCGCTGTACGGCGCCTGGAGCTCTGCACCGGATGATGTGTATGCCGTCGGCGAAGCCACCAATACCGCCGGCACCTTGCTGCACTATGATGGCGTAGACAACAACGGCGATGGCAGCCTCTGGGATCCGGTGACCGGTGGCACGCAGATGTACAGTTGGACTGCCAGCCACACAGGTGAGACCGTCATCAATACTACGGACTACCCGCTGGGGACTCCTGCCCTCAGCACCACGGGCACAAACCCGAACTACCAGGCGTCCAACGCCTCTTGGTCGATCATGGTTATCTACACCAGCCCGGAGACGAAGGGGCACCAACTCTACTTCTATGACACCCTGCGCAACTCCGGCCGGTACGAGACAAGAGACTTCGAGATCAAGGGCTTCCTGGCCCCGGCCAGCGTTCTGACAGAGGACGACGCGGCCAAGATAACCTGTTTCGTGGGCGAAGGCGACAACACGATCGATGGCGACAACATCTACCTGAACGGGATCCGCCTGAACAACGGAGCGGCGAACACCGCCCTCGCGGCCAACAACGTATGGAACGGGATATCCAATGCTTCGACAACCGATCAGGATGGCCTGGACCTGGACACCTTCTATGTTTCGGGAGGCTCTGGTATTATTCAGCCATCGGATACGGAGGCTACCTTCACGATGGATACAGACATGGATGTCTGGTGCGTGGTCTACGTGATCCTGTCGCTGCGCAGTGACCTCTCTGGAACCGGTCTACTGAGTTACATTGTGAAGTAGCAGACCTCCGCGGCACCCGGTGGACGAAGCGCCCCGGGTCTGTCTCTTATACACATCTCCGAGCCCACGAGACAGCGCTGTGTATCT
>JAUCPZ010000297.1 GCA_030372995.1 Dehalococcoidia bacterium
AAAAGGTACGCCGGCATGGCGCTGAAATGCCGTGCCGGCGTGGAAAGCAAATCTCCCTTATCCTGGGCTAGAGCGCGATCTCCTTGAGATCCGGGCTGATGATCAGTTTCGGCTCAGTCACAGACTGTACATCTTCTGCCGTCAAACCTGGCGCTACCTCTCTGAGCAAGAGACCCTTATCTGTCACCTCGATGACGGCCAAGTCCGTTACTATGAGCTTGACAACTCCAACGGCGGTGACAGGATATCGGCATTTCTTGACGATCTTGTAGTCACCCTTGGTTGTGACGTGCTCCATGCCAACGATGACCTTCTTGGCACCGACGGCGAGATCCATCGAGCCGCCGATATTGCCGACATGCTCCGGGAAGCCACGCTCGGGGTTGTTCCAACCAGCCAAGTCGCCGGTCTCTGAGACCTGCAGAGCACCTAGGACTGCGACGTCCATATAGCCGCCGCGGATCATGGCAAAGGATTCGCAATCGGAGAAGTAGCAGCAGCCAGGGAGTTCGGTCACTGGCTGGCAACTGGCATTGATGCAGTCCTGGTCGATGTTGTCGCCCTCAGCGAGAGGGCCGGTGTTGAGCATGCCGATCTCAGCCTGCAGAACAATGTCCCTGCCCTCAATCCAGTTGGAGACGAGCGTCGGAATCCCGATGCCGAGATTCACGTAAGTGCCGTCCTCCAATTCGTTCGCTATTCTAAGGGCTATTAGTTCGCGGGCTATCCCTTCGAACTTCTTGTTGTTCGGCTTCACTACCACTTGATGACCTCCCGTTCTTTCACTCGATCACCTAGTCGATACCAGGCTTGTACGTTCTCCGTCCGACTTCGACCACGCGCTGGACATAGATGCCCGGTATGTGCACCTTGTCGGGGTCCAGTTCTCCCGGTTCCACCAGTTTTTCCACTTGAGCTATTGTGATCCTGGCGGCCTTGGCCATCTCTGGATTGTAGTTCTGGGCCGTCTTTCGGCAAGTGCAGTTCCCGTACCTGTCCCCCCGCCAGGCGTGTACAAAAGCGTAGTCGGGTTTGAGCGCCACCTCTAGAAGGTATGGGCGGCCGTTGAATACCCGCTTCTCCTTACCACGCTCCACCACCGTGCCCACTCCAGTAGGGGTATAGAAACCGGCGATTCCGGCGCCCGCGGCCCGCATCTTCTCGATGAACGTGCCCATCGGGTAGACCTCAACTTCGATCTTGCCGGCACGGACCGCTATCTCGAACGGGGAATTGGCTCCTCTTGAGGCAGACCGATAGAATGGATAGTTGCAGATGGCCTTCTTCACTTGGCCCTGCTCAACAAGCTTGGTCACGTCCTCGTTCCCCGGTCCCATCTGCTGACAGATAATGGTCAAATTCTTGGCCCCCTGCCGGGCCAGAGCCTGTATCAGCTCTACGGGGGTGCCTGCAGTGAAGAAGCCTCCGATAGCTATGGAGGCTCCATCCGGTATGTCCTTGATGGCTTCGTCAATACTGGCAAAGACTTTGTCCATACTGTCTCCCTAATCCGCCTTTCGTAGTTGTTGTGCCAGTGAGAATCTCCCAGGGCCCAGATGTGCGAGCAGATATTCCCTTAGTCGTATCCTCCTCCGTGGCGAGTCCGGCCGGGTTACCCCCTGGCGAAAAAAGAATAATGTATGTACGCTGGATATGTCAATTTTGCGTGGGCTCGAACCCCTCAGTGTTGGAGAAAGCGGGTGAGATGGCGGGAGCAATGGTCCCAAAACACAGAGGCCGGCCTAGGCCGGCCTCTGTGACTTGATCGAGATGCTTAGTGGACCTTGACTTCGATCTGCTTTGGCTTGGCTTCCTCAGCTTTGGGCAGCCTGATCTCGAGTACTCCCTTATCCAGGGTAGCCGAGATCCTGTCCGCCTCCACGCGGAAGGGCAGTTCCATCATCCGGAAGTACTTCCCGAAGCGGCGTTCCCTGACGTACCAGGTCTGGCCGTCCTCGGTCTTCTCCTCCTTCTTCTCGGCCTCGATCTTCAGTACCCCTTCTTCGAGGGTTACGCGGACGTCTTCCTTCGCTACTCCAGGAAGATCGGCCCTGATTACCAATTCGTCCTTGGTCTCATGGACATCCCAATCCACGCCCAAGCCCCCGGTAATCATGACCGGCTTCCAGGGAGCCCAGACGTCTCCCAGAACCCTCTCGAATTCCTCCAGTATGGGATCTATTCTCAGAATCGCTGTCATCGTTTTACCTCCTTTGCTCGATATTTCTTCTCTCAGCCAACTCCACGCAGAATTCTATGGTCACGTCGGCGGAAAGTAAGCGACTTTCGTCACAGAGATGACGGCTCGGTGCTGACAGTCGCCAGTGTTCGTAAACGCGTGTGCGCGGACCTGCTGGGGCCTGCTCCCTGCGCCGTTATTGCGCGCCTGTGTGGGGCAGCGTAGTTGTCATTCAACCACACGAATGTGTGAGAAACACCCAAGGCACACTTTGAACGGAGTGGAGCGCGGCTCTCAGCCGCGCATCCTATGTGGCGGTGGCCCTCCTGTGGCGTCACTTGTCGTGGTAGGTTGGCCGGCGCTTCTCGAAGAACGTGGCTCTCGTGGCCTCCAGAGCATCCTCAGTGAATCCGCACAGCACGTTACTGCGCCCCTCCAGTTGGGTCGCTGCGTCCAGGTTCGGGGCATCAATGTTGCTATTGAGCAGTTCCTTGGTGAGCCTCAGGGCGAAAGGCGTCGCGCCCAACATCTCGGTGGCCAGGTCCTGAGCAGCCTGTTCCAGTTGGTCATCGGGTACGACGCGGGAGACGTACCCGATGCGCTCCGCGGTGGTGGCGTCAAGGACTCTACCGGTGTAGAGGTACTCGGCCGCTCTCGATAGCCCGATCAGGCGGGGTAGGAAGTAGGTGGATCCGAGGTCGCCGCCGGAGTAGCCGATGCGGATGTTGTTGGCGTTGAACCGGGCGGACTCACCGGCGATTCTGATGTCGCACGCCATGGTGAGGCTGAAGCCGCCCCCGGCGGCCGGGCCGCGCACTGCGGCGATGAGGGGCTGCGGAGCGCGGCGCATCTGGACGACCACGTCGGATATGGCGCGCTGCAACATGTGACCATTGGTGGCAAGTCCAGAAGGACCCTTCACTTCGTCTGAACCCTTGCCCAACAGTCCGGCCAAGTCCTTGACGTCGAATCCTGCGCAGAATGCCCGGCCGGTGCCGGTGATGATGACCACGCGGGCCTCCGGGTGTTCGTCGAGAGTGGTGAAGAAGTGCCTCAGCTCCTTCACCATCTCGATGGATATGGCGTTGAGACGGTCCGGCCGGTTGAGCCTCAACCAGCCTACGTAGTCTTGACAGTTGAAATATAATGTTTTGTAGGTCATTTGCAGACGAGTCCTCCTTCAGCAGGTGATGCGACATCGTAGCATCGACGCTCGAAGGAGGTCAATTTTGTTACGTCGGGGTGCGCGTGGGGGGAACTCGCGGTCCCGCGTGAATTGGTTCATTGAGACGGCAGTCACTGTTTAGCTGGTGACTGCGGCTCCGTCCCAGGGACGGACAACGATTCAAGACTAAGACTGGTCTGAAGACGCCGGCCACAGCTCCGAGAGCGGCCCCCTCTGGTCTTGGGGGATAGTGAAAGAGGGGCCTGTCCTCGGGCTCTGCGTCCAGCCAAGAGAGGAAAACATGCAAACCTATTCTTGCCAGCATTGCGGACTGAACTCCAAGACGACCTTTGATCTCTTTCTTCACATCTTCACGGAACACATGCACAAGGATGTGGGCCTTACGAGGAAAGAGGTCCGCAGGCTGCTGAGGGAAGCCCATCCGCTGGACATGGCCAACTGGGTCATCTGCTGCAACTAGCCCCGGATTGAACCCGCGGTCCGGTCACGGTGGTTTTCGTTTCCGTTGTTCTCTCGTCTCGGCGCTTGCCATGCCACTCGGCTGGCTTACCCACACGAGACTGCCTGTTGCCCAATCTGGGCTGTAGTGTGGCGGGGTTGCAGCCTGCACGTGACCTGTCATGGCGGCGCGAGGACCGACTGAGGCGATTTCTCGGTCGGGTGAAAGCCCGGTGCGGACTATGCTAGGGTGAGCAACTAAAGACTGACGAGGTGCTGCTGAAGATGTCGAAGGATGGAGACAATCCGACTGACCTGAGTGGTTTCAGGGAAAAAGTTGAGAAGGAGCCAATCGGGACTTTCTTTGGGATGAAACTGCTGGATCTCTCTCCGGGTCATGCCAGGGTCACCATGAAGTTGCGGCCGAAGTATCTCACCTTCAACGGCTATGTTTTCGGTGGCATTATCACATCTATAGCTGACCAGGCGTTCGCATGCGCGACAAACTCCATGGGACGTCCCAGCATCGCCACTCAGTTCAACGTACATTTCATCGCGCCATCGGTGCCGGGGGATGAGCTCATCGCCGAGGGCAAGGTGCTGCGGAAGGGGAGACGTGTTGACGTGTGTGAGATCACCGTAACCAATCAGGACGGGAGGCTTATTGCCAGGGCCACGGGTACGGCGATACCCATGACATAGAGCTTGCTGACGGGCAATGGTGCTCCATGGGGCCTGCCGTGTGTACGGCAGGCCCCGTATTGCCTGCCGGCGAGGCCGCTCTGAGTCAGGCCTTGTTCTTGATTACGACCACTTCGGCGATCTTAGTCGCCGTCACATCGTCCATACCGATGGTGCGCTGCAGTTCCTCGAGGAATTTCTTTTCGTTTTCCTCGACTATGCCGTCGGCAAGAACAAGATCCACGGCGACGAAGAATGCAGCCGCCAGTTCATCCTTGTTCAGGCTCGCCTTAGCTGCCTGCAAGACCGGTCCCGTGCCGCGCTTCTTTATGAGGCCGGCTACCTTGTTCAGGATGTTGGCCAGGTCTCTGAGGTCAGCCTTTCGGAATGCCTTGAGGGTCATCAGGTCGATGGCGATCCTCTGTACCTCGTCGGGACTCACGTCTCCGTCCGATGCCACGGCAGCCACGGCGACAGCTCCAAAGGCCTCCTTCTTGTCCAGCTTGATGTCGCCGTCTTCCTTTCCCAGCACCTTGTCGAACAGACCCATTGATGTTTCGCCTCCTCTCACTTGACGAACGTTCGGTTCCGGCGGAATGCGCTAGCGAAGGATTATACATCATGGCGCATGAGGTGTGAGGCTTGACCAGACTCATTCTCGCCGTCTCTTGTCGGCGCCGGGAGCATCGCGGGTCAATTGTGATGCAGATCATGCACTCACGGTCGTGGAACATATTATGATAGCCGATGTAGAGATTGACAGAGCCCGGATGTAATGGTAGTATGGATGTAATAGTAATGATAGTCATTATTATTTATCACTGAACAAGTTATGAGGAAGTCCAGACAGAGAGAGGCAATACTCAGAGTCCTGAGGAGCACCAGGTCCCATCCGACTGCCGAATGGATCTACGAAGAGGTGCGAAGGGAGATTCCGAACATCAGTCTGGGGACCGTATACCGGAATCTGAGACTGTTGAAGGAACATGGCGACATATTGGAGCTGGAGCAGGCCGGGACCTTCCGGAGATTTGATGGCAATGCCTCAAACCACTATCACTTCAGGTGCGAAGGGTGTGGGCGAGTCTTCGACATCGACGAGCCCGTGGTATCAGGAATAGATGAGCGCATCGAGAAGAAGACAGGTTTCAGGGTGTCGCATCACCGGCTTGAATTCCGGGGGCTGTGCCGGGAGTGCTTGACCGACGGCAGAGAGAAGAATTGAAGGAGGAACACCATGGATGCTGCGATCAAAGAGTTAAAGAAGAACGTCGTGATCAAGGCGGTGAAGGGGCTGTACCGCGGTCAGACGAGGATAGACGATGATGCTGGGTACCGGGCGGAGGTGAAGGTGTGTCTGGAGCGGGCGAGGCTGATCACCCAGTCATATAAAGAGACGGAAGGCGAGCCCATGGTAATGCGGCGGGCCAAAGCCCTGAAGAAGATCCTGGAGGGGATGACCATCTACATCCAGGACGAAGAGCGGTTGGTGGGGAACATGGCCTCGGACCCGAAGTCTCTGCCGCTGTATCCGGAGCTGTACTGGCGGTGGTTGGAGAAGGCGCTGGACAACGAGTACCAGCATCTTCTGGACGATGAAGGCAAGAAAGAGCTGAAAGAGATCAACAACTGTCTCTTATACACATCTGACGCTGCCGACGAGTTCCGAA
>JAUCPZ010000298.1:2500-3931 GCA_030372995.1 Dehalococcoidia bacterium
GAGCGTTCGACTAACAAGCTGGTTGGTAACTCGCCGGCCTTGCGGCCTGGCAGGCCCTACAACCCCACCGTGCAAGCACGATGGTTTGGGCTATGTCCGCGTTCGCTCGCCGCTACTAGCGGAATCTCGTTTGATTTCTCTTCCTGCAGGTACTGAGATGGTTCACTTCCCTGCGTTGCCTTCCCACGCCTATGGATTCAGCGTGGGATCCCCCGGTATTAGCCAGGGTGGGTTACCCCATTCGGAGATCTCCGGGTCGAAGCCTGTTTGCGGCTCACCGGAGCTTATCGCAGCTTACCACGTCCTTCATCGACTTCTGGCGCCAAGGCATTCACCGTACGCCCTTAGTAGCTTGACCATAAGAACCCGATTTCTCTTTCACCCGCCCGGAGGCGGATGAGCGGAAATCAGACTTGCGCACTGCGTGTGCGTGGTCGGAAAACTACCGTTTGCAGGATATTCAGTTGTCAAAGATCGGCCGGTCTTCTGGCCACTCAAACTCTGGTGGAGAATACCGGGCTCGAACCGGTGACCTCCTGGTTGCAAACCAGGCGCTCTCCCAGCTGAGCTAATTCCCCAAAATCCGTTGTCTTGTTGCGTCGCGAGGTGAGGGTTCGATAGGAAGGATTCCGTCTCGAGGCGCTCACCGCGCGCTAATCATCGCGCAACAGCTACTCCTGGATTTGGTGGGCCTGACTAGATTTGAACTAGTGACCCCACGCTTATCAAGCGTGTGCTCTAACCAGCTGAGCTACAGGCCCCAGAGCCCTGTATCTCCGATCGGCCCTGCGGCCGAGTTCTCTCAAAACTGGACAGGCGTGCAAGACACCGCGGAACCCGCTGAATACCAGATCGATCTCGAGGTCGCTCTTGCGAGCGTCTCTAGAAAGGAGGTGATCCAGCCACAGGTTCTCCTACAGCTACCTTGTTACGACTTCACCCCAATCACCGACCATACCTTAGGCACCTGCCTCCCTTGCGGGTTAGCTCAGCGACTTCTAGTACAGCCGGCTTTCGTGATGTGACGGGCGGTGTGTACAAGGCCCGGGAACGTATTCACCGCAGCCTGCTGATCTGCGATTACTAGCGATTCCAACTTCATGCAGGCGAGTTGCAGCCTACAATCCGAACTGAGACCGGCTTTATCCGATTAGCTCCCCCTCGCGGGATCGCAGCGGTTTGTACCGGCCATTGTAGCACGTGTGTGGCCCCGGACATAAAGGCCATGCTGACTTGACGTCATCCCCACCTTCCTCCGGTTTATCACCGGCAGTCTCGCTAGAGTCCCCAACTGAATGATGGTAACTAGCGACAAGGGTTGCGCTCGTTGCGGGACTTAACCCAACATCTCACGACACGAGCTGACGACAGCCATGCAGCACCTCTACGAGTGTCCTTGCGGAAGCTTCCTTTCGGAAGTGGTCACTCGCT
>JAUCPZ010000299.1 GCA_030372995.1 Dehalococcoidia bacterium
GTTGCGAGTGTATGCCGCTCGCGCTCACCGGCAAAAGACTCTGGGATGGTCATCCCCACCAGCATCAAAGGAATAATAAGGCTGAACAGCGATGCCGGGCTGTCCACCCAATCATGGCCGATCTGCAAAGGGAAGTATATGGCCACCAGGGCAAACGCTATCAAGGGCGAAAGGATGGCTCTCCACCGCCTGCCGCCCTGTCGCAGCAGGCCCTTGCGCTCCTTCCACATCACGGCCAGAATGTCCTCTATCATCGCTCTTCCTCCATCAGCGTCAGAAAGACCTCTTCCAGGCTGGCACGGCCTTTGTGGACTTCCTCTACCCGCACCCCCGCCGCCACCATCATACTCACCAGCGGTGCGGTATCGACGTCCTGGCGCAGGTGGAGCAGCAGGCGTCTGTCCCGTGTTTCCACTTCAGACACCTCAGACCGGGCACGGAGCTGAGCCAGCACCGAATCGCTGAATCCGTTTCCCACGACTTCCAGCCGCGGGGATCCGGCATGCCTTCTCAGTTCGTCCGGAGCTCCTATCGCCAACAGCTTGCCGTTGCGGATCACCGCCACCCGACGGCACAACTTCTCCGCCTCCGCCATGTTATGGGTAGTCAGGAAGACGGTAACGCCCTCTCGAGCCGCCAACTGAGCCAGACTCTCGCGAACCGCTGCCGCGGCCACGACGTCCAGACCGGCAGTCGGCTCATCCAGGAAGACCAGAGGCGGATGGTGGAACAGCGCCCGGGCCAGCGCCAGCTTCTGCTTCATACCCCGGCTCCACTTCTCGATCCGCTCCTTGCGCCTGTCCCACAGCTCCAGTTGGGTCAGCAGTTCCTTTGCACGCGCCTCCCGCTCGCTGGCCGGCATTCGCCATACCCGCCCGTAGAACTCGAGGTTGTCTTCGGCGCTCATCTGCTCATAGAGCCCTGGGTGCTCCAGCAAAGCCCCGGCGTGCGCCCGCACATCGTCGCCTCTCTTCAGCGTATCGAATCCAAGAACCTCCGCCCGCCCGGACGTCGGTTCCAGCAATCCCAGGAGCAAATGGATGGTTGTCGTCTTGCCTGAAGCGTTGGGACCCAGGAAACCGAAGATGCTGCCGGTGGGGACCTCCAGCGTGAGATGGTCAACGGCCCGTATCTTGCCGAAATCACGGGTCAGGTTCTCGGTTCGGATGGCTGCTCGATTCATCTTCTCCTCGCTGTCTCAGTCTGCATCGGGGCCGTGCTGAGGCACCGGCGGCAACCCGCGGAATTCCCCAGGCTCTCCCTGGTATTCGAAGACGTCCTCTATGCGGACATTGAAAAGCCTGGCGATGCGGAAGGCGAGACCTATCGATGGATCGTACTTGCCGTTTTCAATGGCGACGATGGTCTGTCTGGTAACGCCAAGCTTCTTGGCCAATGACTCCTGCGTGAGATCGTGCATGGCACGAAAGACCTTCAACCGGTTCTTCATGCGCTTCCCCTTTCAGTGCTTCCTGTTGTAGTAGGAGTAGAAGGCCAGGTGAACCAGCAGGATTGTACACACGGAGAAACTCAGGACGTAGGCCACCAGGGTCACGTCATCCGAGAAACGCTCCCGTAAGAGCAGCAGTATCACGGACGCCGCAGCCGCCAGCGGCAGAACCAGGCGGATGGTTGATGCCGCCGCCTTCTGGTACAGGAGAGTGGTGCGCTCGTCGTGCATCACTTCCTTCGTGGCCATTCTGAGCAGATAGCTCAGGACAGCAGCACAAAGCACCGCCACCACCAGAATCCACAACTTGTCCAGCGTGACCGCGAATAGCGCCGCCACGGCCAGCCCGGCGCCCAAGATGGCATTCAGTATCCTGAAAGTCCTTCTCGTCATCGCTCTGCACCTCGGTATAAGATAGCATACATATTGTAAAGTTGCCTTTACTTCTTGTCAAGCGATGATTACTACCATTCCGACGTGGTCTCCATCGCGCACGCGCCCTCAGCCTCCACTCGGACAACGGAAGCGGACACTTGCGCGGGCGCCAATAAGGCAGGAGGACGGACTGGCCGAAACCCCAAACCCCGGGGCCTTTGGATGATTTGCCGCCAGGGTCGAGGAACGCTTCTCTGCTGCCGTGTCCGGTCGGTGGCTCTCCGAGAATTGCGGGCAAGGGCTCAGACCGGTACAGGCCTGTGTGTTCGGCCTGCCCCACCCCATCAACCGCCCGACTTCGTCAACCACGAGCGGCAGGACCTCACCCGTCTTGCCCTGGATCAGGTAGTCGGATATGCCCTGATGCGTGAGCGGTGTTGGCTCGGCGTTGACCTCGATGATCCTCACACCGGACCGCCCCCTGTTTCTTGCGATGGCTGGCAGCGCGGCAAACGGGTAGACGACGGCTGACGTCCCGCAAATGAGCATGAGATCGCATTTCATGGCCTCCGACTCTGCGGCATCCATGATGTCAGAGGGGATGGGCTCCTTGAAGTGGACAACGTCGTACTTCAGTGGCCGGCCGCACCGGCAAAGCGGCGGCAGCTTCTCCAGAGAGTAGTCGTCGACGCTGAACCGTGAGCCGCAGGAGAGACACCTGAGCTTCTCCACGGTGCCATGATAGTGCATGACATTCCTGGTTCCCGCCTTCTCGTGCAGGCCATCGATGTTCTGGGTGATGGTCTGCTTCACGATGCCCAAGTGCTCCAGGCGGGCGATGGCGTAGTGGCCCGGGTTTGGCTCCACTTTCCGCATCTCTTGGTAGAAGTTGCTGCTGGTGCCCACGGTGCCCAGCATCTCTTCCCAGTAGGCTTTGGGGTCGTTGAGAAACCTCTCGTAACGCTGGTAGGCCTGGGCCTCGGCCTGGGGGTTGGTGGTCCAGATCCCCTTCGGGCCCCGAAAGTCCGGAACGCCTGATTCCGTGGATACTCCCGCACCGGTCAGTACGATGGCGTAGCGGGAGGCTACCATGTCGGCGGCGAGCTGTCTGATGAGATTCTGCATCAAGGGTACTTCTACCCCCTCCGGCCCCACCCAGTCAATCCCCGGTTGGATGCCCTCTCGGTCTGAGAGACCTCCTCACCCCGCCAGAGGCGGATGTCCCATCTGCCAGATACGCTCTGTGCACGCTCCACTCCGGACGGGTCATTCCTGCGGTCGGGAATCGAGGGCATGCTTTTCTGTCATGGCTGTAGCCCTAATCGCCTGGCCCTCGCTCGGGGGAAGTGAAGGAACTGAGAGGGGCTTCGCCCCTCTCAACACCCCTTGCCTGATCCACAGGCACGCTTCAATCCGCTGCACGCAGCGCGCCTATGCCGCGAGCCATCAGCCATGAGCTTGAACTTGGCGCTTGGGATCTTGGGTTTGTCCTGCGGCCGGGAACCGAGGATGGGCTCTTCTGCCATGGATGAAGCATCAGTCACCTGGCCCTCGCTCGGGGGAAGCGAAATGACTGAGAGGGGCTCCACCCCTCTCAACACCCCTTGCCTGATCCACAGGCACGCTTCAATCCTCTGCACGGCAGCACATCACCTATGCTGCGAGCCATCAGCCATGAGCTATGAGCTTGAACTTGGGGTGCAGGACTTCGGATTTGCTCCCGGCAAGGGGTTCCTCCCAGTCACTGGACCAAGCGTTGGCCTCTTCCGCCCGCCGTTGAGGCTCTCCAAGCCGAGCGCGCCAGATGTGCGTCGGACGAAGCAGAGCTACGGGGGACGGTCGGGGGACCGAAAGAGCTCCTCCTTTCGGAACTGGAGAAATCGAGTCGATACGTACTCGAGGCACTTTCTCGCCAGGTGGAAGCGCTCATGAAGCTCATGAAGCGCCCCGGCCAAGTTCAGCAGAGCGGCATCCCTGTGATTGCTGGCGAGTTTGTAGAATCGTCTCCCTTCTTCCTCGTAGTCCTGGATGCTCCACCGCCACCTCCATATCCCCGTCCCCGGCGGCGCCGGGGCAGCATAGCCGTAGTCGAACCATCCGTATTCGGGGAACATGCCCGAAATGAAGAGGCAGACGTCACTTATCCTCTTATACAGGCCAAACCTCTTCTCTTCCGCCGTGACCTCGCATAGCCGTCTCAAGGCATCGATATCAATGTCGCTGAAACGGATAGTCCTCCAGACGCCGGCGCGGACCCTCAGATACATGGCATGACTCTCGATCCTGGTGAATGAGGAAAGCATGTCAGCCAGATACTCCAGCACATCCTCCCTGGAAAGCAGCGTCACGACGGCTTCGCTGTCGAACACTGGGATCCGCCCCTGCCCGATTCTCTCGATCGTGTGGCTCTCTTTTTCCAGGTCCGTCAACGCTCTTCTCAGAAGGACCTCGAAATAGAGACGAGGCGAGATCTTCAGCAGTATGTCCTGGTCAGACACCACACGGCGGAATACTCTCTCATCTCCTACCAGGGCTCTTCTGAATTTGGGGTCCTGCCTCACCGAGAGCCTGAGCTTTTCTCTGGCACTGTCGCTGAGCTCCTGGCCAGCCTCCCGGACAACAAAGTCCAGATCGCTGTCCGACAATCCAAACCGTGCCACTTTGCCCGCACGCGGTTCCGGCAGCATCCCACATCCTCGCTACCATGATCACATGGCACCGGGACGATGTCTCTACTTGTCCAGTGCCGCAGCCACGGAGGCAGCCAACTGTTCGGCCATGGCGGGCGCCTGAATGGTTACCAGCCTGTCATCAACGCACACAGGTTCGCCCGTATAGCGCGCCTTGCTCTTCAGCAACCACCCTGCCAGGTCAGGCGGTCCGGTAACCTTCTTGTTCTCCAGAGTGCCGGCCAGCGACAGGAGCAGTACGGCATTGCCGCTTGCCCCGATCACCTTGTACTTGACGTCCTTCGCCAGGTTGCGTGCCGACTCATCATCGTACAGAATCCTGGCTCCCTCCCCGCCCAGGAACACGACCGCATCATAGTTGTAGGTCTTCACATCTCTGATAAGCGTGTCCACCGGGACAGCCGTACCAGCCTCACCTCTCGCAATTCCGGAAAGTGATGCCACAGATACCTTGTGGCCACGGCTTTCCCAGAAACGGCGGCAGGTCTGGTACTGCTCATCGTCAAACCCTTCCGGCGGAACAACTAGAAGAATCTTCTTCTCGGACACTGTTCACCTCCTGATTGATAGCCTTGGCTGCTCACTCGCCTGCTTCTCTTGAGAACACGCCCGAGCAGGGTGGCTCGGGATTCGTCCGCCAAACGTTCTGCTATCTGTCGTCTCGGAGAGACATTGAAGAACCAGAGAGTCGTAGAATAAACGCCGGAACAACGCTGCCATCGCGCCGACGTCTCACCGATCTCCTGCGTATGGCAACGGGCCCACACTGCCAGCACCGCCTGATCGCTGAATCACCGGCTGAGACAGCCGCCATGCCTCATGAGCCTGCCAGCATCCTTGCCTTAGCGATCTTCAGAACAGGCGTTACCCGAGCATGCCGTCGGCCAGGCGGCCCAGCACCGCGACTGCGGGTGAACCAGGGGCTTATGTGCAGCATCTCTCGGGTACAGGTATTCTCTCCGCAACCGCGCGTCTTATGACAAAGGCGCACGCGGGGAGGACATGCCTGTACACGACCTGTCTCTTATACACATCTCCGAGCCCACGAGACAGCGCTGTGTATCTCGT
>JAUCPZ010000300.1 GCA_030372995.1 Dehalococcoidia bacterium
GCACCATCGGTCCGCGCCTCGTTGGCGTGGGCAGGCACTTGAACATCGAGATAATCACTGGGGCCGATGTGGAGAAGATGAGTGGGGAGCCCGGCGACTTCACAGTGACTATCAGGAAGAAGAACCGATGGGTTGACATAGACAAGTGCAACGGCTGCGGCGATTGCACCAAGAACTGCCCCGTCAAGATCGACAGCCTCTTTCAGCAGAATCTGTCAAAGGAGAACGCTGTCTACCGTCTCTTCCCCCAAGCTGTTCCAGGCGCCTTTGCGGTGCACAAGGAGGGCGTTTCACCATGCCGCATCGCCTGTCCCGCCGGCGTGAATCCGCACGCATATGTGAAGCTGCTCGCCGCCGGTAAGGTGAAGGAGGCCTTCGACGTTATCTACGAGGCCATGCCCTTCCCCGGTATTTGCGGACGCGTCTGCCACCACCCCTGTGAAACGGAATGCTACCGGGGAAAACTGATGAAGGAGCCGGTCTCAATCTGCGCGCTGAAGCGTTATGTCTCCGATGAATACTACGCTGGCCACTATGAGCACAACGGGTCGGACGAGAACAGGCAGCCGCCTGCGCCGGCGCAGCGCCGGACGGAGAAGATCGCCATCATCGGAGCCGGTCCGGCGGGCCTGACCTGCGCACGTGACCTCGCGGCCCTGGGCTATCCCGTGACCATCTTCGAATCCGCACCCGGCGGCGGGGGCATGGCTCGCAGGGTGATCCCGGACTATCGGCTGCCCTTTGAGCTGGTGAAGCACGAAGTTGATGCCATTCTTCGGCACGACATTCAACTAAGAGCCAATACCACTGTCGGCCGGGACGTCAGCTTCGCCGATCTGCAAAGAGATTATCAGGCCGTGTTTGTGGCTGTCGGCGCACAGCTCTCCATGAAGATGGATATCCCCGGCGAAGAGCTGCCCGGCGTGGTCCCGGCGCTGACGCTGCTGGAAGAATCGAACACCAGCCGCTCTCCCAGGGCGGGAGAACGAGCGGTAGTCATCGGTGGCGGCAACGTAGCCATGGACGCTGCCCGCACGGCTCTTCGTCTCGGCGCTAAGGAAGTCACCGTCGTCTACCGCCGATCCAGAGCGGAGATGCCAGCCAATCCGTGGGAAATTGAGGAGGCTGAGGAGGAGGGCATCAAGTTCCAGTACCTGGCAGCGCCGGTGAGGATCAAGGGCGAAGGACAGAAAGCTGTGGCCCTGGTGTGCGTCAGGATGCAACTGGGCGAGCCCGACAACAGCGGGCGGAGGAGGCCGGAGCCGATCCCGGGATCCGAGTTCGAGATTCAGGCCGACACCATCATCCCTGCCATCGGCCAGACATTCGACTTGGGTTTCTTGAAGGGGGGGCTGGAGATCAACAGGAATGGAACGGTAAAGGTCGACCCCCTCACATTGCAGACTTCCATCCCGAGCGTGTTTGCCGGAGGCGACGTGGTGAAGGGACCGGCTTCCATCGTCGAGGCGGTGGGCCATGGACATGAGGCCGCTATTTCCATCGATAGATTCCTCCGCGGTGCAAATCTGAGAGAAGGCCGGGGCATCAGGCCGCCGGTTTCGCCCGAACCTGACATCAGAAGTGCCGTCATCAGGAATCGCGTCGCGCAGAAGCGCCTTTCTCCGGAGGAGAGGAAGACCAACTTCAGCGAAGTCGTTCTGCCGCTTGCGCAGGAGGATGCCCTTCAAGAGGCGGAGCGCTGTCTTTCCTGCGCCACCTGTTGCGAATGCCGCCAGTGCGAATTGACGTGCGAGGCGAAGGCCATAAGTCATAGTGGACCACACGAGGAACTGGTCGACCTCAAGGTAGGTGCTGTGCTCCTCGCTGCTGGATACAAGCTCTATGATGCGAATGCGAAGCCTGAGCTGGGGTGGGGGCGCTATCCCAACGTATTGACAGCCCTGCAGTTCGAGCGCATCCTGGCACCCACTGGACCCTTCTCCGGCCACATATGCCGGCCAATCGACGGGAAGATGCCACACCGGGTAGCCTTCATCCAGTGCGTGGGGTCTAGGGACGTCTCCAGGAACGTCAACCTGAACTACTGCTCCGCCGTCTGCTGCATGTATGCGACGAAGCAGGCCATACTGCTCAAGGAGGAACACCCGGCGACCGAGGTGACGATCTTCTTCATCGATATGCGCACTTTCGGCAAGGGCTACGAGGGGTTCTATGACCGGGCCAAGAGGATGGGCATCCGCTACGTCCGCTTCAAACCATCCTACGTGGAAGAAATACCAGGAAGCCGCAATCTGAGGATTCGCTATATAAGCGAGAGTGGGGAGACAGTAACGGAGGAATTTGACTTGATGATCCTGTCATCCGGCATGGGACCCGCGGAGGAGAACAGGATTCTTGCCGAGAAGCTGGGCTTTGAGCTAAACGAGTTTGGGTTCTGCAAGACCGACGTGTTCCGACCGGTCGAGACCAGCCGTGAAGGTGTCTACTCTCTGGGCGTGTTCAACGGCCCGAAGGACATCTCCGAAAGCGTCACTCAGGGAAGTGCAGCTGTGGTGAAGGCGTTGGCTCTTCTAGCCGATGCCAAGGGCACACTGATCAAGGACAAGGTCTATCCTCCGGAGCGGGACGTAAGCGGCGAGGAGCCGCGCATCGGTGTGTTCATTTGCCACTGCGGCAAGAACATCGCTTCCGTAGTGGACGTGCCAGCGGTGGTGGAGTACGCCAAGACCCTGCCCAACGTCGTCCACGCCGAGAACTTCCTGTACGCGTGCTCAGCGGACAGCGGCGAGAGGATGAAGCACGCCATCAATGAGTACTCCCTCAACCGGGTGGTCGTGGCCTCTTGCACACCGAGAACGCACGAGCCGCTGTTCCAAGAGAACCTCAGGGAGGCTGGCCTCAACGCTTACCTCTTCGAGATGGGTAACATACGAGACCAGTGCTCCTGGGTGCACAGCGACAATCCACAGATGGCTACGAAGAAGGCCAAGGATGTGGTGAAGATGGCGGTCTCCAAGTCGAGGCTGCGTGAACCACTGCACCCCAAAGTGATCAACGTGAATCAGCGCTGTCTCATAATCGGCGGTGGGTTGGCGGGCATGACCGCAGCCCTCGATCTCGCCAACCAGGGGTTCGAGACGTACATCCTGGAGCAGAAAGACGTGCTGGGCGGGAATCTGCGCCGGCTTAGGTTCCTGCTTGATGGTCAGGATCCTCAGCAGAAGCTGGCTGAGCTGATCGAGAAGGTGCAGAAACACCCGAAGATCAAGGTCTTCCTGAAGACGGAAATCCTCAAGGCCGAGGGGTCGGTTGCCGATTTCAAGACCGAATTCAGGTCCGATGGAGAGACGCATACTGTGAGCCACGGGGCAGTCATCGTAGCGACCGGAGCCGAGGAGTACAAGCCGCAGGAGTACCTCTACGGCCAGAATGAGAACGTGATGACCCAGCTCGAGTTGGAAGACAAGCTTGCCAGAGGGGAGTTTGCCGC
The DNA here is from genome assembly GCA_030372995.1 of Dehalococcoidia bacterium. Lineage (GTDB taxonomy): Bacteria > Chloroflexota > Dehalococcoidia > UBA2247 > RBG-13-53-26 > JAFGCL01. The sequence continues at coordinate 3,452 of JAUCPZ010000300.1, forward strand.
GAACACGGTGGTGATGATCCAGTGTGTGGGATCTCGCGAGGAGGCCCGCCCCTATTGTAGCCGGGTGTGTTGTTCCCAGGCCGTGAAGAACGCCTTGAAGATCAAGGAGCTGAAGCCCGAAGCCAACGTCTTCATCCTCTACCGCGACCTGCGCACCTATGCC
>JAUCPZ010000301.1 GCA_030372995.1 Dehalococcoidia bacterium
GGCTGCTGTTCAGGGAATGGTTAGCACCCCGATCATGCAGCCAGGAGGTCACATCCTCCACCGGGTTCCCCCGGAGAATGTCACATCCATTCCGGCGATTGTGTCTACTCTAGAAACGGCGATGACATCCGGCTCACCTGCACGTCGAACGCCTCGGGCAGAGTCAGGGGAAGAGCCTGCAGATGCTCGAACTCCCTCCGGAAGCTCTCGAAGATCGACATACCGGTGACCGGGCAGATCAGCTCTCCAGACAGCTCCCGCACCCTGGCATCGGTCACTCTCTGCAGATCGGCCAGATCCCTGAACCGCTCCCCGGCGACGAGGGGGATGCGCTTCACATCCTGCCCTCGCCTCTCCACCTTGCCCTTGTCACTGCCGGTCCGTGCACGGGCCGGATCGACCACGAAGCACATCTGACGGGCATAGTCGGCATAACCCTCGTTGATCACCGCCCATGGCCCTGCACCGCTGGCAACGCCTGTCCTGAGGTTGTCTATCCGAATGCTCGCGGGAACGCCGCCAAGCCTGCGGAATGCCTCGTTGTGGCACTGGACCCAGGCAGCCATGTCCATCGACCGGCTCCACACCACCGCCCACATCCGGCTGAAGGACAGCGCCATCACGAAGGCATGGAGCTTGATGATCCCGCCCCCGTCATCCATGAAGACCGGCACCTCGAACCAGTCCACCTGAGCCTGGCTACCGGGACGCACCTCGATCCGGCGACAGGGCCGGATCAGTGGACGGGGAACCCTCCTGCGCACATACCTGAGCACGGCCTTGTAGCTCCCCGTGAAGCCTTGCTCGCAGACTAGCTGCTCATACAGCGCCTTCACCGGCTCGGGTCGGCCCCGGCCAGCCCGGGCGTCGATCCAGGACATGATCACCTCATGCCACTCCGAACACGCCTCGGGCTGATGCCGGCGTCCATCCTCGATACCCGCCCGATGACGCTTCAAACGATACCGAAGCGTGCTCTCGTCCACTCCGAGGTCCCGGGCAAGCCCCCGGACACTCCTCCCGTGCTCTTGCATTACCGCCGCCGCCACAACATCCTTCCACCGGAGCCTGGGCAAGGGAAACCTCCTGAGATCGAGTGTGGTAGCTCATACCTCAGGAATATCTCCTGCTCAGGCTCCACTACGTCATGCGGGAATCCAGATGTCCCTCAAGCAGCATTATCTGGTGGGATCTGACATCAGGAACTCACACCAGTCAGGGGCGAAGGAGCTCCAGCGGGATGAAGACCTCCTGCTGGCCGAAGCAGTAGGGGCTGACGGCGTACTCCGCGAAGCGCACAGTGAAACCGGCGAGGGCGCCCGAG
>JAUCPZ010000302.1 GCA_030372995.1 Dehalococcoidia bacterium
CGCTGCAGCTCCTCCAGGCTGCCGTAGATCTTCTTGCGGAACGTCACCTGATAGAACTCCGTCAGCATCGTCTTGTGCAGGCGCTCCACGATCCCGTTCGTCTGCGGGTGCCTGGCCTTCGTGCGGGTGTGCTCGATCTCGTTCAGCTCCAGGAACAGCTCGTACGGATGGCTGTCCAGTCTCCCGCAGTACTCCGAGCCCCGGTCGGTAAGCATTCGCAGCACCGGTACGTTGTGCTCCTCGAAGAACGGCAGGACCTGATCGTTTAGTGTGTCGGCCGCCGTGATCGGCGTCTTCGTCGTGTAGAGCTTCCCGAAGGCGACCGCCGAGTAGGTGTCGATGACCGTCTGCTGGTAGATCCGGCCCACGCCCTTTAGGTAGCCCACGTAGAAGGTGTCCTGAGCCACGAGGAACCCGGGGTGATGGGTCTCGATCTCCTCGAGGCTCTCCTCCTTCTTCTCTCGGGCCTTCTCCAATGCGACGACCTGCGCCTCGGTCAGGATCACTCCCTCCCTCGCCGAGTGCTCCTCGAGCCTCTTCAACCGATGAGGGAACGTCTGCAGCCGGTTGCGGATCCAAATGCAGCGGACTCCCGCCGGAGAGACCTCCGTACCCCGCTTGCGCAGCTCGTTGGCGACCCGGACCTGGCCGTAGGCCGGGAACTCCAGGGAGATCGCCAGGACGAGCTCCTCGATCTCCGGAGCGACCCGGTTCTTCAGGTTCGGGACTCGTCGGCTCTTGGCCCGCAGGCCTTCGAGTCCCTCCTCCTCGTAGATCCGCTTGATCTCGTAGAAGTGCTGGCGGCTAACACCCATCATGCGGCAGGCTTCGCTCACGTTCTTCAACTGCTCCCCGAGCTCGAGCATGGTCAGCCGACCCCGTGCTATTCTGTCGGACGTCGTCATGGCTTCCTCCTTGTGCCTCTGTCTTGACCACAGAGATCTCTAGCACAGGGGGGAGCCTGACGACACTGGCTCCCCAGGAGGGCCATCCGCCCTCCGGAAGGTCAACTGTCAAGTAAGATCGGAACTACCCCAGGTCACCGTCGGGCCGCGCCGGCGGCCACTCACAGGCTCCGCGAGGTAGGACCTCGACTGGTCGGCGCACCGGCGGTAGAATCAGACGCCGAGAGATGTGATGCCCGTCGATTCTGGCGAGGAGAGCTACCCGTGAAGCCCAATGCAGAGGAAGCCCCACCCGACAATCACTACCAACTTCAGTACCTCGTCCACCGCCTTGTCTCCATCCTGGTCGACACGGAACACGAGGTTGATGTCAGCTGCGAGGCTAACCACGGCGAGTTCGTCTGCCTCGTTCGCGTCGCCCCCGGCGAGGTTGGTCAGCTCATTGGCAAACGCGGCCGAAACATGATCGCTCTGCGTGATCTCGTCCAGTGCCGTGCAGGGAGAGAGGGTATCCGCGTTCGGGTGGAGATCGAGGAAGGACAGAAGCGCTTCGGTCGATGAACTTGAGGCCGCTCGCTGGGTTGCACTACGGTTCCTCATGCTCTCCGACCCGATCATCTGGGTGGGCTCAGACCCGGAGTTGATGGATCATCTAACTCAGACAGGAATGGGGGCACAAGGTGCTCACTGAAGGGGGGGACTTCTATCGTCGACAAGAGACACCGGTATAGGCTTCAATCTGAGGAGTCGCGAGGAAGGTCTCGTTCGAACAGGGGGACGCAGGGCGATTCGTAAGCCGCCGACGTGCGGCTTCGACGGCCCCTTGGTCGACAGCTCATACTTGGTCAAATGGAGACAGCGATGCCCGGATTCGCGTTGCAGGCGCTGATTCTTCACCTATCTGATTTGCACTTCGGGCAGCCACTCTACGGAGCACCAACGGATAGACCTATCCGCGCAAGCTTGTCGGAGCTGGGCATTGTCTGCAAGTCACACGACACGGAAGTCCTTCGAGAACTTCCGGAGGTGATCCAACGGGCTGTAAGGGAGTCCACGGATGGAGATGAACTTCGTTCTTTCTGTTGCGTCCTTCTGACCGGTGACATTTGCACCGATCCGGCTTCAATCGACTCGTTTCGTCCCGCACACGACTTCCTGACTTCGACCACCGAGCTCGGCACCGATCCGGTTGGTCTGCGCCTGAAGCGCTCCACTCTTCTATCGGTACCTGGAAACCATGACAAACTCCTCGAACCTACACTCGAAAAGTACCTGGGATCTCCGTTCGCCCCCCCAGAGCCAGAACGCCTAAATCAATACGGAGACTTCATTACATGTATAGCATCGGAAGGGGGGCACCGCCTGTTAGTGTATGGCATCAACTCGTCTCGTTTAGTTCCGAGGAATCTTGCCGCAGGAGAAGTTCTCCCTGAGCAAGTCCACACTGCGCGAGCTTCCCTGGAACCGCTGCTGAAGAGACCTGGCAGAGCCGTCGGGTACGGTGTAACCGTATTGCCGAGCGGTGAGCATCGAGCGGGAATCGATCTCGAGGGGACGAGCCCTACCGTCATGCTGATGATGCACCACCATCCAGTCCCCCTCAGCTTCTCTGCTCGAGCGCGGGCAGTCGCGGCGCTCCGCTATCCATTGGGCGTTATTACTTCCGTCATGGACCCGGAACTCGTGTGGAGGCAGATGGCTGGTCTTATTGACATGGTTGTCCACGGCCATCTCCACCGGTCGAGCCTGTGCACATTTGGGAGTGCGCCTCGGCACCTCACTCACGGTCTATCGCACGCCGACAAGCGCTTCATAGTCGGATGCGGCACAACAACCGAGTGGAGGCCGGCGCGGCGCGGTCAGGCATTTAACGTGATCGAGGTGGGGTGGTCTGGTCGGCCTTGCTTCCGTCTCACAACTTACGTAAGGGAGCGAAGTGAACCGCCCCGGGTTCTCCGGAGACCAGATTACGTGACTCCCGCCAGTTCGGCCGGGGTCTGTTGGGTCCTGTGATGCGCTTCCTCGAACTCGATCGGAGGCAGATAGCCGAGCGGCTCGAGAAGGCGGGTGCAGTTGAACCAGCTCACCCATTCCAGGACCGCGAACTCCACATCGTCGATTCCGCGCCAGGGACCCCGCCGACGGATCACCTCGGTCTTGAACAGGCCGATGACCGACTCGGCCAGGGCGTTATCGTAGCTGTCCCCCTTGCTTCCCACCGACGGCTCGATCCCGGCCTCGGCCAAACGCTCGGTGTAGCGAATCGCAAGATATTGCACGCCGCGGTCGCTGTGGTGGATCAGTCCGCCAATCTCCTCCCCGGAGCGAGCGTGGATTGCCTGCTCCAGAGCATCCAAGGCCAGATCGGTACGCAGCGAGTTCGACACCCTCCAGCCGACGACGCGGCGCGAGAAGACGTCGATGACGAAGGCCACGTAGACGAAACCGCACCACGTCGCCACGTAGGTCAGGTCAGCGACCCAGAGTCGATTGGGACGATCGGCCCGGAAGTTCCGG
>JAUCPZ010000303.1 GCA_030372995.1 Dehalococcoidia bacterium
CATGGCGAAGGGGAAGTTTGAGCGGACGAAGCCCCATGTGAATGTGGGGACGATCGGCCACATTGACCACGGCAAGACGACGCTGACGGCAGCGATCACCAAGACGCTGGCTCTGAAGGGCTGGGCGGATTTCCGGGCGTTCGACTCGATTGACAATGCGCCGGAAGAAAAAGCGCGCGGCATCACGATTGCGATTGCGCACGTGGAGTACCAGACGGAACACCGTCACTACGCGCATGTGGACTGCCCTGGGCACCGGGACTACATCAAGAACATGATCACAGGGGCGGCGCAGATGGATGGCGCGATCCTGGTGGTGGCGGCGCCGGATGGGCCGATGCCGCAGACGCGCGAGCACGTGCTGTTGGCGAGCCAGGTGGAAGTGCCAGCGATGGTGGTGTTCCTCAACAAAGTCGACATGATGGACGACGAGGAGCTGCTGGAGCTGGTCGAGATGGAGTTGAGTGAGCTGCTGGAGCACTACAAGTTCCCGGCAGACACGCCGATTGTGCGTGGTTCGGCGCTCAAGGCGCTGGAGAGCACGAGCACCGACCCGACGGCTCCGGAGTACGAATGCATCTGGAAGCTGATGGACACGGTGGACAACTACATTCCGACGCCCCAGCGTGACTTCGACAAGCCGTTCATGATGGCCATCGAAGACGTGTTCTCGATCAAGGGACGCGGCACGGTGGTGACAGGGCGTGTCGAGCGAGGCACGCTGAAGAAGGGTGAGGAAGTCGAGATCATCGGGCTGCGCGATGAGACGATGAAGACGGTGGTGACCGGCATCGAGATGTTCCACCAGGAACTCGACCAGGCGCAGGCGGGCGACAATGCCGGTATTCTGCTGCGTGGTGTGACGCGCGAGGATGTCGAGCGTGGTATGGTGTTGGCCAAGCCCAAGTCGATCACCCCGCACAAGCGCTTCATGAGCGAAGTGTACGTGCTGCGTAAGGATGAGGGGGGCCGCCACAAAGCCTTCTTCAATGGTTACCGTCCGCAGTTCTACATCCGCACCATGGATGTGACCGGCACCATCACCCTGCCTGCCAACGTTGAGATGGTCATGCCGGGCGACAATGTCAACATGGAAGTCGAGCTGATCATGCCTGTCGCGCTCGAAAAAGGCTCCAAGTTCGCCATTCGCGAAGGTGGCCTGACTGTCGGCGCTGGTGTCATCACCGATATCCTGTCGTAAGAA
>JAUCPZ010000304.1 GCA_030372995.1 Dehalococcoidia bacterium
CGCTGTCTCGTGGGCTCGGAGATGTGTATAAGAGACAGCACACTAGAGTAGTGATAACTGAATCACATTTCGGTGGCTGACAACAGGGCTGGGCTTGGTCGCCAGCTCTTTTTTGTGACCGAGAGGAATCTAGGGAAAAGGAGGGTGTGACTAATGGCAGAAGAGCAGAAACTCTTCGGCATGCCGGCGGAGAAAGGTAGATGGCTGCTCGTCGTTCTGGGGTTTATCATCAACATCTGCCTGGGCAGCGTCTATGCCTACGGAGTTTTCGGCAAACAACTCGCCAAGGAGTGGGGTTTCGATCTGAATACATCGGGTGGCATCTTCCAACAGCAGATCCCCTTTGGCGTCTTCCTGCTTTTCTTTGCCGCCATCTTCCCGCTTAGTGGCCAGCTCCTGGAGAAGATTGGCCCAAAGAAGCAGGGCATCATTGGCGGCGTAATAGTCGCTGCGGGCTGGATACTGGCTTCATTCGTAGCATCAGGGACAGAAAGTGTGCCTCTGTTTGTGCTTACCTACGGTGTTATTGGCGGGATTGGTGTAGGCCTGTGCTACATCGCGCCCATCCAAGTGGCTACCAGGTGGTTTCCGGACAGGAAGGGCCTCGCCACCGGGCTGACCGTGGCTGGCTTCGGGGGCTCGCCGTTCGTCAGCACGTATGTGGGCTCAGAGCTCATCAAGATGGACAACCAGGTGTCTGACGCGCTCCTGTACCTGGGCATTGCCTTCCTGATCATTCTCCTCGCATCCTTCTGGTTCATGCGGTTTCCCGAGGCGGGCTGGAGGCCGGCCGGTTGGATACCCAAGGCCACGGCGGCGGCCACGAGCACGGTCAACTATAACCGCAACGAAATCGTCAAGACCTCGACTTTCTGGTTCCTGTTCGCCTGTTTCGCCATCGGAGCCCTGTCTGGCCTGATGGCCATTGGGGTCTATGCCAACGTGTTTAGCGATACGAGGGTCGCTCTCACCGTTTCTACCACAGCCCTTTCCACCGCGACCATCGTGCAGTTTGTGCTGGCCCCGTTCAACGCTGGTGGCAGACCGGTACTCGGGTGGGTCACAGACAGACTGGGGCCGAGAGTCGCAGCCATGATCACATTCGTCCTCATCCTGGCCGCCGCTGTCGGCATGATCGTGGTCAAGCAGGCTGATGTTGCCAGCACGGCGACGAAGGTGTTGTATTTTGTGTGCTTCGCTGCCTTCTATGCCGGGCTTGGTGGCTGGCTCGCCATTGCCCCCACCGCTACTGCGCAGTACTTCGGCGCCAAGTTCTCTTCCCGGAACTACGGCATCGTCTTCTTGGCCTATGGCATCGGCGGCCTCATCGCGACTTTCGTGGCTGCCTATTCGAAGGACATATTCGGCGATGTCCTCGATATGTTCATCCCGGTGGCCATCCTGGCTGTGCTCGGATTCGTTATGGCGGCGTTCTTCATGAAGCCGCCCAAGCCTGTGGAGGCAGCCAAGACATAGCTCTGGTGAGTTCAAGGCAAAGCGTTCGCGATAGAGTAGAGGGCCTGTGTTGACACAGGCCCTCGTCACAGTGTGAAGAGCAATCCGGAGGTGGTAATGAACAGACAACAGAAGCACGGAAGCGGCAAGGTCGCGAGACCGTTGACAAGCCGGCGCGGCGCCCCTTCCCGAAAGCATTCTGAAGGCCACGAAGGCAGATTCGCTACCGCTATCAACTGCATGGACGGCAGGGTTCAATTGCCCGTGATCAACTGGATGAAGCAGAACCTCTCAGCCGACTACGTGGACATGATCACTGAGCCTGGACCTGACAAGATCCTGGCTGAGGGCAGCGCGGCGGCGCAGGAGTCAATCAAGGCTCGTGTGCTGATTTCGGTGAACAAGCATGGCTCGGACACCATTCTCGTAGTATCCCATCACGACTGCGCCGGCAATCCGGTGACGCGGGAGGAGCACGAAGCACAACTCCGGGAATGCCTCACCAAAATCCGTTCGTGGAACCTGCCGGTGAAGAGGGTGCTGGGAGCGTGGGTCGGCGATACGTGGACCGTGGAGATAGTTGACGAACCGTGTTAGTGATGGAAAAAGGCAGTCAAGAAAATTTGTGACAAAAAAGTGCGAAAAAGTACTTGACATGGTTTCATAGGCGTGTAATATATCTGCAGCAATAACGAATATGGTGTCTATGCGATAGAAAAGAGCGAAGGAATTGTTGGTGGGAGCCAACAGTCGAATAGAGGGAGGTGCATCGAAACAAAATGAAAAGGTCGCCGGCAATCGTTGAAAGCCGAACAGAGGAGGAAACCACAGGCAATACACCCGTCAGAAGAGAGGTCGAAGAAGAGCCTCCAGGTAGAACTGCCCTGAAGAACAGAGCCAGGTTCTTCGGGCATGTATCGGACGAATGCTGGAACGACTGGAAGTGGCATTTTCGCAACCGCATCAGCTCTGTTGACGAACTGACAAAATATGTTCCTTTGTCAGCCAAGGATCAGGAGCAGATCCGGCTGGTTACGACGAAGTATCCCCTCTCCGTAACCCCCTACTACTTCTCCCTCATTGACTGGTCCAACCCAGATGACCCTGTGAAGATCCAGGCGATTCCTTCGTTCAAGGAGATCGGCTTGGCCGGCATGGGCATGGAAGATCCCTTGGACGAGAGAGGACATTCACCTGTGCCGGGCCTGGTACACAGATATCCTGACAGGGTTCTGATGGTCTTGACTGACATCTGTCCGATGCTGTGCCGCCATTGCACGAGGAAGAGGGAATGGCGCCACGGAGGATGGGTGCACACTCCTGCAGAGATCGAGCGGATGCTGGACTACATCCGCAGGACGGAAGTCGTTCGGGATGTGGTCATTTCCGGTGGGGATCCGCTGACTCTATCCATCCGGCGCCTGGAGGAAGTCCTCTCAGGCCTGAGGCGGATCAAGCATGTGGAGATAATCCGCATCGGAACCAGGTTCCCGGTGGTGCTGCCACAGCGGATTGATGATGAGCTCTGTTCGATGCTTTCCAAGTACGGTCCCATCTGGGTGAATACTCATTTCAATCACCCGCGCGAGATAACGGCGGAAGCCGCCCAGGCCTGCGACCGTCTGCTGCGGGCTGGCATGCCGGTGAACAACCAGTCCGTGCTGCTCCGCGGCGTCAACGATACCGTAGAGACGCAGTTGAAGCTGTGCCATGAGCTTCTGAGCATAAAGGTGCGTCCGTACTACCTGTTCCAGTGCGATGAAGTGCAGGGAACAGAACACCTTCGCACGCCAGTGGAGACGGGTGTCAAGATCATCGAGGGCATGCGGGGGCACACTTCAGGATTGGCCGTGCCCACCTTTGTGATTGACTTGCCTCAGGGCGGCGGCAAGGTTCCCGTGCAGCCGAACTACGTGGTGCTTCAGACATCGGAGGAGCTGCTGATCAGGAACTACCAGGGACGGCTGTTCCAGTACCGGAGCCCCAAAGGCCCCAAGAATGGTTCCGGCAGGGCCAATGGGCAGGGCGGCCGCCGCAGCAACGCCAATGTCAATCAACTGGCTTTCCCCAGCTTGGCGTCATCGGCCAAGGCAGGAACCTAGAGCTGCAGGAAGAGGCTCTGCCGCAGGCAGAGGCCTCGGCAGGCATCTGGCAGGGGCCAGTTCGAATAGCAGGCGCCTTGCAGTCTGTTTGATAACTGCAGGCTGGTGTGTTTCAGAGATGGCGAAGAAGCCGAGCACGCGCTAGAGACCGGGGCAGATGCGAGTTGGGTTGTCATACGATTTGAAGGACAAGGTTCTGCGGCCTCAGGGGAAGCCTGAGGATGCGCTCGAGGAATACGATTCTCAAGAGACTGTTGACGCCATTGCCGCGGCCATCGAAGCCCAAAGCCACTCTGTAATCAGACTGGGCGGTGGCCGGGAGTTCCTTCGGAACATCCTCGCCCAGGAAGTTGACTTTGTGTTCAACATAGCGGAAGGCCTGGGGAACTACCGCAGCCGCGAGGCCCAAGTGCCTTCTGTCCTCGAGATGCTTGACGTACCGTACTCGGGTTCCGACCCCCTGTGTCTGGCGTTGACGCTGGAGAAGCCCCTGGCCAAGAGGCTGGTGTCCTTTGCCGGGGTGGCAACACCCCGCTGGCAGGTGGTCAGTGACGCCAAGCAGTTGCAGGAAGCGGAGTGGGACAAGTTTCCACTGCCGGCCTTCGCGAAGCCGGCTCACGAAGGATCCAGCAAGGGCATCCGCACGACATCGAGGCTGGAGACTCCCGAGCAGATAGTGAGGTCGGCAGGTGAACTCCTGGAACACTACGGGCAACCAGTGATGGTGGAGGAGTTCATCAACGGGGAAGAAGTGACCGTGGGGTTGGTGGGCAACTCGCCGCCCAGAATAGTGGGAATCATGCGGGTAGTCCCGTTGAAGAAGGCGGACTACTTCGTCTATTCTTTGGAGGTGAAGAGGGATTGGGAATCCCTTTTGACCTATGAATGCCCCGCTCAGCTTGCACCGCGGGTCTTGCAGGATATCGCTGACTCCAGCCTCAGGGCTTTCGAGGCCCTGGGCTGCCGAGATTTTGCCAGGATGGACTTCAGGATCAGCTCGGACGGGACTCCATACTTCTTGGAGGTGAATCCGCTGCCAGGGCTAAACCCCAAGTCCGGCGACCTGCCCATCATGGCCAGAAAGGTGGGATGGAACTATGAGGGTCTCATCTCAGCTATCCTCGGCGCAGCCCTGCAAAGGTGCGGTGTGGCCTCGTAAGGTAGCCATCATCTACAACAAGCCCGGACCTCAGCGCTATGCTGACATGGGAGAGAACAAGGCGATCCTTTCAGTGCTTGAGGGCGTGGCAGCAGTGCGTCAAGCCCTGACCGAATTGGCATGCGAGGTATCAGCCGTGCCCCTGTTGCCCCCATATGATCGGGCGAAGGAGACTCTACAGTCCATAGACGCGGACCTGGTGTTCAATCTCTTCGAAGGTTTCGATGGGCGTCCCAAGACCGAGGCGGTTGTGGCCAAGATGATGTCTGACATGGGGATCACGTACACAGGGTGTGCCAGCACTGCCCTCGCCCAGGCTCTGGACAAGGCCAAGGCCAAGGACATCATGCAGGCCCATGGAATCAACACACCCAGATACCAACTGCTGTCGCCGGAGACTCTGGCACAGTTCGAATTGAGGCTGCCGTGCATTGTGAAGCCTTGCGGGGAGGATGCCAGCCACGGCCTCAACCCGGACAGCGTGGTCTATGATAGAGCCGCGCTGGAGCGTCAGGTGGCCGGAGTGAGCCGGGCATTCGGCGGGAAGGCCTTGGTAGAGGAGTTCATAGACGGTCGAGAGTTCAATGCGACGGTGATGGGCAATGACGAAGTCACAGTCCTGCCGGTGTCAGAGATAATCTACTCGCTGCCTCCCGGAATGCCGAGGATACTGACCTTTGAAGCGAAGTGGGAAGAGGGCACCCCCTACTACGAAGGAACGACGGTCTCATGCCCGGCTCAGATAGAGGACGAATTGCGCGACCAGCTTGTTCAGACTGCGGTGGCCGTTTTCAGGCTGCTGGTGAAGCAGGGGTACGGACGTGTAGATATGAGGCTGGATTCAGCCGGCAAGGTTCAGGTGCTCGAGGCCAACCCGAACCCTGACATAACGCCGGGATCTGGTGCGGCGCGCCAGGCTGCAGCTGCCGGCATGACGTATACTCAGTTCATCGACAGGATCGTGCAACTGGCCCTTGACAGGAAACCGAGTTGAGAATCGCCATACGGCCGATGGTCGCCAAAGACAAGTCGGCCATAATGGACATACTCAGGGCGATCCGCGAATTCACGGCTCAAGAAGTGGCCGTGGCGGAAGAGGTCATCGACGCCTATCTTGAAGCGCCGTCTGCCTCGGAGTACCTTGTCGTGGTGGCAGAGGTCGGTGGGGTGGTGACAGGGTATATCGGCCCTACTCCGCTTGCCAGTGGCACCTGGGATATCTACTGGGTGGCGGTGAACCCCGGGGGCCAGGGGCGGGGGGTGGGAAGAGCGCTGATGAGCTTTACCGAGAACAGGATCAAGGAGGGGCACGGGAGGCTGGTGATCGTGGAGACCTCTGGCCGGCCGGACTATGACAAGACGCGACGATTTTACAGGTCTCTGGGCTACAGGGTTGCCGCCCGGATCGCGGATTTCTACTCCCCTGGCGATGACAAGCTGATTCTCGAGAAGCGCCTGACCTAGATAAGATGAACGAACGCAGCCTTTTGCATGCGCCTGGACTCATGCTATAATGAAGCGTTTGAAAGAATAAGTGGAGTAAAAGGTGGAGACGGAGAAGAAGAGCGCGATCATCGAGCAATTCAGGTCCAATGAGAAGGACACTGGCTCGACTGAGGTCCAGGTAGCCATCCTCACCGAGAGGATCAACCGCCTGACCGAGCACATGAAGCGACACCGTCACGATTTCCATTCCCAGCGGGGTCTCATGATGCTCGTAGGACAGAGGCGAAGGCTGCTCGGTCACCTGAGACGGCATAACGTAGCCCGCTATCAGGCGCTCATAGCCAAGCTCGGTCTGCGGAGATAGTCCCTTCTCAGCAGTCCGTCCCAAAGGCATCCCCACTGTTACCCCGACTGGAGGCTGGTTCGTTTATGGTACACAAGGTTGAAATGTCAGTTGGTGGGAAGCCTCTCATCGTGAAGACCGGTGAATTGGCTATGCAGGCCAGCAGCGCGGTCACCGTCAGTTACGGCGACACGGTCATCCTGGCGACGGCATGCATGGAGAAGAAGCCGAACGAGAACGTCGACTTCCTTCCGTTGACCGTCGACTACGAAGAGAAGCTCTATGCGGCGGGCAAGATCCCCGGAAGTTTCTTCAGAAGGGAGGGCCGCCCTGGCCAGCAGGCCATCCTGGCCAGCCGGCTGGCGGATCGTCCCCTGAGGCCGCTGTTCCCTAAGGGATTCCGAAACGAAACACAGATCATCATAACGGTCCTTTCTGCGGATCAGGAGAACTCACCGGACATCCTAGGCATAATTGGCGCTTCTTCGGCACTCTGCATCTCGGAGATACCGTTCGAGGGCCCAATCGGCGCCGTCCGTATCGGCTACAAGGACGGGGAGTTTCTGGTGAACCCCACGTTCACTGAACTCCAGGAAAGCCTGCTCGACCTCGTTGTGGTCAGCACGACGGAGAAAGTGGCCATGGTGGAGGCTGGGGCGAAGGAGGCAGCGGAGAAGTTGATCATGGAGGGCATCAAGTATGGCCACCAGATCAACCAGGGGGTTATTGCCATGCAGCAGGAACTGATAGGCCTCTGCGGGAAGCCCAAAGCCGAGTTCAAGCCACGAGGCTTGAGTTTTGGTTTGGAAGAGGACGTCAGTGCTGCGATCGGCGACAGGCTGAGCCAGCTAATCGGACAGGGGAGAGTTGAGCGGGACCGGATGATCGCCGCGCTGGAAGAAGAGCTGCTGAAGAATCTGGGCGATCAATATCCCAAGCAGGAGATACTCTCGGTACTGGAAGCCAAAGTCAAGGAAGAGATAAGGACAGCGATACTCAAGAAGGGGATGCGGCCTGACGGACGCGGCATGACAGAGATACGACCGATAAGCTGTGCGGTGGGGCTGCTGCCGCGCACTCACGGTTCCGGTCTCTTCACCCGGGGACTGACCCAAGTACTGAACATCGCTACTCTCGGATCGGCCCGCGAGGAGCAGAAACTGGATGGCCTCACGCTTGAAGAGAGCCGGCGCTTCATGCATCACTACAACTTTCCGCCCTATTCCACCGGTGAGGTGAAGCGCATGGGTACGCCCGGCCGCCGCGAGGTGGGACATGGCGCTCTGGTGGAAAGGGCGCTTACTCCCGTTGTGCCCGGGGAGGATGAGTTCCCGTACACCATAAGGCTAGTCTCAGAAGTGCTGAGCTCGAATGGCAGCACTTCGATGGCATCTGTTTGCGCGGCCAGCCTGTCTCTGATGGATGCCGGCATACCGATCAAGGCGCCGGTGGCGGGTATCGCCATGGGACTGGTCACCGGAGAGGAGGGTGAGTTCCAGGTCCTCACTGATCTGGAAGGTATGGAGGACTTCTACGGGGACATGGATTTCAAGGTGGCCGGTACGGCGGCCGGCGTCACGGCAATACAACTGGATACGAAGCTCAAGGGGCTGACCTTTGACATATTGGAGAAAGCGCTGGCAGACGCTCACCAGGCCCGCCTGTACGTTCTGACTGTGATGCAGGGCACCATCGCCAGCAGCCGTCCGGAGTTGAGCAAGTACGCACCCCGGATGGTCAAGATAAGCATCAATCCCAGCAAGATAGGAAGCGTCATCGGCCCTGGCGGGAAGACGATCAGGTCAATTGTGGAACAGACGAAGGCTACCATAGACATCGAAGATGACGGCACGGTGCTCATCGGATCCGTGGATCCCGAGGCAGCCCAGAAAGCCATAGCTATCGTGGAAAGCCTGGCAAGAGATGTAGAGGTCAACAGCATTTACACCGGCAAGGTGGTCAAGATTCTGCCTTTTGGGGCCGTGGTCGAGATACTGCCCGGGAAGGAAGGCCTGGTTCACATCAGCGAGCTTGCTGACTACAGGGTGCCGAGTGTCGAGGATGTAGTCAAGGTGGGTGACGAGATCATGGTCATGGTGACCGAAGTCGACCGCACGGGCAAGATTAGCCTTTCCCGGAAGGCAGTATTCCAGCACCAGGCTGCATCCGCCTCGTCCAGCAGGGAGGTTGGAGCGGGTGCGGGTTCTTCCCGCCCCCATGCTCCCAAGAGACACCCCGAGGTGCCTCGAAGCGAAAAGAGGGCGGCGGACAATCGTCCCCACAGCCGTGGCCGTGGCGATTTCGGCCGGCCAAAGCATAATTAGGACGGGGAGGGTCCATGTCTACGCCAATCAGAGTCGTAGTCCACGGCGCGCTCGGCAGGATGGGCAGGGAGGTGGTGAACGCCACCTGCAAGGACCCGGACCTCCGGCTGGTTGGCGCGGTAGATGCCAAGGCAGAGGGGAACACGCTACCACTGCCTGTCGGTACAGGTACTGTGCCGCTGGCCAAGAGCCTTGACTCCATCCTGACCCAGGTGCAGCCCGCGGTAGTCGTGGATTTCAGCAATGCCGAGGCCAGCCTGGCGATGGTCAGGCTCGCCACAAAGCACAAGGTCAACCTCGTCATCGGCACCACCGGCCTGTCACCAGAGAATCTTGATGAAATCGACCGTTTAGCGAAGGTAAACGGCGTGGGTGCAGTGGTGGCGCCGAACTTCGCCTTGGGAGCGGTGATGATGATCCACCTGGCCAAGATAGCGGCCAAGTACTTCGATAACGTGGAAATCATCGAGTTACACCATGACCAGAAGCTGGATGCGCCTTCGGGGACGGCTGTTTCGACGGCCAGAGCAATCGCGGAAGTGAGGGGGAAACCCTTTGTGCATCCCAAGGTGCAGAAGGAGACGGTTGGGGGAGCGAGGGGGGCGGAGTTGCAGGGCGTGGCGCTGCACAGCGTGCGCCTGCCCGGCCTGATGGCCCACCAAGAGGTCATCTTCGGTGCCTCAGGTCAGACACTCATCATCAGGCATGACACGATCAACAGGGAATGCTATATGCCGGGAGTCCTCATGGCTATCAAGAGGGTGGTTGATCTCAAGGGTCTGACCATCGGCCTGGATCGGCTCTTGGGGCTTCAATAACGGAGACGAAGAAGCATGAAAGCGCCAAGTGTGGCTATAGTCGGTGCCACCGGGATGGTGGGACAGGAGTTCATCAAGGTACTCGAGCAACGGGACTTCCCTATGAGCTCAGTGAGGCTGTACGCGTCTGACCGGTCACACGGGCGAAAGATGAAGGTGCGCGGCGAAGAGATCGAGGTGAAAGAGACCACGCCCCAGTCCTTCGGAGGTATCGACATCGCACTTTTCTCTGCTGGCGCTGATATCAGCAAGCATTTCTCTCCGATAGCCGCCAAGGCCGGAGCGGTAGTCGTGGACAACAGCGCCGCCTTCAGGATGGATCCGGAGGTTCCTCTGGTAGTGCCCGAGATCAATCCGGAGGATATCAAGAAGCACAAGGGCATCATTGCCAACCCGAATTGCTCCACAATCCAGATGGTGGTGGCGCTCCATCCTTTGCACAAGGTGAACCCGATCAAGCGAATCACGGTAGCTACCTACCAGTCGGTGTCCGGTACGGGCCTGGCTGCGGTCGATGAACTGACGGGCCAGTCCAGGGCAGTCCTCGAAGGAGGGACGGCTGTTCCCAAGGTCTACCCTTACCAGATCGCCTTCAACGTATTGCCGGAGATCGACGTCTTCCTGGAGAATGGATACACCAAAGAAGAGTGGAAGATGGTGGAGGAGACGCGGAAGATCATGCACGCGCCGGATATAGCCATATCGGCTACCTGTGTCAGGGTGCCGGTCATGATCGGGCACAGCGAAGCAGTGCAGGTAGAGTTTTCGCGTCCCATGTCTCCGGACGAGGCAAGGAGCATTCTGTCCAAGGCGCCCGGCGTGATGCTGATGGATGATCCTGCCGGGAGGATATATCCGTACCCGGTGATGGCGGCCGGCCGGGACGAGGTCTATGTTGGCCGGATAAGGAAAGACGCTTCGCACCCCAATGGTCTGGTCCTGTGGGTCGTCAGCGATAACATACGTAAAGGCGCGGCGCTCAACGCGGTTCAAATCGCTGAGAGATTGCTTCACCGATAGGCACTGCGTAGCTTTGGCCAGAGCAAAGGCTTGACTACTGTCGGGGAAACACGACGAAGCCCGCAAGCCCGATCCGCCCCTAGCCGGCGCCGGGTGGCCAGTCGCCTCTTCACGCTCAGGCGCAGTCGCTTTGTCTCCGGCATAATCGCTATTTCACTGTAGCTGGGTCCCAATAATCTTACAGGAAGGAGTGCAGTAACATGGCAGAGTTGGGCAGGCTAATCACGGCAATGGTGACCCCGTTCAATGCAAAGGGTGAGGTCGACTACAAGCAGGCGCAGAAGCTGGCCAAGGCATTGATCGGTTCGGGGAGCGACGGCTTGGTGGTCACCGGCACGACCGGCGAGCGGCCAACCATCACCGATGACGAGCAACTCGAGTTGTTCACCGCGGTCAGAGAGGCGATCGGCAAGAAGGGCAGCATAGTCGCCGGCACTGGCGGCAACTGCACCCGCGAGAGCATCGTAATGACGCAAAAGGCGGAGCGGCTGGGAGTGGATGCGGCCCTTCTCATAGTGCCTTACTACAACAAGCCGACCCAGGAAGGCATGTATCAGCATTTCAAGGCCATTGCCGAGAGCACCAGCCTGCCATGCATCCTCTACAACGTTCCGGCCAGGACAGTGACCAACCTTGCCCCGGAGACCACTATCCGTCTGAGCGAAATCAAGAACATCGTGGGGGTGAAGGAGGCGAGCGGCAATCTGGAACAGATCGGGAAGATCATTCATGGTGCCAGGAAAGGCTTTCTGGTGTGGAGCGGCAACGACAGCGATACCTTTCCGGTGATGGCGATGGGTGGTTATGGCATCATCAGCGTGGCCTCTCACCTGGTCGGCAAGCAGATCCAGGAGATGATCCAACTTACCGTGAAGGGGAAGATGAAGGAGGCGGCGGCTATTCATCTGAACCTCCTGCCGCTCATAAATGCTCTCTTCATCGTTTCCAATCCGATACCTATCAAGTATGCCCTGAACTGTGTAGGCTTCCGTGTTGGCAAGCCCCGGCTCCCTCTCACGGAGCCCGATGACAAGAGCAAGGCTGTCATAGAGGCCACTCTCAAGAAGTACCGCATCGACCTGCCGATCTAGTCGAGCAGCAATAGACCCGAGGAGGACTGTCTGGTGAACAACAGACCGAAGAAGACGATTGCCTGGTTTGAGGAAATAGGCAAGGCGGATCTGGCCGTTGCTGGCGGCAAAGGCGCCAACCTGGGAGAGATGACCAAAGCGCAAATCCCGGTGCCGCCTGGCTTCGTGGTGACCGCAGATGCCTACTTCCGGTTTATGCAGGAAGCCAAACTCATTGACAAGATCCGCGCGCGCCTGAAGATCCTGAATCCGAAGAACACCAGGCAGCTTCAGGAAACGGCCTTTGAGATCAAGCAGATGATAACGCAAGTGCCCATGCCGCAGGACATGGCCGACGAGATCAGGAAGGCCTATCAGAAGATGCGACAGGGGCTGGTGGCCGTGAGGTCCTCTGCGACGGCAGAGGACCTGCCGGAGGCCTCGTTTGCCGGACAGCAAAGCACCTTTCTCAACGTGCAGGGGGCAACCAATGTAGTCGAGGCGGTCCAGAAGTGCTGGGCCTCCCTGTTTGAAGCCCGTGCCATCTTCTATCGGCACGAACAGCGCTTTGATCACTTCAAGGTTGGCATTGCCGTTGTGGTGCAGAGGATGGTGCAGTCACAGATATCGGGCGTCGCTTTCACGGCGGAGCCGTTGAGCAGCGATGACAAGAAGATCGTTATCGAGGCCGCCTACGGCCTGGGAGAGGCCGTGGTATCAGGCGATCTGACGCCGGACATGTACCTGCTTGACAAGGAGTCATTGCAGATACTGGAAAAGAAGGTCGCTACTCAAGAGTGGCAGCTTGTGCGGAACCCCGATGCCCGGGATCACAAACGGAAGAACATCAGGGTTAAGATTCCGGCCAAGTGCAAGTCCCATCAGAAACTGGCGAACAAGGATATCGTTGCCTTGGCCAAGATCGCCAAGATGATAGAGGACCTCTACCAGTGCCCACAGGACATCGAGTGGGCCAGGGAGGAGGACAAGTTCTACATTGTCCAGACCCGCCCTATTACCACCCTCAGGAAGGGCGGAGAAGTCACCAAGGCAGAGGTCAAGGGGGTGGAGCTCCTGAGCGGGTTGCCGGCAAGCCCCGGGATAGCTGCTGGACTCACAGAGATAATCCTTGATCCGTCAGAGATCGTTAATCTCAAGGAAGGCGAAGTCCTCGTGGCTGAGATGACTACGCCCGACTTTGTGCCTGCCATGAAGCGTTCCGTGGCCATTGTGACCGACCGAGGAGGCAGGACCTGCCACGCCGCAATTGTCAGCCGGGAACTGGGTGTGCCGTGCATCGTGGGCACGGGTAATGCGACCACGGTGCTCAAGGAGAAGCAACTGGTCACCGTCGATGGCTACCAGGGGAAGGTGTACGAGGGGAAGGTGATCAGCCAGGCCAAAGTGGAGGCTCCGGTCGTCATCAGGCCAAGGTTGAAGACGGTCACCAAGCTCTATGTCAACCTGGCTGATCCCGATCTGGCGGAGAAGGTGGCTGCCCGCGACGTCGACGGGGTCGGATTGCTGAGGGCAGAATTCATGATTGCCAACATCGGTGAGCATCCTAGGTATATGATCGAGCGGAACCGTGGTGGCGAGTTCGTCGACAAGCTGGCGCAGGGCCTGCACACGTTCGCCAAGGCCTTCAATCCGCGCCCGGTGGTGTACCGTACCACCGACTTCAAGACCAACGAGTACCGCAATCTCAAGGGCGGGGACAAGTACGAAGAAGTCGAAGAGAACCCGATGCTGGGCTACCGGGGATGCTCGCGCTACATCAAGGAGCCCGATGTCTTCAGGCTGGAGGTTGAAGCCATCAAGAAGGTGCGGGAAACGTTCACCAACCTTTGGGTGATGGTGCCTTTCGTGCGCACGGTGGCTGAATTCGAGCAGACCCGGGACAGCCTGAGCGCCCTCGGGCTGGCCAGATCACCGAACTTCAAGCTCTGGATGATGGTCGAGGTGCCGTCCAATATCATCCTGATGAACAAGTTCATTGATGCTGGCATCGATGGCATTTCGATTGGCTCCAACGACCTGACGCAACTTACGCTGGGGGTGGACCGGGACAGCCCCAGGCTGGCCGACGTCTTTGACGAGCGCGATGAGGCCGTGCTCTGGTCCCTGGAAAGAGCCATCAGCATTACGAACCGGAGAAGGGTG
Organism: Dehalococcoidia bacterium; assembly: GCA_030372995.1. Classification (GTDB taxonomy): domain Bacteria; phylum Chloroflexota; class Dehalococcoidia; order UBA2247; family RBG-13-53-26; genus JAFGCL01. Next base: position 13,901 of record JAUCPZ010000304.1, read on the forward strand.
ACCTCATCCATCTGCGGTCAAGCGCCGTCAGTGTACCCGGAGTTGACGGCGAAGCTGGTGAGGTGGGGCATTACCTCGGTCTCGGTCAATCCAGACATGATTGAGCACACCAGGGAGGTGATTGCCCGTGCGGAGGAAGACGCGGGGATCAGTGCTCACGGTAACTAGGCCACAAACACCCTTGGCGTTTGGCGGGCAGTGGAACGGCCGCATTTGAAGATACGCGCCTGGCTGGAGGAGAGGGAGGAGACTCTCTCGCCCTTTGCCGCCAGGAGCCGGCTTTCCAGGGGCAGGCTTCAGCCTGAGGAGCCTTCTCCGACACGAACGGCTTTTCAGCGTGACCGGGACAGGATCATCCACTGCAAAGCCTTCCGCCGTCTGAAGCACAAGACTCAGGTCTTCATTGCTCCTGCCGGGGACCACTATGTCACCAGGCTGACTCACACGCTCGAGGTATCCCAGATCGCCCGTTCGATAGCCCGGGGCCTGAATCTGAACGAGGACCTGACGGAGGCGATTGCCCTGGGGCACGATCTGGGACACACGCCATTCGGACACATCGGAGAAGACGTCCTCAACGAGATAGCGCCCTCCGGGTTTCGCCACAATGAGCAGAGCCTGCGGGTGGTTGACCAGATAGAAAATGGCGGCAGAGGGTTGAACCTCACCTTCGAAACGAGAGAGGGCATAGTAAAGCACTCCAAGTCCAGGATGGGTATCTTCGGGGAGGGCTGGGAGACAGTGGGCACTCTCGAGGGCCAGATATGCAAGCTTGCTGACGTTGTCGCTTACATCAGTCATGATGTGGACGATGCCCTGAGAGCCGGGGTTATCACCGAGAGTGACCTGCCGGCAGTGGCCGTCTCGGTCATGGGGCGGTCGCGGTCAGAGCGCATCAATGCGCTGGTGTGCGACATCATTGACTCGTCGTGGGATGCCAGGGGGGAGGACTTGACAAGCAGAGAGAGACAGCCGATTATTGGCGTAAGCCCCCCCGTGAATGAGGCAATGAATGCCCTCAGGGATTTCCTGTTTGATAGAGTGTACGATTCTGAGTTGGTCAACCGGGAGGCGGATGTAGCCAGGCTGGTGGTGCGCCGCCTGTACGAATACTTCACGGGACACGAAGACCAGCTACCGGATGAATTCAGGCTGTCAGATGATCCCTTGGCCAGGCGGGTGGTGGACTACGTGGCGGGTATGACCGACCAGTATGCTCTGCAGACTGCCAAGGGTTTGGGGCTGCTTGCCTGAGAGCCCGGCCCGCCTGGTTTCCGATCCTGACACCAAGAAGAGCAGTGGACAGGGGATTCTGTCACTAAGGGAAAACTAGCGGCGGGGCAGACTATAGAGGATGTGGGGTTCCGGGCCTTAATGGACACCGTTGACGAAATAAAGCAGAGGCTGGACATTGTGGAGGTCATCTCCAGCTATGTTCCTGACCTCAAGAAGAGCGGGCGGAACTTCAAAGCTGTCTGTCCCTTCCACTCCGAGAAGACCCCCTCCTTCTTCGTCTTTCCGGAGCGCCAGAGCTGGCACTGCTTCGGGGCATGTGGTAGCGGCGGCGACATGTTTGCTTTCATTATGCGAAAGGAAGGAGTGGATTTCAGGGAAGCGCTGAGAATCCTGGCGGAGAGGGCCGGTGTTGCGATCGTCCAGAGGAAGGCCGACGAGGGCAAGTCCGAGGCTGACAGACTCAAGGAAATCAACGAGGCTGCCGCGGAGTTTTACCATAACCTGCTTTTCCGTTCGGCGGGCGGTCAGTCCACACGGGAGTACTTGGCCCGGCGGGGGGTCACAGAGAAGACCATGAGGCAGTTCCTCATCGGCTACAGCCCGGATAGCTGGGACGCTCTGCGCCAGGAGCTGCTGAAGAGAGGTTATCTGGAAGGGGAGCTGACGGCCGCGGGGCTGCTGATCAAGAAGGAAAGGGAGGCGGGGACGTACGACCGCTTCCGCAACAGACTCATGTTCCCCATTCGCGACATGGCGGGGAGAGTTATCGGTTTCGGAGCGAGGGCCCTCGATGACTCAGTGCCCAAGTACCTGAATTCGCCTCAGACGCTGATATTCGATAAGAGCAGCAGCCTGTACGGCATCGATCTTGCCAGGACGGCCATCAGGAAGGACAACCTGGCGGTGATAGTGGAGGGCTACATGGACACCGTGGTGGCCCATCAGCATGGGTTCACCAACGTGGTGGCTTCTCTGGGGACTGCCCTGACCGAAAAACATGTGGGCATAGTGAAGAAGCTCACCAACCGCCTGGTACTGGCGCTGGATGCCGACGCCGCCGGCGAAATGGCGACGCTAAGGGGAATTGAAGTGGCGAGCCACACCTTTGACCAGAAGGTGGTGCCTTTGCCGACGCCTGCGGGCGTGATCAAGTGGGAAGAAGAGCTCGATGCCGAGATCAGCGTCATGGTGCTGCCGGAAGGCAAAGACCCGGATGATGTGATAAGGGGGAGTCCGGAGGAATGGGAGCGGTTGCTGAAACAGGCTGTGCCGGTGATTGACTACACCTTTGACCTGCTGATCTCGAAACTTGATATCACGAAGGCCAAAGACAAGTCCCAGGCGGCGGACCAGTTGCTGCCCCTCATAGCCGAGATAAAGCATCCTGTCCGGCAGGCCCACTATCTTCAGAGGCTGGCCCGAACGGTGGGCCTGGATGAGCGCAAGCTGAACGAGGAGCTCAACCGGATCAAGCCGAAGGCACCAGGACCACGCCGGGAGACCAGGCCGTCCACAGCAGGCGGCCTGCTGCCCCATCTCCCTTCAAGCGATCCCCTGGCGGAATACTGCCTTTATCTGTTGTTCACCTATCCCGATCTGCGGAGCCGTGTCTCTGATCTCCGGGTGGACTATTTCTTGAATACGGAGGATAGAGAGATACTGCTGGCCTGGCAGGGAACGAGTGACCCGGAGGTGCTGCGTGCCGGGCTGGACTCGAGTCTCCGGGAGCACCTCGATGAGCTTATGTCGAAAACGGTGCCCCCGCTCCACGGCGACGCGCAGGAGCGGGCACTGCGCCAGTGCATCAATCGGCTGCGAGAGCGGTGGCTGAGGGAGCTGAAAGCCAAGGAGCAGATCCTTATCGCGGAACTTGAGGCCGCTGACAATGCCACCGATTTGTACGAGATACAGAAGGCGGCAGTCAGACTCAACGCTGAACTGGGAGAGGTTTTCCTCTATGGCAAAGAAAGAAGAAAGAGGGCGTCAGCGGAAGGCGAAAGCCAAGTCTAGGAAGCCGGCAACCAATACTCTCGCAAAGGGGAAGAAACCGGTGAAACGGGGGCCCGAAGAGTCTGGGAGGGCTGGCAAGGTGGTCGCCACGTTGAAGAAGCCCAGAGAAGAGGGCAGAACAGCAGCCAGCAAACGGCCTGCGAAATCGGCAGCGAGGGTGTCGCGGGGGAAGCCGAAGGAAGCGCCAAAGAAGGCCGCTGTCAGCAAGGCTGCTCCCCTGAAGACTTCGGCCGCTAGGGCGCGTGAAGATATGGACGCGAAGAAAAGAATGGCGGCTGCCGGGAGTCAAGCGAAGAAGGCGGCACCTGTGACGCCGGGTAAGCTGAAGTCCTCCGAGAGAGCTGCCCCAGCGAGGGTGGCGCCGAAGAAGCCGCGTCCCGATGAGAATGCCAGGAAACCGGCTCCCGCGAAGGCCATTGTGAAGAAAGCGGTGCCTAAGAAGCCGCAGACATACAAGAAACCAATGAAACCTGTTGCCGTGAAAGAGAAACGAGCGGCAGAGAAACCTGAGGAGAAGAAGGAGAAGAGGCCCGGCAAAGCTCCGGCGATCAAGACCAAGGAGACACGGGCCGAGCACAAGATGCCAACCAAACCTGAGATTCAACCTGAGATGCCTAAGGGGAGGGGTAGAAAAGTTGCTGCCGGGGAAGCAACTGTCGCAGAGAAGAACCGCAGACAAGCTCAAGCCATTGCCTACGCAGGATCGGAATACTGGTATGCCGAAGACGTTCAGGGCCATCCGGTGGCGGAGGCGGAGCCCGCGGAGGATATTTATGCCATAGTGCCGCAGGAAGCGGATGTGGCTGCCGAAGTGGCCCGTGAGGCGGGTCCGGTTGAAGCGAAGGCGCTCGATGAACTGGAGATAGCCGATGACCCGGTGCGGATGTACCTGAGGCAGATCGGACGGGTGCCGTTGCTCACTGCCGATGAGGAAAAGATACTGGCCCGCAACAAAGAGGAGAAGGATTACATCAATGCCATAAGGCAGGACTTGCAGGCCAAGTGGGGCAGGCCAGCCACGGCCGTGGACGTGATCACCGAGGTACTGCAGCGACTCGTACGGGTCCTGCCTCTGTTGAAGAGGGTGGAGGAACAACTTGGAATAAAGTCTGATGAACGGCTGGCGAAGAGGCTCTCCAATCCCAAACTGCGCGCAGCCCTTGACCGGGAACTGACAGAGCAGTTCATCATGCCCCTCTCGGAGGCGATGGAAGAGACTCCCCCAGCCGTGGAGCAGATGGTCAAGGACCTTTCTCTGGCCAGCTCCCTGGTGCCCCCGGAAGTGCTCAGCATTATCGGCAAGCGCCGCATCACGGCGCTGGGCCCGTTGCTGCAGGACCCCGGCTTTCTCGAGAAGCTCAAGCCGCTGGAAGAGAAGCTCGAAGACTATCTCAGGACGATCGAGCGCAAGGGGCGCCTGGCGGAAGAAAGGCTGGTGGAAGCCAATTTGAGACTGGTGGTCAGCGTGGCCAAGAAGTACGCCGAAAGGGGCATGTCATTCCTGGATGTCATACAGGAGGGCAACATCGGCCTGCTGCGCGCGGTGGAGAAGTTCGACTACCGCCGGGGCTACAAGTTCAGCACCTATGCCACGTGGTGGATCCGCCAGTCGATCACC
>JAUCPZ010000305.1 GCA_030372995.1 Dehalococcoidia bacterium
GTGTGGGGAGTGCGTTCTGGCATGGACTGGCGGAATATGCCCGTTCACAGCCTGCCCGAAGGGGTTGCTCAACGGCCCCTGCGGCGGCGCCAAGAACGGAAAGTGCGAGGTTTCGGCCTCCAAGGATTGTGCCTGGGAACTCATCTACCGGCGGCTGCGGACGCTGGGGAGACTTGAGGACCTGAGGAAGCGCCGGCCGCTGCGGAAGTTCAATGCCAGCACCAAGCCCGGCATCTATCTTGTTGACCGTGAGGACGGGGAGCCCAAATGAACCTCCGCGAGAAACTGGCGGCGGGCAAGTTCGCGGTCACCTGCGAGGTGGGGCCACCCAAAGGGGTGGATGTGGGCGCCATGCGCCAGAATGCGGAGCGCGTGCGGGGCAGGGTCGACGCCGTGAACGTTACCGACCAGCAAAGCTCGGTCATGCGCTTGGGATCGCTCGCGGGCTGCGTCCTCCTGAAACAGTGGGGATTCGAGCCGGTCCTCCAGCTCACCTGCCGCGACCGCAACCGGATTGCACTGCAGTCGGACCTCCTCAGCGCCTGCGCTCTGGGGTTAGAGAATGTGCTCTGCCTGACTGGGGATTATGTCACCTTGGGGGATCATCCTGAAGCGAAGCCGGTGTTCGACCTCGATTCGGTGTCATTGATCGAGGCCGCACGGGAACTGCAAAGGGGACGCGACTTGGCTGGCAAGGAGCTCAAGGGATCTCCCAGGTTCTTCATCGGCGCGTGCGTCACACCGGAAGCTGATCCTTTGGAGCCTCAGATCATCAAGATGGAAAAGAAGGTCGAAGCCGGTGCGGAGTTCTTTCAGACTCAGGCTGTGTACGACGTCCGCAGATTCGAGGAGTTCATGTCCGCGGTGAGGCCCATGAATGTGCCCGTGCTGGCGGGCATTGTAGTGTTGCGCTCGGCGGCCATGGCCCGCTACATGAATGAGAAGGCGGCCGGAATACGAGTCCCAGAGTCCCTCATCAAGGAAGTGGAGGAGGCTCCGGACAGCGCAGCAAAGGGAATCGAGATTGCCGTGAGAACCATAACGGAGCTGAGGGGACTGTGCCAGGGCGTGCACATCATGGCGATTGGAATGGAGAGAAGGATCTCCGATATAATTGATGCTGCCGGCTTGTGATTCGGGGCTGGCCTGATTCTTCTGACAACTGACAACACGGAGGCAAACAGTGGCAACCGCTTCAGCAGGGGGGCTCAAGACCTGGTTTCTGGAAACCCGGCCGCAGTTTCTCATCCTGACACCGATCTGCGTCTTACTGGGCATCGCGGCGGCGGTGTATGACGACTTCAACCTCAATGCCGCTCACGTCATTCTCACGCTGGTAGGTGCACTACTGGCCCACATCAGCGTCAACGTTCTGAACGACTACTTCGATTACACGAGCGGTGTGGACCTCGCCACCAGGCGGACCCCCTTCAGTGGAGGCAGCGGCATACTCCCTGCGGGCCTTCTGAAGCCCCGGCAGGTGTACCTCTTCGGACTGGCCAGCCTCATAGGCGCAGCGGCGGTCGGCATCTATTACACCATCGAGTATGGTTGGCAGATACTCCCGCTTGGCATTCTGGGCGTCCTCACTGTCTACCTCTATACCACCCACATCACTAAGAACCCGCTGCTTTGCGCCATTGCGCCCGGCCTCGGCTTCGGCCCTCTGATGGTTGTCGGAACGTACTTCACGCAGACGGGTCAATACTCACTGACCGCTGGCCTGGCATCCCTGGTGCCGGGCTTCCTGGTGTCCAACCTTCTCCTACTGAACCAGTTCCCCGACGTCGAGGCGGACAAGGTCGCCTCCCGCCGTCACATCCCGATTGTCTGGGGCCGACGCTTTGGCGCGAGGGTCTACGCCACCCTGATGGCCGCGACCTATGTCAGCCTGGCTGTGGCGGTCGGTACCGGCGTACTGCCGCTCACCGCCCTGATCGGCCTGGCGACGCTGCCGCTCGCCGTGAAGACAGTCCTCGGAGCCCTGCGGAACTACGATGATGTGGACAAGCTCATGCCCTCGCTGGGCATGAACATACTGGTCATACTCTTGACGACCCTGCTCACAGGCGTGGGTGTGCTGATCGGCTCATTCCTGGATTGATCCAGAGATGCTTGATCTCAGATTCCACCGCGATTCCTAGCGCAATCCATCAAGGGGCATCTCATGGCGGTTCCAGCCGCGCTTTGGATTCTCGCTCCCCGCGTTGGGCAGGACGAACTTCCTGGCAATGATCTGCCTCAGAGGAATCTCACGTCTGCTCGATACTGGGGCGCGCAGCGCCGGAGCCGCTCTGTGGCTATGAGTAAGGCCCGAGACGAGGGCCAGGTGATAGACAGGACGGGAGCCCTAAGGCCACCGTCTTCGGCTGACGGCTCACTCCATACGTGTGCAAGGGGCCCTCACAGAAGGGCCGGAAGGCCCTTGCATTGACTGTCTCCTAGCCTCTCCCGTCAAGGGCGAGGAAGATCCTCTCTTCCCTGGAGGGAGAGAGTCAGATAGGGGGTATTGTGTGCGTCCCCGACCACGGGGCGTGAAGAGGGCCGAAGGCCCTCTTCGCCTACATCCGTGGCCCGAGAACAGGGCCAGGTGATGAAAATATGCCCCAGTGTGGTGCGTGGCCGACCATCTCAAGATTCCTATCGAAACCCGTGGTCAACCGGGCCACGCGAAGACTTTATAGGATTTGCGTCGAGGCAACCAACCGTTGGAGACATCAGACTACCGGGTGATTCTGAAGTCGGTGAACCGCCCGCTGTGTGGTCCCCACCGCACGTCCACATTCTCAACACGGGCCGCCCGGGGTCCCCGGTGCAACAACGCCAGGAGCCTCTCCAGGTCGGCCTTGGCTCCTTCAGCCTGCACCTCGACGGCCCCCGAGTGCGTCACATTGCGTACATAGCCCGTCAGATTGAGCGCCCGCGCATGGTCTTGAACGAAGGCGCGGAAGTAGACGCCCTGCACGGTACCCGTGATCACGGCGTGCAGTGAGGCCAGCGGCTCCTTCGGCTCAACCATCTCAAAGCATGACCCTCGCAGTCCGGGGATACTCCATCTGATC
>JAUCPZ010000306.1 GCA_030372995.1 Dehalococcoidia bacterium
TTCGGAACTCGTCGGCAGCGTCAGATGTGTATAAGAGACAGGGGTGGGGGTATGCGTCGATGAGGCCCCAGATGCATTCGGAGTCACCGATGAGCTGGCGCACACGCCGCAAATACAGGTCCGGGCCCTCTTTCTTCTGAGCATGCACCCGCGCCAGCCAAGAGGCAAATTGACGGACAAGCTCCTGGTCCTGAGGCTCCAAGTGGCCTCTCCTGATCCTCTCGAGGTCGTTGAAGTACGGTTTCCCTTCGGCCAGCTCGTTGACGATGAAGAACTCGCGCGGCCTGTTCACCGGCACCAGGCGGCCTTCCTCGTCGATGTACCCGAGCCCTCTGGGCCTGACGTGCTTTTCCATCCTGGCGCTGGTGTCGTACTCAAACATCAGGATGGCGGCGCGGTCCCAGTAGAACTGATGTCCGTAGCGGTCGCCCCGCATGGTGGAGAAGACCACCTGCTCCTGGTGTCCGTCCTTCTCATAGGTCACCTTCAGCGACTTACCGTAGCCGAACTCCTTCATTGCCTGTTCATCCCAAACGCCGATCTCCCCGATCCCCTTGAGCTTCACCGAAGGGCCGACCGTTGACTTCAAGTAACGTTCCAGCTCCTCACGTCGGATCTCTACCATGTGACCTCCCAAGTTTGAGCAAGAATGCCGGGAGCCGCTGTATGTGCCTCGCCGGTCAACCCGCGGTCCGTAAGGGTTCCAAGAGTGCCGATGTGGCTAGGCTCCGAGCCTGCCGAACGACAGACAGTACAGCAGGTAATCCCAGGTGTTGCCGCTGAGGTTTCCGACGCGGATCATCCGGAGCACAAGGTTCACCGCCTCTGCCTTCTGCGGCCCATACGACTCGACCAGCCTCTGCGTCGACTCCGGCGTCGGCTTGGCCTCCGAGTCTGCCCAATGCTGGGCATAGAGAACGGCCGTGGCCTCCTCGGGCGGGCAACCGGCCACACTCCCGGCCAGAAGGGAGGCGATCTCGTCCTCGGACATGCCGCTTCTGAACGCTTCCCTGGTATGGACCCACGTGCAGTAACGGCATCCGTAGACGGAAATCACCGCCAGCATCAGCCTCTCCCTGAAGGCTGGCGGCACGAGATGGCTCCTGAGGAGGCGCACTGTCCTTGGCGCATTCCTGAAGAGGAACCATATGTCTGCCATGAACTCCCCGACACTTTGATATGTCCTCTTGTTGAATGGCGAACGCACGCTGTCTCCAGTTGGAGGGTCCGATTGTGCGGCCAGCACCAGCCTGGGCTTGTTGCCACACTGTTACCAACAACACCACTCTACCATATTCTCCGCTCCGTGGCGGTACTATCACCAGTCAGCGGGCATTCAGGATGGCCACCAATACAGTGAGAATCAGGAGTGCCGATACGGTGTGGGGCCGGAGGCACGGTTCCGGGTGCGGTACCAGTTCAGCGCCGGGCTACGCCATAGACCACCGCCACGCGCACTTGGAGCCCGTCTTCGCTCATAAGGGGGCGCAGTCTGCGAAGGTACTCGTCTTTGAACTTGGCGCGTGTCTCTTCGTCCATCGATTGAATGGACAGTCTTGTTCCCACGGTGAGCTGAAACCTCCACCAGTCATCGAGGGTGGGGTACACGATCTCGCTTGCCTCGCTGTGCGCAGTGATGGAGTGGAACCCGGCTCTGGCCAGCAATGCTTCCACCTCCTGCGGTGCGTGGACAACAGGCTGTGGCATGCGCACGCCGGTCTGATATTCCATGAACTGCTGCAGCAATATTGGCCATCCTGGGTCGAACGGCGGCGGTCTCTTGTCAAAGAAGGACACGCCTACGTAGCCGTCCGGTTTGCACACGCGGTGGATCTCACAAAGAGCAGCATCTATGTCCGACATCAGGAACAGCGACAAGGCGCAAGTAACAATGTCGAAGGCCCCGTCGGCGAATTCGAGGTGCTCGGCGTCCATCTTCCTCAGTTCGACATTGGTCAGTCCTGCCGCTGACACGGCGCTCCTGGCCTCATGCAGTATGGTGGCAGAGAGGTCGATTCCTGTGACTCTTCCCTCCGGCCCCGCGCGCCTGGCCAGCGGCAGCAGTACCGCGCCGTTGCCTGTGGCCACGTCCAGAACCCTGGCTCCCGGTGAGACGGGAAGATGTTCCACCAATCGGGCGCCAAACCGCGCGAAGATGCCGGGGCCGGTGCGGTCGTACAGGGAAGCCGCATCATCGTACAACCGCTCGATCATCGCCTTGGTGGCGACTCTCGGTCTTGGTTTCCTGTCGTCGTTCATGATGTGCTGCGCCTCTTGTTACCGCGGTCGGCAGAGCATCGACCTGCTGCCGGATATTGCCGCGGTGATGCAGCAGACGCAGGAATGGTATCGGTGAGCCTGCATGAGTGTCAAGCGCCCGACATTCCGCCACGGAAGTCGTGGAGGCGGGCCCTGTCAGCAGCAGGGTTGGAGGCGAATGGCCGTCAATGGAGCCTGCTGGTTCAGATGCCCAGAAGGAGGATGATGCTTAGACCCCCGAGAATTCCAGCTATCCCGACGACGATGCTGAAAGCGTTTGCCAGCCGCTCGCCGGTCGCCGGCTTCCTTTCCCGGCTTCTGGCCGCGGTTCTCCTGCCAATGGCGAGCACCGCCTCTTTGCCCTTCAACCCGGCGAGCCAGACTACGAAGGACAAGAGAATGAGCGCCACACCCACCAGCCACCATAGGCCCGCCCTGTCTCTTATACACATCTGACGCTGCCGACGAGTTCCGAACGGTGT
>JAUCPZ010000307.1 GCA_030372995.1 Dehalococcoidia bacterium
CACCGTTCGGAACTCGTCGGCAGCGTCAGATGTGTATAAGAGACAGCCCAAGATCTTCACCGAGGCCGCCGAGCGCAAAGAGGCCATGGAGGAGTACGGTGCCGCCTTCACGGCTGAAGGCATTATCACGCTGGCCGGCAGCCGGCTCTATACGTCCATGGCGGACACTGATGCGGTGATCGACGATGCCCTGGAACGCTTCGACCGGGTGCTGGGGAGCGTGGAGAAGAAGTAGGGCCTGCCCATCGTGAGGGAGTACGCGGGCAAGTCGGGTCGGGCAGAGACCGTGGCGCTGCGGATTTGAGACAACAGACTGCGAACACCGGCTGCCAAATCGGCGCGCTAGCCAGAGTCTGAGTCAGAGAATCTTATTCTTTCCCTAACCTTGTGCCAGTCGATCTGTTCATGACCGAAGAACGCTCTGAAGTTGTCCTTGAGCCACTCGTAGTAGTCTTCTTCCACGTACCGAGAGAAGGTCTCGACGAGTGAACCCACGTCAATATCAACAGGAAGGTCGACCTCGGCCTCCTCCAACTGGTCCTGCAAGAATTGCTTTACCACTACACGATCAAGCATTGCCACACCTCGATGTGCTTCAGACTAATCGCTGACTTCCTGCAGAAGCAGGTCGGCTTTCTGGTGGTCAACTCTGTATGTTATGAGTCTCACAGTCTTCTCTTCAATCGTCTTTCGTTTCCGCCAGTACTCCAGCACTCTCTCGTCAAAATCAAAGCCCACAAGCACACTCTGGACCATCTCGGCATCTCCATCGGCGAGCTTCCTCGTTAGCCAGTTCTCATACTTAATAATCTGGTTGAGGTGCTCTTCTAAGACAGTGCCTGTCTTCAGTTCCATGCACGTGAACTTGTGTAAAATGTCAACCGAGTCTATCGTCGTGACGTGTGTCAGAAACATGTCCATCATCTTGTTGAACGACGTGGGTACGTAGTTGAGGTAGTCTCGGCATTCGCCAAGGAGTTCTTTCAGTCTCCCACATGCGAAGGCCCTCGCAAACCACCCGTTGAGGTAACCCTCGTACCGCAAGCGCCCACGTTTGTCACATTCTAGGTCGACAGGCAAAGGTGCCTTCTCGTAAGGCACGTACGGATTGCCCAGAGGCTTCGCCTCAATGAACACAGGATTGTTTCTAAGCAGGAGGCGCATCAGCTCTTTTCCCTCGGCGGTGGTAATTGGATGGTGCGTCTTCCTCGTCATCGCTCCCAAGTCGAATGTCCACAGTTTGCCCTTGTCACGAAGATCCAGAATATCGGCCATAGCGACGGGAACGGAAAAGGTTCTGATCACCGGCTCGAAGCACACACGGACGGGGCGCAAATCGTCAGACCACAGAGGTTTCAGATCATAGAACGGCCACGATGTGATCTTCCACAACCCATAGACACCCGTGTTCCTCACATAGAAGAAGGCGAAATCACCGGGTTTGATCACGGCAAAACTGGAGATGATCTCCGCATTGGTTTGGCCGGCTTTGGGTGAGTCATGAACTTGGGTGGCACCGTACACTCCCCGTTCAGCACAGAGGTCGAAATTGTCTCTACTGATCAGAAAGATGTGGTATCCCATGATCCATCACCGCCCTCATTCGTGGATCGCAGTCCAAGCGTCGCCTTGAGGAGACAGTACACCGCTTCGTGCACGCGACCGCCCACTCTGTCCCCGGATTCCATAGCGTTTCCTACCATGACGAGCTCTTCTCTGGCCATCAAATACAGCTCCCTCCTTCGCACCGCTTCCGGGGGTATTAGATAATCGAGCCGTTTGTTGACGTCCCGCCAGCTCTTCATCTCCTTGCAGATGGCCCTCATTTCCCTATCAATGTCTTCTTTCGTCATGCTGCACACCATCCCATTGCGCTCTGATCCTCGTTCCCTTGTCTCAACAGAGGTCAACGTCCCTGGATAGTTCTGACTTGCATTAGTATTCCCTAGGAGTCAGGGCATCCATCGACCCCAAGACCAGTTCGGTGCCTTGAACGCACACGACTGTATGGTACCAGATATGCTTCAAGATCACCACCTTCAGAAAGGGCACAACGAGCGCGGCTTGTTGAAAACCGCAGTGACCGCGCAAACGTGTGCGCGAAGGACGCAGTGACGCCGCGTCAGCCGGACACTCTTGCAGCGATTCTTGACTGCAAGGCGACCAAGAGGCTATCATCCGGACAAACGATTCTTGCCGCGCAAGGCAGCAGCAATCCGATCAAGAAGTGTCGTGGCTGTTCTGATGGATCCCCCGCAGCCAAGCAAGCATTTGGAGCTGCTATGAAGTTCTGGGTCGGCGTGACGGACAACCAGTGGTTCAAGTACCATTGGGAGACAAGACCCGACGAGGTCAACTTCTGGCAGCCGACCCCGAAACCGCCCTTCACAGCAGCGCCACGCGGCCTTCCATTTCTGTTCAAACTGAGGAGTCCGTACAATCACATAGTCGGTGGCGGATTCTACGTTACCTATTCCCATCTGCCGCTGAAGCTGGCGTGGGATACGTTCGGGGACAAGAACGGTTGCGCCACGTTCGCTGAATTCCGTGATCTCATCAACGCGCTCCGACCCGGCACCCGCATGGATGATGAGATCGGATGTACCGTATTGGCGAATCTCTTCTACCTTGACGAGAATGCATGGATCGAGAATCCGCCAGCATTCGCTCCGAACATCATGCGGGGCAAGATGTACGACACCAACGACGCGGCAGGAGGCGCGATTTGGAGCAGGGTCGTGCACTGGATTTCACTGTCGCCTTCCCCATCTGTGCCGCCTGAAAACGGAATCAAGGTGGCAGAGCAGCGCGAGAAGTACGGGGAGCCGATTCCCTATCGTCCCAGGATTGGTCAATCGTCATTCCGAGTCCTGGTGACTGACGCCTATCAGCGCCGCTGTGCGATTACGGGTGAGAGGACCTTGGTGACACTGGAGGCGGCCCACATCAAGCCGTATGCGGATGAGGGCACTCATGAGGTGAGCAACGGTCTCCTGCTCCGCGCCGATTTCCATCGTCTCTTCGACGTGGGTCTCGTTGGAGTCACTCCAGATCTGCACGTTCGCGTGAGCCGAAGAATCCGCGAGGAATGGTTCAACGGGGGAGCATACTATCGTCTGGACGGCAAGCCATTGTCCGTCGTTCCACTGCAAAATACCGAAAAGCCAAATCCTGACCTGCTAGACTGGCATCTGCGAAACCGGTTTCAGGGTTGAGCCTCCAGCATCCGCCCATGGGAGACTCCGTCCCACGGCGCTAAGCTTCAAGCAGGGAGGTACCAGCATGGTAGTCGTTACAGGTGCTACGGGACACCTCGGCAATGTTCTGGTCCGGGAACTGCTCTCCAGGAACGTGCCCGTGAGGGCGGTCATACCCAAGGGCGAAGACACCACCTCTCTAGACGGCCTGAAGGTCGAGAAGGTGGAAGGCAATGTCCTGGACCCCGAGTCGCTGGTCCGGGCTTTCCAGGGCGCGGACGTCGTCTACCACCTGGCCGGCATCCTGTTCACTTCTCCCAGGCGGACCAGGCTGTTCTACCAGGTCAACACAGACGGGACGCGGAACGTGGCCGCGGCGTGCCTGAAATGCGGCGTGAAGAGGATGGTCCATACCAGCTCCATCCAGGCCCTGGTGGAACCCCCCAAGGGCACCGTGTTCGACGAGAACAGCCCCATCGATCCGGACAGAGTGGCCGGCCACTACGCCAAGTCCAAGGCGAAAGGCATGCTCGAAGTGCTTTCGGCGGTGAAGAAGGGGCTGGATGCCGTAATCCTCTGTCCCACCGGGGCCATCGGCCCCTATGATTTCAAGCCGTCCAAGATGGGCAAGTGGTTCCTCGATGTGGCCAAGGACAAGATCGACGGCCGGATATACACCATCAACGGCATCTATGACTTCGTGGACGTCCGCGATATCGCCGCGGCCGAGACAGCCGCCGCCGAGAAAGGGCGCCGTGGCGAGGTTTACATCATCTCCGGCGAGCGCATCGACCAGAAGAGCCAGACACTCCTGCTCCAGGAGGTCTCCGGGACCCACGGCGCCATCTACGGCATCCCCATCTGGCAGCTCTACATTATGGCCGGCATCGCCTGGGCCTGGAACTGGGTCAAGGACAGCGTGCCGGGCTTCACTCTGGACGAGGCCCGCATCGTCAAGAGCAATTCCGTCATCAGCCACGAGAAGGCCACTCGGGAGCTGGGGTTCCATCCGCGTCCCATGAAGGAAACCGCCGCCGATACCATCGCCTGGTTCCGGCAAA
>JAUCPZ010000308.1 GCA_030372995.1 Dehalococcoidia bacterium
CTACGTGGTCAACGAAGTGCGGTGGCAGTTCGCCAACATCAAGGGCATCTGGGAAGGCACCACCGACCCGGACTATGGCAAGGTCGTCACCATCGTCACGGCGGCTGCCCAGAAGGAACTGCTAACACCAGCCCTTCTCGCCATCATTACCCCGATCGTGATCGGCTTCGTCTTCGGATTGATGGCGCTGGCTGGCTTTCTGGCTGGCGTGATCCTGGTTGGGCAGCTCATGGCGGTATTCCAGGCTAACGCCGGCGGCGCCTGGGACAATGCCAAGAAGACCATTGAAGACGAGCCGCGCGACTTGGCGAAGAACACGGGCAAGGGCTCAGAGCGCCATAAGGCCAGCGTGGTAGGGGACACCGTGGGTGATCCGCTCAAGGACACCTCCGGCCCGGCGCTTAACCCGCTGATCAAGGTCATCAACCTCGTGTCAGTGATTGCCGCGTCCATGATGGTCACGGTGGCCACAGTGGATGGAGTGAAGGTGTTCGAAGAACACCGCCCTCTGGCGGCACAGATTGCGGTCGGAGTAGTCGGCGTGCTGATCATCCTCATCGCCCTCTACTTCTCGAAGAGACAGGTAGTCATGGGGCGTGATGAGGAAGAGGCTCCGGTCGCAGCCAGCCCGGCGCCCGCACCCGCAGCCTCCGCTGCTTCAGCGTCTCCGGCATCCAAGGAGTCAAAGGAACAGCCAAAGAAGAAGCGCTAGCGCTTCGGCAACGGCATACCGGGGGCGGCCTTCGGAATGAGGGCCGCCCCTCTTCTTTTGCGTTGTGCCTATGCCCCGTTTGGCAGCCGCCGGCTGCGCAATTGCCCGCAGCCGGCCTCTATGTCCGCGCCACGGGACTGGCGCAGCGTGTTGGAGACCCCCGCGTCGGTGAGCTCCTTGCGGAACGCGGCCACGCGCCGCGGCACGGAGGGGCGGAACCCCTTGCCGGGGGTGGGATTGCCCACTATGAGGTTGACATGGCATGGAAAGCCAGCCAGAAGTTCGGCCAGCTTCTGCGCCTGGTCCAGTGAGTCGTTGATCCCGTTGAACAGGGCGTACTCGAACGTGGGCCGGCGGCCCGTCATCTTCAGATACTCTTGGCAGGCCGGTATCAGTCTCGCCAGCGGGTACCTGCGGTTGACCGGCACCAGGATGTTCCGCACCCGGTCGGTGGCCCCATGCAGGGACACGGCCAGCTCTACACGGATGTCCTCCCTCGCCAGGCGCTGGATCTGCGGCACCAGGCCGACCGTGGACACCGTAATCTGCCGCGCGCCCAGCCCCAGGCCCGTTTTCGAATTCAGCCTGGCTATGGCCCCTTTCAGCGACTCGTAGTTGGCCAGCGGTTCCCCCATCCCCATGAAGACGACATTCGTCAGAGGCCGCCTCGCCGGCGGAAGCGCGGCGCCATCCTGGCCAACACCGCGCGTCAGCCAGACGAAGTAAAGCACCTGCTCCACAATCTCGCCCGCCGTGAGATTCCGCTCGAATCCCTGCTGGCCCGTGGCACAGAACGGGCAGCGAATGGGACAGCCGACCTGGGTGGAGACGCACACGGTGCGCCTCTCCCGGCTGGATTCGGTCGCCTCATACAGCATGTAGGCCGACTCGATGGTCTTGTTATCCTCCAGCCGGAACAGAACTTTGCGGGTCTGTCCATCCTTCGAAACCTTCTCATCAACCGGCTCGAGGGTGAAGAGACGGCAGCTCTCGTTCAGCTTCCGCCGAAACGCCCGGGGCAGGTCGCTCATCTCGTCGAAGGACCGGGCTGCGCCGCTGTAGATCCACCTCAGTACCTGGTCAGCCCGGTAGGACGGTTCGCCCAGAGTAATGGCGAGTTCTGCCACTTCTGAATACGACAGGTCCAGAATCCGTGGTTTCATAGCATGCGCAGCTTTCACGCCTCCGAGCGGCCTTTCCGATCAGTAATCGATTATACCTTGAACCGCACGCCGTGCTGCGGCAGTTGGCCGATATCGGATTCTTCTTTGTGGAGAAACTCCGGTGGGTTGTGATCGCGCCCCATCCGGACCTTCACCATTGACAGCCTCGAATGCTTCCCTTTTGACGAAGATTTTGGTTTTGGGATATGATTTAGAAAGCAATCTTCGGTAAGGAGGAGGTATGACAACCGATACTAGGAAATTCGCGAAGACCCTGGATGAGGTCAAAAGCTATCTCGGCAAGACCAGAGAAGAAGTGATGGAGATTGACGGGACGGTCATCCGGGCATTCTGCGAGTGCATCGGCGATCCGAATCCGATGTGGAAAGACACCGCTCCCCCCGGCCTGGTCACCACGGCTATGATCAGCAGCGGCGCCATGCTGATCGGCGTCCCCCTGCTGTACAAACGCAGTGTCGCCGGCGGAGCCGACTGGGAGTTCTTCAAGCCGATCAAGAAGGGCGACACCATCTACACCACCCACGAGTTCTCAGAGCTGCAGGAGAAGTCGAGCGAGAAGGGTCCGCGGCTTCTCATGGTCTACAAGTCCTCCCACAAGAACCAGAAGGGGGAGCTTGTGGCCATCAGCACTAACACCATAATGAACTACTAAGGAAAGGGAGGCGTATCCACATGGCTCAGGTATACTTCGACGACGTCAAGGAAGGACAGGAGATCCCCACCCTCGAGAAGACCCCCACCACCAGGACACTGGTACAGTGGGCCGGAGCCTCCGGCGATTTCTTTGAGCTGCACTACGACAAGGATTTTGCCAAGTCCATGGGTTACCCCAATGTCCTCGTTCACGGCCGGCTCGAGGCAGCCTACCTCACCCAGCTCCTCACCGACTGGATCGGCGAGAAGGGCGTGCTCAAGAAGATGAGCGTCCAGTACCGCGGCAACGCCTTCCCCGGACAGAAGCTGCTCTGCAAAGGCAAGGTTACCAAGAAGTATCAGAAGGATGGCGAGAACCTGGTTGAACTGGAGATCTTCGTCGAGAATCCGGAAGGCCAGAAGATCACTCCCGGCAGCGCCATCGTCGCTTTGCCTAAGAAATAGTCCAGACCTTCACAAGGACCAAGCGCTTGGGGGAAAGACTCAAGGGTAGAAACGCGCTCGTAACCGGTGCGGGCAGGGGTATTGGCAAGGCGGTAGCCCTGGCATTGGCGGAGGAGGGGGCCAATGTCCTGGTCTGTGACCTTGGGGTGGCCATGGACGGGACCGGGGCGGACAAGACCCCTGCCGACAGCACGGCAGAAGAGTGCCGCAGGCTGGGAGTGAAGGCCATCGCCCACTACGGCGATGTCTCCAGTTTCAAGGCGGCCGAGGACATGGTCCGGGCCTGCGTTGACCAGTTCGGCAGAATAGACATCCTGTGCAACATAGCCGGCATCCTCAGGCCCAAGATGATCTTCAACATGGCTGAAGAGGACTTCGACAAGGTGCACGCCGTACACCTCAAGGGAACCTGGAACCTGTGCCGGCATGCCTCCGTTTTCATGCGGCAGCAGAAGTACGGGCGGATAATCAACACCACCTCAGAGGCCTATGCCGGGACTGTCGGCCACAGCAACTATGGATCGGCCAAGGGCGGCATCGTCAGCCTGACCTACGCGGTGGCGCGCGAGCTGGGCCGCTACGGAGTCACCTGCAACGCCTTTGCGCCGCGGGCCCGGACGAGGATGAGCGTGGGATCGGATCAGGACACGGGGCTGCAAAAGAGGATTGAATCGGGTCTGATCTCGGAAGAACGCCTGCAGGGGATGGAAGAGACGCGGCGCGAAGGCGCGGACCCGGAGTACTTTGCTCCTTTCATCGCTTACCTGGCCAGCGACGCCGCCGCTGATATCAATGGCTGCATCTTCGTTGTCTCCAGGGCCGCTGTCGGCATCTGGAACCATCCACAGATAGTGAGAAAGCACACCAGGGACTGGGACACGGCGGCACCATGGAAGATCGACGAACTGGAAAAGATCGTGCCCCGGGAGCTGCTGGTGGACTATGTCAATCCGGCTCCGGCGAGGGAGTGAGAGCGTTCGTCCTGACGAGGGGCCGGGTGCAGGAAGCGCTGCAATCGAGAGTGGTGAGAGGCGTCAGATCTCACCGCGGACAAAGTAATGATTAAGATCTAAGGAGGGTCGAAGATGGGTGATAAGCTCAAGGGACGCAATGCGGTAGTGACGGGTGCCGGCAGAGGCATAGGCAGAGCGATCGCGATTGCCCTGGCCGAGGAGGGGGCCAATGT
>JAUCPZ010000309.1 GCA_030372995.1 Dehalococcoidia bacterium
CGGGATGGTGATCCCTGGGCGGGCGTTACCTCACGTTGAGTCCGGCGGCGTCCTACTCTCCCACACCCTCCCGAGTGCAGTACCATCGGCGCTGGAAGGCTTAGCTTCCGGGTTCGGAATGTTACCGGGCGTTTCCCCTCCGCCATGACCGCCGTAACCCTATGAACCTGTCAACCCCGACACCGAACACCCCCACAAGGGAAGGCTCGAGCCGTCCGGGCGGTTGGCTCAGAATCACACAGTGGATGCGAAGCATTCTTGTAGGTCAAGTCCTCGGCCTATTAGTACCGGTCAGCTCAAACCCGTTACCGAGCTTCCACCTCCGGCCTATCAACCCAGTCATCTACCTGGGGGCCTTAACCCACACGGGGTGGGAGACCTCATCTCGAAGCAGGCTTCCCGCTTAGATGCTTTCAGCGGTTATCCCTTCCGAACGTAGCCAACCAGCCGTGCCCCTGGCGGGACAACTGGCACACCAGAGGTTCGTCCGTCCCGGTCCTCTCGTACTAGGGACAGCCCTTCTCAAGTCTCCTACGCGCGCGGCGGATAGGGACCGAACTGTCTCACGACGTTCTAAACCCAGCTCGCGTGCCGCTTTAATGGGCGAACAGCCCAACCCTTGGGACCTACTCCAGCCCCAGGATGCGACGAGCCGACATCGAGGTGCCAAACCATCCCGTCGATATGGACTCTTGGGGAAGATCAGCCTGTTATCCCCGGGGTACCTTTTATCCGTTGAGCGACACCGCTTCCACCTGCGAGTGCCGGATCACTAGTCCCGACTTTCGTCCCTGCTCGACCTGTCAGTCTCACAGTCAAGCTCCCTTGTGCACTTACACTCAACACCTGATTGCCAACCAGGCTGAGGGAACCTTTGGGCGCCTCCGTTACCATTTAGGAGGCAACCGCCCCAGTTAAACTACCCACCAGACACTGTCCCTGAACCGGCTCACGGTCCAAAGTTAGATACCCAGACCTGTCTCTTATACACATCTCCGAGCCCACGAGACAGCGCTGTGTATGTGGTATGCCGTCTT
>JAUCPZ010000310.1 GCA_030372995.1 Dehalococcoidia bacterium
TTCGGAACTCGTCGGCAGCGTCAGATGTGTATAAGAGACAGGGCAGTGGTATACGCGGTACCTGCCTGGGTGACATCTCTGACCGGGCTGGTGAAACTGTTATCGGCGGCAATCTGGAACCGATACCGGACCGCTCCACTTGTAGCACTGACCGAAAGAGCGGGTTTTGTGGAAGTTGTGGGCGCTCCGTCTGCCAGGCTGACAGGATTGGGAGCCGAGGGAGCCTTAGTATCCACGGTGAAGTAGCGGGATGCGGTCCAGGCGCCGTAGACGTTGTTGACGTTCATGGCGCGCACGCGCCAGTAATATTTACCGTCCGGCAAAGGATCCACGACCCTGGAGAGATCCGTGATGCCCTGATAATCCTGCACCAGCGGGGTGGTGAAGGTGGAAGTGGCTGAAACCTGCAGTTCATAAGAGACAGCGTAATTAACGGTCTTCCACTTCAGTTCAGGGGTGGTGTTGTTGGTGAGGAAGCCCGAGACGGGGCCATCCAGCGCCGGGGCGGCCGGGACGGGCGGCACCGAGGTGATTGTGAAGGGCGGAGTGCTCCAATCCGACCAGTTGCCGGCGGCGTCGCGGGCGCGCACGAACCAGAAGTAGGGAGTCATCACCTGCATGATGGGCGGTTTATGGGTGGTGGTGGTGAGCTCAGCGGACTGGTAGACAAAGCCATCCAGTGGGTCGCTGGAAGTGCCGTAGGCGAACTGGTAGCGCACGGCGCTGGAGGAGGCCTTCCAGGCGAAGGTGGGAGTGCCCACGACTGAAGCGTTGTTGAGCGGGGTGCTGAGGATGGGAGCCGAGGGAGCCTGGGTATCCACGGTGAAGTAGCGGGATGTGGCCCAGGCGCCGTAAACGTTATTGGCGTTCATGGCGCGCACGCGCCAGTAATATTTGCCGTCCGGCAGAGGATCCACGACCCTGGAAAGATCCGTGATGCCCTGGTAATCCTGAACGAGAGAGGTGGTGAAGGTGTAAGAAGTGGCGATCTGCACTTCGTAGGAGACAGCGTAGTTGGCCGCCTTCCACTTCAATTCAGG
>JAUCPZ010000311.1 GCA_030372995.1 Dehalococcoidia bacterium
TGCTCTGCGGACTAC
The DNA here is from genome assembly GCA_030372995.1 of Dehalococcoidia bacterium. Lineage (GTDB taxonomy): Bacteria > Chloroflexota > Dehalococcoidia > UBA2247 > RBG-13-53-26 > JAFGCL01. Next base: position 16 of record JAUCPZ010000311.1, read on the forward strand.
GCCAATGCCCCACCAAACACCCATGTCTGCCCCATCTGCCTGGGCATGCCAGGGGTGCTCCCGTCGATCAACCGCAGGGCCGTCGAATGTACCATCATGACCGCCTTGGCCCTCAACTGCACCATACGCCGGTCCACCAAATTCGACCGGAAGAACTATCCCTACCCTGACCTCATGAAGGGCTACCAGATTTCGCAGTACGATGAGCCCATTGCCGTTGGAGGCTGGATCCTGGTGGATACGGACGGCGGGAGCCGCCGCATCAATATTAAGCGCGTGCATCTGGAAGAGGATGTGGCCAAACTGCTGCACCGGACTGACGCTGCTGGGGAATCGTACACTCTGATCGACGTCAACCGCTCTGGCGTTCCGCTCATGGAGATCGTGAGCGAGCCCGACCTGCGTTCGCCGGAGGAGGCCAGGCAATACCTCATGAAACTGCGCAGCATCCTCCAGTATCTCGGTGTGTCTACCGGCAACATGGAGGAGGGCAGCTTCCGCTGTGACGCCAATATCAGCATCCGGCCGGAAGGCTCCACCGAGACCCTGCCCAAGGTCGAGGTCAAGAACATGAACAGCTTCAAGGCTGTCTACCGCGCGCTGGAATATGAAGCCCTGCGGCAGAGGAAGGTAGCCGAAGAAGGGGGCCGCATCTACCAGGAGACAAGAGGGTGGCTCGATGACAAGGGGATTACTCAGCCCCAGCGCACCAAGGAATCCGCCCACGATTACCGCTACTTCCCCGAACCCGATCTGCCGCCCCTGGTACTGACTGAAGAGTGGGTGAATCAGATCAGGGCCAGCCTGCCAGAGCTCGCAGAAGCACGGAGAGAGCGCTTCATGTCTCAATACGGCCTGCCCGCCTACGACGCCACTCAGCTCACCAACTCCAAGCCCGTGGCCGACTACTTCGAGGCCTGTATGGCCATGATGCAAGGTCCGGCAGAGCATAAGAAGGCCAAGAGCATCGCCAACTGGATACTGGGCGACTTCACCCACCGGCTGAATCTTGCGGGCATCGAGATCCACCAGTCCAAAGTCACTCCGCCCCATCTGGTCGAGTTGATCCAAATGGCGGAAGACGGGACCGTGACTGGCCCGGCCGCTAAGAAGGTGTTTGAGGAGATGTTCCAGACCGGGCAGGCCCCCAGGGAGATCGCCAGCCGGCGCGGACTCACCCAGATTGGTGATGCTTCGGCCATCGAGGCCGCAGTGAGAGACGTGATTGCATCCAACAGGCAGGCAGTGGTAGACTTCAAGGCAGGCAAAGAGCAGGCGCTGACATTCCTCGTTGGCCAGGTCATGAAAGCCACCAGGGGTAGGGCCAACCCCAAGTCAGTGAGTGACTCGATTCGAAAGGAGCTTGGCGCGGACTAGTGCAGACATACCTCCACGTAGCCATGATCATCATCTCCGTGGTGATGATTGTGGTGCTGTTGCTTCAGGTAAAAGGCGGCGGTCTGGGCGGCATCTTCGGGCAGGCTGACACCACCTTCCGGACGCGCCGGGGACTTGAGAAGACGCTTTTCCAGTTCACCATTGTCCTCGTCGTAGTTTTTGTGGCCCTGGCGATATTCACTGCCTGGGCTGCCGTTCATTGGTGAGTCTCGTCCCCGGCGGTGACGCCGATCACCCCGGGTGACACTGAGCGCCAGATGGCAGGGCTACCACGCTCGATCCCAGTATCATCAAAGCCAATCATAACTCTCACCTCTGATTTCGGCCTCGATGATGCCTATGTCGGTGTCATGAAAGGTGTGATCCTGGGAATCAACCCGGATGTCACTCTCGTCGACATTTGTCATACCATCGAGCCTCAGAATATCCAGCAGGCGGCCTTTGTCCTCAGCACCGCTATCCCCTATTTCCCGCAGGACACCATTCACCTCGTGGTCGTCGACCCCGGCGTAGGCGGTGCGCGCCGCCCGATAATACTGGAGACTGACAGGGCCATCTTTGTGGCGCCTGATAATGGTGTGCTGAGCTACGTTGTCCACGCTGCGTCGAGCAAGCGGATCTCCAAGCCAACCTTGATGAGGCTGCCCCCGCCACTCCAGGCTTTCGAGATCGCCAAGCCCACGTACTGGCATCACCCCGTCAGCACCACATTTCATGGCCGGGATATCTTCGCCCCAATAGCGGCTCATATCTCGCTCGGCAGGCCGCTGGAAGAACTGGGACAGTCCATAAGCTCCATCAACGTGTTACCGTTGCCTAAGCCCCGAACCGATGCAAGGGGGAACATCACTGGGCACGTTGTGCACATCGACCACTTCGGCAACCTGATCACAAGTATTGCCCGCGGGGACCTGCCGCCGGGCAGCTACTCGATTCGGGTAGCCGGACACCGCATCCGCTCCTTGAGCCGCTCATACGAGGACGGCCAGGGCTTGCTGGCCCTCATCGGCAGCAGCGGACACCTCGAGATAGCCCTGAAGGAGGGCAGCGCCGCGCGCCTCCTCGGGAGCAAGCCGGGGGACGAAGTGCACATCATCCGCCGCCAGTCCGGGCAAGCGAGAGAGCAGTCAGGCGCATGGGTTCATTGTGCATAATGTGCATTTTGTGCACAATCATGTGCAAAGGGCTCTGCGCCGGAGGCGCCCAGGCCAGATGACCGACAAAGCCGCCTACGTCCACAGGGCTTTCACCGCGATTGCACGCCGTTACGACCTGCTCAATACCCTGCTGAGCTTCAACCAGGACCGACGCTGGCGTCGGGCCACCGCGTCTGCTCTGGAGATAGACGGTTCCGTGACTGTCCTCGACGTAGCGACCGGGACGGGTAAGCTTGCCTCAGAACTGGAGAGAAAGCTCGGGGCTGACAGCTGCGTCGTGGGCATAGACTTCTGCGAACCCATGCTGCGGAGAGCCCGCTGTCAGACACGAAGCACAGCGCTGCTGCTGGCCGCATCCGAGAAGTTGCCCTTCGCCGACGAGTGCTTCGATGGCACCACAGTGGGCTTCGCCCTGCGGAATGTTCCGGATATGGAGAAGACATTGCGCGAGATGGTCAGGGTCACCAAGGCCGGAGGGAAGGTGGTGTGCCTGGAGTTCTCGCGTCCCAAGAACCCTATCATGCGGGGCCTCCACCGCGCATATCTGATGCACATACTGCCTCTCGTGGGTTGGCTGGTTTCGGGGGACAAGGAGGCCTATGTGTATCTGCCCCGCTCGATCATGGAGTTCCCCAGTGCGGAAGGGCTACGAGGGATAATGCAAAGGGCCGGACTGCAGGGCGTGCGATTCCGGTTTCTCACCTGCGGCGTCGTCGCGATTCACATCGGCACGAAACCACACCAGGCAGATGCTCATACTCCGGGGGAGGGCTGCGATTGACCCTCCCTCTCAAATCTGGAAGTTATTGCCAAGGCAAACGCGCCCCGGAGGACGCCCGGGCCTACTTCGGCGCCGCCACTCTGCGGACGCCACCCTGTCCGGCGTGATACTGCTTGACGATAGCGCGCCACTGGTTAGCAGGCTCCGGTTCCCAGCCGATCGTAGCAGGAACGCGCTTCGCTTCCGTGCCCAACTCCCGCAGTGCCAGGTCTCTCAAGGCCTTCAGGAATCGGTCAAACTGGCGTATCTCCTTCTCAGAGAAGCGCGACTTCAGCAGATCCCTGGCGTACCCGATGATCACGGCAACCGACTGATTCAGGAGTTCTCTGCCTTTGGGCTGGATCTGGATCTTGACCACCCTCTGGTCCTTCTTGCTTCTGACCTTTTTCACGTACCCGGCCCTCTGCATGCGTGATAACAGGGCCGAGACGCTGTGCTTCTCCCGAAACACATAGGCAGAAATCTCGCCCGGGCTGAGAGGAACCTTGCTCATGCTCAGAATGAGCAGCACGTCCATCTGAGCCAGAGTAGTCTGTCGCTTGCCCAACTCGATCTCTGTCGCCCGGAGCGCAGCATCGGACGCCTGGCGCAGTCTCACCCAGGCCGTCAAATAGGGGTCCTTCGTCTCCCAGTTGTGCACCTGTCTCCTCCTTAACCCCCGGCCAACTCCCTATCAGCCAGGGCTGTCTCTCCTGATGTCGAATTCGACGTTATGGAATTGTAACATCACATATGATTCTTGTCAAGCTATGTGGTATCCCAAAGGGTTAAACGCGTGTCAAACCGACCGCTTCTCTTGTTTCCAGACGGTGCCCTGCGGAGTGTCCTCGAGGACTATGCCCAAGTCCTTCAGTGACGTGCGGATCCTGTCGGCCATTCCCCAATGCTTCTCTTTCCGCAACTCCGCGCGGAGCGAGACGAGGAGATCGATGAAAGGCTTCGCTGTCAGGTCAGCCTGAGGTGCCTCAAACGTCAGCCCCAAGACACCCGCCAGCTCGCGTAGCGTCTGGCGGGCCTCCCGCGGATCACCTCCCTGGTCCAGGGTGCGGTTGATGTCCCGGGCCAAGTCGAACAGAGCCGCCAGTGCCTGCGGAGTGTTGAAATCGTGGTCCATGGCATCAATGAACCTTTGCCGATAGGCCTCCACATCCACCACCACCGAGCCTCCCGTCCCGCGCGGGGAATCAACAAGGGCCGCTTGCCTCAGCCTCTCCATGCCCTTTTCCGCCGCCGCTACTCCTTCCTCACTGAAATTGATCGGGCTCCGATAGTGGGAGCTTAGGATGAAGAGCCTCAAGGCATCAGGGCTGAAGCGCTCCAGCGCCTGCCTGAGCGTCACGAAAATGCCCAGAGACTTGCTCATCTTTTCGCCGCCCAACTGCACGAACCCATTGTGCATCCAGTACTTCACAAACGGTTTTACACCGGTGAATCCCTCTGACTGGGCAATTTCGTTCTCGTGATGCGGAAAGATCAAGTCTTGTCCCCCGCCATGGATATCCAGGGTCTCCCCCAGATACCGCATCGACATAGCGCTGCATTCGATGTGCCAGCCCGGCCGGCCTCTGCCCCAGGGGCTATCCCACCACGGCTCGCCCGGCTTGGCCGCCTTCCACAGGGCGAAGTCCAGCGGGTGCTCCTTGTCTACGCCGACCTCGACCCTCGCCCCTGCCTGCAAGTCGTCCAGGCTTTGGTGGCTGAGCTTCCCATAGTCGGGTGCACTCTTCACGCGGAAATACACGTCTCCCTGCACCTCATAGGCCCGGCCTTTCTCGATGAGACCTTTGACCACCTCGATTATCTTAGGGATCTCCTGCGTCGCCCGGGGGTAGACATCGGCCCTCCGGATGTTGAGCCGGTCCATGTCGTCGAAGTACTGAGCAATGAATTTCTCAGCCAGCTCGGCGGGGGCAACACCGGCTTCCTGGGCCCGCTTGATGATCTTGTCGTCAATGTCCGTAAAGTTTTGGACGTATTTCACTCTGTATCCGCGGAACTCCAGGTAGCGGCGTACCATGTCAAAGACAACGTAGCTCATGGCATGGCCCAGATGGCACTCCGCATAGGGCGTGACTCCGCACACGTACATCTTCACCACATCACCCTGCGGTACGAACTCCTCTTCCCTCGCCGTAAGTGTGTTGTATACCTTCACAGTTTCTCCTTTGGCTCCGGAGCTGATCCTGCCGGGTGGCTTCACTGCCCGCGTCGCTGTCGAAGCTTCTCCGCCCTTTCCACCAGAGCCACTGCATGTGCCGCTATCCCCTCGCCCCTGCCCAGGAAGCCAATCCCCTTTGAGGTCGTGCTCTTGATACTCACCTGGTCAATATCGATTCCCACAGCCTCACTTACGATTCGACGCATCTCAGCGATGTGGGGCGTCAGCCTCGGGTGCTCCGCCACGATGCTGGCATCAACGTTGTGAACCCCCCATCCTGCGATCCGCAACATGGCAGCCGCCTCCCGGAGGAGGGCCACACTGGAAATCCCTTTGTACCGCGGGTCCGACGAGGGGAAATGGACCCCGATATCTCCCTGCGCCGTCGCGCCTAGAAGCGCATCGATTATCGCGTGAATCAGCACGTCGGCATCGCTGTGCCCGTCCAGCCCTTTCTCGAACGGAATCTCCACTCCACCCAGCACCAGTCGCCTCCCGCTCACCAGCGCATGAACATCATAGCCGATGCCAACCCTCATGCCTCATCCTCAAGATAGTCTCCGCCAGCGCGAGGTCCTCCCGTGTGGTCACCTTTATGTTATCATAGCGGCCCATGTAGACGCGGACCTTATGCCCCATCGCTTCCACCATCGACGCATCGTCCGTCACCTCGCGGGTCACACTGGCATACGCCCCCGCGATGACGTCGAACCGGAATACCTGCGGTGTCTGCGCTGACCACAGACTTTCCCTCACAGGCGTCACCTCAATCCTACCCTCACCATCAACCACTTTCACCGTTTCCTTCAAGGGCACAGCGGCAATTGCGGCGCCGGTCCGTCGGGCTTCTTTCAGTCCTTTCTTAATCAGTTCCGCCGTGAGGCACGGCCTCGCGCCGTCGTGTATCACCACCCAATCCGGTTGTTTCAGCTTGCGCAGCCCCACACCCACCGAGTCCTGGCGCCGCCTCCCCCCGGCGCACACCGCCGTCACCTTAGAGAACGCACCCTCTTCCACGAGACGTTCGCCGCGCGGCACGCTTTCATCACTCAGCACCACTATGACCTCGTCCACCACAGGACAATCCTCGAACACCCTCAGAACGTGCCAGAGAACCGGCTTCCCCACCAGAGAAGCGAATATCTTGTCGATCCCTTCCATGCGGCGGCTGCTGCCGGCAGCAGCGATCACTGCGCCGACCCGTTCGCGGGGCGTTTCCTTCACCTTGATCTTCGTCTTCTTCAGATGCTAGAATGGCCTCATCGTGGTGGGCGTAGCCCAGAGGTTTAAGGCGCCAGGTTGTGGCCCTGGAGACCGAGGGTTCGAATCCCTCCGTCCACCCCAGCGCCTATAGCTCAGCGGATTAGAGCATCGGTCTTCGGAACCGGGGGTCGTGGGTTCGAATCCCTCTAGGCGCGCCATTATCCTGCAGCGATGTACTGCCTCCAGATCCGCTGCCGTTGGCGGAGTCAGTTCGTCTCGTGGCCCCCAGAACGCACAATCACCCGGGCCCCGAACACCATTCAGAAGGGCTTTATAGCACACCGCGCGGCCAAAAGACAAGCAGCCACCGTAGCGTCACACATTCTGCAGCGAGTGAATGCTTGACGCCTCTACGGCGAGAGAACATAACGAAAACCCCTTGACGGCCACATGTGGGCTGGTGGTAAACTCCCTAAGAAGCTCACTGGGGGGACAGGACTGTGAGCTTCGCCCAGGCAATTCCTGAGAGCTTCCCGGCCAACACGGCGCAAGATTGACGATTGGCCCGTAGGGTCCGAATACTCCAGGCAAGTTGCCGAAGGCAATCCACTGTCGATTCTGTTGGTCCCATATTCATCTTTGTCGTGTTTGACGCGCTCGTCTGCCCCTAGGGCCACGGTACAGCTCTCTAGATCGCGAGAAAGGCGACAATGAGAACCGCCAAAGAAACCTGGGAAGCGGCCAAAGGCGCCCTCCAGGTTCAGATAAGCAAGGCAAACTTCGAGGCTTGGCTGCGAGACACTGTTGGCCTCAGCCACCAGGGCGGCCAATTCATTGTGGGCACTCCGAGTGCTTTCGCCCAGGAGTGGCTCGAGAAGCGGCTCCGTTCCTTGGTGACCAAAGTCTTGATGAGCATCACCGGGGAAGAGCTTCAGGTTCAGTTCCAGGTTTGCCTCGGACGGGAGCCCAGTTCTTCTCTCCGCGACTCGGCTGCATCGCGGCTCCTGCCCATGATCAACCCGCAGCACACCTTCGACAACTTTGTTGTCGGAGCCTCCAACAGGCTGGCTTTTGCCGCAGCCATGGCTGCGGCCGAGGGGCCCGGGCGGGGACACAACCCACTGTTTATCCACGGCCAGCCCGGCGTCGGCAAGACCCACCTCGCCCATGCCATCGCCAACGACGCCTCAGAAAACGGCATCAGGGTCGTTTGCGCCAGCAGCGAGCAGTTCACCAACGAGTTCGTGAACTCCCTCAAGGAGAGACGCATCGATGAGTTCCGCGCCAAGTTCCGCAACACGGACCTGCTCGTCATAGACGACATCCAGTTCATCGTTGGGAAGCCGCAGACTCAGGAGACACTGTTTCACACGTTCAATGAACTCCACGATGCCAACTGCCAGTTGGTGGTCACCAGTGACCGCACCCCCGCCTCTCTGGCCTCGGTGGAGACCGGGCTATGGTCCCGTCTGGGCAGCGGACTGGTGACCGAAGTCGAGGCTCCTGACCTGAACACCCGCCTCGCTATCCTGCGGGCTAGAGCGGCTCAGCTCCAGGCAGTCATCGACGACGCTGTCTTCGAATACATCGCCCAGCGGTGCCAGCGAAATGTGCGCGAGCTGGAAAGCTCTCTTAATCTCGTCATGGCGTACGCGAAGCTAATGCGGCAGAACCCCACTCTGCAATTGGCGCAACAGGCTCTTCACAGCCTGGGCACACCTGGGGAACCAAAGGCCATCACACCAGCCTCCATACTGGCTGCCGTGGCGGAGCATTTTCAGGTCAGCCTCGATGCTCTTAAGAGCCGCCAGCGGAACCATAAGGTGGCGCTGGCCCGCCATATCGCAATATATCTGGTTCGGGAGAAGACCAACTGCGGTCTTCAGGACTTGGGGCGCCTCCTGGGTGGGCGGGACCACTCGACCGTTCTCCGCGGGCACCAGAAAATCGCTGGCATGATCCCCTCAAACCCCAACCTGCGAAAGAGCATCGATGAGATCCTCGCCACCTTCGCCGGATAGCCACCAGACCCCCTTACTACCACTATTATTCTGTCTTCTCCTCCGTGATATGATTGAGTTCATCGCTGTAGTGTAGTAATAGGTGCACAAGAATGTGCAAATGCCCCAGTAATGTGAATGTGTGAACCCGCGGGGGTGAAGGGGAAGAACAAGCGTGGAAAGAAGTGCAGTGCGAAGGATCGGCGTCTGTCTGGTTCTTCTCTTTGTCGCCGTCTCTCTGGTGGTGGTGAGGGGGAGCACGCTCCCGGTGCCTGCGAGAGTGGGTGAGATTGATGAGGAATTCCTGGAAGCGGGGGACCTCCTCTTCGTGGATATCTATAACGGTTGGAGCGAGGGTGGCTACTGGGATCACGTGGCGGTGTATGTGGAGGACCCCTATCCGAGTGTGGTGGAAGCCACCTACAATCTTGGCATCAGCCAGACTGCGCTGGGAGAGTTCCTGGCGAGAGACTTGCCAGCAGAAGTTTCTGTGCGCAGACTGAAAGACGTCCACGACCGTGATAAGATCCTTGGCGCAGTGGTAGAGTACGCGCTCGCTCAAACAGGCCGGCCGTTTGACTATGCAGCCACAGCGACCTTCCCAGTGAAGTTGAACTCGGGGAATCTCCATTGTGCGGAGTTGGGCTGGAGAGCCTATATGGCCGCAGGGATCGACCTTGACAGTAATGGTGGCTTCTTGGTCTTTCCAGACGATATCTATTTCAGTCCAAAGCTGGGTCGGCCATGAGAGTCGGGGTATTCGGAGGCACTTTCGATCCCATTCACAGGGGTCACCTGACCGTGGCGCGGGCGATCCAGAAATCCTTGAAACTCGACAAGATCGTCTTTGTGCCTGCCGGGCAACCATGGATGAAGGAGGGCACGCCGATCTCGCCGGTGGCGGATCGGGTCGAGATGGTACGGCTGGCGCTGAAGAGGCGGCGACGGTTCGAGCTATCCACGATAGAGGCGGAAAGGCCGGGACCCTCGTATGCGGTGGACACGATTGACACATTCCACAGGGAGCTCGGGAGTGGGTCGGCCCTTTTCTTTCTGCTGGGGAGTGACGCGCTGGCAGAAATCGGCAAGTGGCGGGAGCCGGGTCGCTTGTTGCGGCTGTGCACGCTGGTAGCCTTCCCCCGGCCTGGGTGCCCGCTGCCGTCGTTGGAGAGCCTGCAGGCTGCCGTGCCGGGGATCGCGGACCGGATCATCTTTGCGCAGGTCCCGCAGGTGGACTTACGGGCCACGGACATCCGGCGCTGGGTCGCTGAAGGCCGGTCGATCGCCGGCATGGTACCGCGGGCTGTCGAGAGGTACATCCTGGAACATGGGCTGTATGCGCCTGGCCCCCCGCAAACAACTTGAAGGGGTTTCCTGGCGTCAATATAATCAACTCACTCTCCTGCGGATCAACATCCACCTGCAAGACATCCCAGGTTGGACCGCGGAGTGTGAATGCCCGGGCAAAGGGATATGTATTCGCTGGGAGTGAAGCTGGTCGAGCCTGGGGCGAAAGTCCCTACCAGGATGACGGCGGGAAGTGCCGGGTTCGACCTCTATTCATGTGAAGATACTGAAATTCCCCCGACGCGGTGCCAGCCTGATGGCCAGGCAGAGGTCGGGAGGGCGCTGGTTTCGACCGGCCTGGTCATAGAGTTGCCTCCAGGGACAGTGGGCCGGATTGCATCGCGGTCCGGGCTTTCGGTTAAGGCGAACATAGAGACAGGTGCGGGGTGGATTGACAGCGATTACCGGGGAACCGTCAAGATCGAGCTCAAGAACTTCGGCTCGAAGGGGTACAGGATCAAGCAAGGGGACCGGATAGCGCAACTAGTGGTTCTGCCGGTGGTGGACGTCGAGGTCAGGGTAGTGCCGGACGTCGGGCGGACAGACCGTGGGGGCCGAGGATTCGGGTCAACCGGCGCCTAGGTGTGGATCATGAGTGAAGGTCAAATGCGCGTCACCACGATTGAGGCGAGGGATCTGCCCGAAGCCTGGTTTCTGAGTCTCCGCGCCACACTGGCGCAGGGCTACGAATACAGGATTGATCGGGGCAGTTTCCAGGGGCAGCGGCGGAAGGAGCTGGACCTGGTGGTGGTGCAGATAAGGGAGCCGGCGATCCGGCCCTTGGTGCCCGACGTGCCCGCAGGAGTGCCCCCGCCGACGACAATGGAATACGTAGAGTCGTATTTGCCGTACCTGATGACGTCGTTCAGGGCGGAGAACGAGCAATACACCTATGGCGAGGACCTGGAACCGCAGATGGGCGAAGTCATACGGATGTACCGTGAGAGCGGCCACAATACCAACCAGGCTTACATGGCAGTTGGGAATCGGGACTCCATCTATCTGCCTGATCCTCCATGCCTGAGGGGCATACACACCAGGATCCGGTACGGGCGCTTTCATTTTGTGGTCTATTTCCGGTCATGGGACCTCTGGGGTGGTTTCCCGTCGAATCTGGCCGGACTGCAGCTGATGAAAGAGCATATGGCCTCTGAGATCGGAGTGCCGGACGGAGAGATGATCTGCCTGAGCAGCGGACTCCATCTGTATGAGCATGCATGGGAGTGGGCAAAGCTGGCGGCGCGGCTGGAGTAGACCATCCGGCCTGGAAGTGCGCGAACAAGAGCAGGCTGATAGTGTCCTAGTCTTGAATGCGGTCAACATGACACTGAGAGGCGGCGTTTGACTGGCACAATGTCATACCTTATAATCATCGTCTGCTTCTCGACAATCTGAACTCAATATCTTAACAAAGAAGGGGGGCATCTATGGCTGGTTTTGAAGGCAAGACACTGGAAATCGACCTCAGTAGCGGCAAGATCTCGAAGGGCACGATAGAGAAGGATATCCTGCGGAAGTTCATCGGGGGGAGTGGATTGGGAGCCAAGCTTATGTTCGACCGGGTCGACCCGCATGTTGACCCACTGTCCCCCAAGAATCCCTTCTTCCTGCTGACCGGGCCTCTGAGCGGCAATACGCTCCCCGGCGGTGCGCGCTTCGCCGTGTGCGGCAAGTCCCCGCTGACGAACATATTTGGGGAAGCGAGTTGTGGGGGCGACTTCGCCAGCGAGCTGAGGATGGCAGGGTGGGACGAGATCATCCTGACTGGGGCCTCCGCCAAGCCCGTGTACATTCTGATCCAGGACGACAAGGTGGAGATCAAGGATGCCTCTGACCTGTGGGGGAAGGGAAACTTCGGGGTGCACGATCTCCTCAAGGAGCGGCATGGCGGCAAGAAACCCAAGGTCGTGGCCATTGGGCAGGCCGGGGAGAAAATGGTGAAGTTCGCCGCAGTCTGCAACGGGAAGAAGGACTTCGCCGCCCGCTGTGGCCTGGGTGCGCTCATGGGGTCGAAGAAGGTGAAGGCCATCGTGGCCATAGGCAGCGGCAAGGTGCCCCTGGCCGACCCTGAAAAGTTCGCCGAGAGGCGCAAGGTAGTAATCCAGAAGGCCAAAGAGAACATAATCACCATGGTGCTGGGCATGAGTGGCACTGTTGCCGCCGTTGAGGTGAGTATGGCCACCGGGGACATCCCGGGGAGCAACTGGAGGATAGTAGGCAACCCCGGCGCTGGCAAGATCGGCGGAGCGGTGGAGAACAGCCCGGCCTACTTGGGCGGCACCGAATCCTGTCACGGCTGCGTGGTCGGATGCAAGCGGGTAATGGACATCAAGGAAGGCCCGTTCAAGGGGTTCAAGGGGCCGGGGCCGGAGTACGAGGGCGTGGGTGCCCTGGGCAGCAACCTGCTGATGGAAGACATGGGCGCGGTCATCAAGATGAACGAGATGTGCAATGACTACGGCCTGGATGTCATCTCGTGCGGCGGGACACTGGCCTGGGCTATGGAGTGCTTTGAGAAGGGCATCCTCAAAGCCAAGGACCTCGACGGCATCGAACTGAAATGGGGAGATGCCGACGCGGCTATGAAGATGATCACAAAGATAGCGAAGCGAGAAGGCATTGGGGATCTGCTGGCCGAAGGCTGCAAGAGGGCGGCGGCGAAGGTCGGCTTGGGGTCGGCGGATTTCGCCATAGAAGTTAAGGGCTTAGAGGTGCCGATGCACGACCCCAGAACCAATCACGGGCTGGCAGTGTCCTATGCCACCGGTCCACGCGGCGCCTGCCATACCAACGATCCGTTGTACAGCGTGGGAACCGGCGTTTATAACTTCCCTGAGTTTGGTCTGACTGGGGCTCTGGCGGCTCAGGTCAAGACCAGCAAGGGGTGGGGTCCGGCGGTCAAAGGCGGGCAGGACTACGGGCAGATATACAACTCGGGCATACTTTGCTACATGGTGACTGGCGTGGTGAATGCGGAAGAACTCGTGGACCTCTTTGTCACGTCGAGCGGTTTTGACTACACCTTCCCGGAGCTGGTTGAGTGTGGCGAGCGTATCTGGCATATGAAGCGCGGCTTCAACAACCTCGTTGGGATGACAGCGAAGGACGACAGACTGCCTGTCCGCATCCTCACCATGCCCACGGAAGGTGGGGCGGCTGGGTCGGTGCCGGACATGAAGACACTGATGGAGGAATTCTACCCAATCAGGGGGCTGGCCCCGGACGGGCGGCCGACTCAGGAGACACTGACCAGGCTGGGGCTCAATGACCTGGCAGCCAAGCTATACAAGTAACGCGTGCAGCAAGTCGAGTGTGCGGTAGCCAAGTGGCCCCTCGTCCCCAGATGAGGGGCCACTTGCGTGAGGGCGATGAGCGGGCCATGGCGGACATGCGTTGCTTGGCAGCCAGATGATAGAATGAACTTCCATTATCACTGAGCAGGGGCTGACAGATGAAGATAAAGGTGAAGGTATCGAACCTGCTGCGGCAGTTTAGTAAGCTTGAGGGGGAACCCGAGATCTTCGAGGTAGACGGCACTGACGCGCTGGACTGCCTCCGGGTGATGGTGGAGCGGTACCCGGCTATGCGGAAGTGGGTCTACGACAAGGAAGGGAAGCTGCTCGGATTGATGCAGTTCTTTGTCAACGGGGAGAAGTTGCTGTTGAGCGAGTACACCAAGCCCTTGAAAGATGGTGATGAACTGTACATTTTCTTTGCCACGGGCGGCGGATGACTTGCCCGCAGCGCTCTAGAGAGCCCGGAGCGCCTTATATTTTCCGAATTGCTGGTAGATCTGCCACACGTCCTGATGGGTCCTGATCCACTCCCGGGCCTGACGGCAATCCTCACAGGCACAATAGCGGCTGTCCTGCGGGTCAGCGATCACGCAGTCCGGGTTCTGGTCTATGTACTCAATGGTCTGCCGGGCGTTCATGTCCTGCTCTCTCGTATTACCACCTATCAACGGCAAGGTCAAGGGGGAGGGCGGAGAAACGAGCGGTCGCCGCTCAGTAGCGGCGACCGCGTGAATTGCTCTGAATTGCTCCCGAGCAAGGAAGCTGAGAGACGGTAAGGCCTCCTATCTAATCTTGAAGACCGAGACGGACCTCTCCAATTCCTCGGACATGTCGGTCAGGGACTGAGCAGCCGCCAGCGTCTCTTCGACCTGCGCCGACATCTCCTCTACCGAGGCCGAGACCTCCTGTGCCGCGGCGCTGTTGTCCTCCGCTATGGTGGCCGAATTGGCCACAGAAGAGGAAACAGACCTCGAGCTCTCGTGCATTTGCTCGGTAGCGGCCGCATTCTGCTCAATGACTCGATTGATCCGGTCAATGGCCGCGACCATTTCGCTGCTGAAAGCGTGCAGCTGCTTGGCGGCGCTTGATATGCGCTCAACCTGCTTGCCAACGGCCTCCGATCTCTCGAGGATGGCGTCCAGCGAGTTGCCCGCATCGGCGGCCAGCGCGTAGCCGGTCTCGACATCCTTGCTGCCCTGCTGCATGGCGCTTATGGCTTCCCTGAGGCTGGCCTGTATACCACTTACCAGGGAGGCAATCTCCTTGGTAGCCATGGACGAGCGCTCCGCGAGCTTCCTGACCTCATCGGCTACGACAGCGAAGCCTCTTCCTTGCTCTCCGGCGCGGGCAGCCTCAATAGCGGCGTTCAGGGCGAGGAGGTTAGTTTGAGCCGCGATATCGTCGATGGTGGCCACGATCTTGCCGATCTCCTGAGACCGCCCGCCGAGGTCGCTGACTTTTGCGGATACAAGGTCCATGGCCCTCTTTATCTTGACCATGCCTTCCACCGTCTCATGGGTCTTGCGCGCACCTTCGGCCGCTGACTTGGCGGTGATCCCCCACGACTCAGCGCCAGCCTCGGCGTTGGCCGAAACCTCCGCAATAGCGACCGATACCTCCTTGACGATGTGGGTAGCCTCTTCCACTCCTTTGGCCTGGACCTGGGCGCCGGCGGCAATCTGGTTGATTGCTTCAGTCAGTTGCTCCATGGCCTGCGCCGTGCGCTGCAGGGAGCTTGACTGCTCGCTGGCTCCCCTGGCAACGCTCTGGATGGTGGCTGTGATCTGCTGGGTGGCCTGCGCCGTCTGTTCTGAGGCTTTGGTCAGTTGCTTGCTGGCCTCGGCCACGTTCGCCGCTGCCGCAGCCGTCTTCCCGATCAGTTCGCGCTGCCTGGCAATGAGCCGCGCATGCGCGTGTCCCAGGATATCTTTCTCAGACCTGGGTTTGGTCTCCACGGTCAGGTCACCGTCGGCGACCCTGCTCGTCGCCTCCGCCATGTCCTTCATATACTCAATAACCTTCGAGTAGGCCGCAGCCAGGTCGCCCACCTCGTCGTTCGCCTTGACCTCTATCTTCTGGTCGACGTCGCCTATGGCCAGCGCTTCAGAAGTCTTCACTAGGGAAGCAAGAGGTTTGGCCACGGTGTTCCGGGTAATGAACCAGGACAGGAACAGGCTGGCGAAGCAGATGCCGCCCAGTGTCATACCGAGGACGTCCCTCCACGACCTGTATTCGGCGATAAGGGCGCCCTTGTCTACCCCCCTGCTTCCTACGACCCAACCCCAGGGCTCGAAGGACTTGACGTAGGCCATGTTGGTAACCACGCGGCCTCCGTCGTTCCAGCGGTAGGTATAGGCACCCTCTCCCTGGTTCTGTGCTATTGCTGCAAAGTCTCGGTACACGAAGTTGCCGTCCGCGTCGGTCACGTCGGCCACGTTTCTGTTCACCAAACCGGGATTCTCGGCATCCACCAGCAGCACGGGGCCTAGGTCGCTGATCCAGAAGCAAGCGTCCCCGTGTCCGGTGTCCCATCTCAAACCGCCTATTGCCACCAGCGCGTAGGCCTTGGCCTGGTCTTCCGGCATAAGCCCGGACTGCTGCATCTGGTACACTTGGGCGATGGCGCCCCAGGCCAACTCTACGGCGTTCTGCGTGCGGGCCTGAGCGTCTTGCACCTTGTCCGCCTGGAACTTGGGTAGTGCCCAGTAGCACCACCAGCAGGCGAAGGCAGTGATGACGAGCAGGAACACCGCCAGCATCTTAAGGAGGATGTTGAACCTGAACCGTCTGTGTCCTATCTTCATGACCTGCACTCCCCCTTTCGCTGCCTGGCGAGAATCCGACCGTGTGCCTCTTGAATGGCTGCAAGAGGCACGACCCGGCGCCGGCAACCCGCTACATCCAATCTTCCTGTAAACATACGTGACGCTGCCTATGCGGTCCTACCGCAGTCTAGATCGCCGGAGTCACGCTGCAGTCTCAACCGTTTTCCTCAGGCTATCAGAATCCTCTCAATGGAATGGCCGCAGGTCACCCGGGCGTCAGACGGCATGCGTGCCGTTCTTGGGGTTGGCCGTCTGGAGAAGCGCTTCGTCTGGAAGCCACGCGCCTCGCGCATGTGTTGGTGCGGACGCATATGCCTGGCCGCCTCGCGGCCATGGAACCCGGCCTGGGCCTTCTGGTGCTGGCGGCAACGGCGACTGAGAGCCTGAGGAGGGGCAAGTGCTGGCTCAACCCAAGAGGACGGCCCCGATCCGCCCCATGTCCGCGAGACATTGGCTCCAGGTCTTTCCGTTGGACATGCCGCCGTCCACCACCAGGTTCGCGCCGTTCACAAAGGCCGATTCGTCGCTCGCCAGCCAGAGCACAGCTCTGGCGATGTCTTCCGGCAGGCATGCCCGGCGGAGGGGCTGGAAGGAGGCGAAGTGCTCCTTCACCTGCGGCAGCCTTTGGATGTAGGCTTCCCTGGTCATGCCGGCTGCCTTCTGAAACGCGCCGGTGACGACAAAACCGGGCGAGATGCAGTTGACTCTGACATTGCATACGCCCAGCTCCATGGCGGCCGTGCGGGTCAGCTGGATGATGCCGGCCTTGGCGACGGAATAGCTGTGGTCCGAGTCGCCGGTCCGGAACCCGGCCACGCTGGCGGTGTTGATGATGCTCCCTGAGCCTTGAGCTTTCATGATGGGAGCGGCGTACTTGATGCCGATGAACGCGGCCCGCAGCATGAGGGCAATCGTCTGGTCGAAGGCCTCCACCGGGATGTCCTGGATGGGCGCAAACATGCCGGCCCCGCCAGCGTTGTTGTGAAGACAGTCGATCCGGCCGAACTCCCGGACCGCTAGGTCAATCGCCGCCTTGACCTGAGCCTCCTGAGTGACATCGGTGTGGAGATACAGAGCATTGCCGCCCCACTCGCGGACGACGGAGCGACCTCTTTCGTCATCAATGTCGGCGGCAACAACGCGTGCGCCCTCCTGAACGAAGAGCCTGCCTGTCGCCTCGCCGATGCCGTCGGCAGCCCCTGTGATAACCGCGACTTTCCCGTCCATTCTGCCCATTCTGTTTCCCCCTTGAGTGCTGCCAGGTTGGCAGATCATGCTTGTCCCCGGGCGTCAGAGGCCGCCGTATCGTCTGTGGACCCGGTCCGGGGTGTGATGAGGCGTATGCTATCCCCACAGGGAGGTCTTGTATGTCGGGCAAACCCTGACAATTGCGAAGGGCCAGGTTGGAGTGCGGGCGACGTGACACATCCGTAAGCGGCACAATGGTTGGAGAGACACGGATGTGACACCGGCGGTGCATACTGGTCGCGGTGTTTCCGCCGTCTTGATAGCAGGGTTGTGAGCAAGGGGACGGCAAAGCGAAATAGTTCCTGGGGAGATCCATGCCTGCTGGTCTTGATGACCGTGACTACGCATACCGGGGCCACTACCCCGCCTGCACCTGCGCGGCATGCTGCCGCAAACGGGCAGAGAGAGCGGCGGAGGACTGGTGTGACAGGCATAACAGACCAAGGTCGCCGGCTGGCTGTCAGACGTGCCTTGTCGAAAACAGAAGCCGTGGGACGGTGGGACGTTTCGCTTGGTGGCGGCACCACAGAATCGGCTGAGAGGGAGGGAGTAGCATGATGGACCTGGATGAGCTATTGAAACTGATGGTGGAGAAGGGGGCCTCGGACCTGCACCTGACCATTCCCAGCCCGCCTGTCCTGCGCATCGACGGGGCCCTCGTGCCCATAGCGGACATGCCGCCGCTCGAGTCCACCGACATGACGAAGCTGTTCAAGCAGGCCACGACGACCAAGCAGAGGACGGCTTTCAAGAAGGAGAAGGAACTCGACTTTGCCTACAGCCTGGAGGGCGTGGCCCGTTTCCGCGTCAACGCCCTCTATCAAAGAGGTTCGGTAAGCCTCGCTTTCCGCCGGGTACTGGTTGATATTCCGTCAATCGATGGGCTGGGGTTGCCTCCGATTCTGAAACAGGTCATCCTGAAACCCCGAGGCCTGATCCTGGTAACGGGACCGGCCAACAGCGGTAAGTCGACTACGCTGGCGGCCATGCTCAGGCACCTGAATGAGAATGCTACCAAGAACGTCATCACGATCGAGGATCCGGTTGAATACCTTCATCCCAACAACAAGTGCATCATCCGCCAGCGGGATCTGGGGGACGATACGCTGTCCTTCCACGCAGCGCTGGTACACGCCCTGCGGCATGACCCGGACGTAGTCATCATCGGCGAGATGCGCGATCTCGACACGATCAGCACTGCCATGACGGCGGCGGAGACCGGCCACCTGGTGCTGGGCACGCTGCACACCGTCGATGCCGCGCAATCCATCGACCGCGTGATTGACATGTACCCGTACGGCCAGCAACAGCAGGTGCGCCTTCAGCTTTCCCAGGTGATTGAGGCGGTGGTGTCTCAGACACTCCTGCCCCGGACTGGGGGGGGGCGGGTGGCTGCGGTGGAAATCATGCTGGCCAACAACGTCATCCGCCGTCTCATCCGCGACCACAAGATATTCGAGATACCCCCCAATATCGAGATGGGCAGCCGGGAAGGCATGCAGACGCTCGACATGGCCATGGCCGATCTGGTGAAGAAGGGCGTTGTCTCCGAAGAAGCTGCCATGGCGAAGAGCAGCAATCCGGCCAGGCTGAACGAGCTCTTGTACAAGGCATCGGCGGTGAACAAGGATGCCGGCCTCGCGGGCATCCCGCGGGATCCCTTCGCAGGGCGTGGAGTGCGGGGCTAAGGCCCTATACCCGAGGCACCGTTCTGCTCTTCTGGCTGCTTCAGCACTACTTCGGCGGGAAGCGGACAGCGCCGTCGAGCCGTATGGTCTCCCCGTTGAAGAACGGATTCTCCACGATCTGCTGCACCAGCATGGCGAACTCGTCTGGCCGCCCGAAGCGCCTGGGGAAAGGTATGTGCTGAATGATGCCATCCTTCATCGGCTGGGGCATGAGGGCCGTGAGCGGGGTGTCGAACGTCCCCGGCGCGATGGTGCAGCAGCGGATGCCGCTGCGGGCTAGGTCCCTGGCAATGGCGAGCGTCATGCCCACGACTGCGGCCTTGGATGCAGCGTAGGCCACCTGCCCCATCTGCGGCTCGAAGGCCGCCACGGACGCCGTGTTGATGATCACACCGCGTTCACCATCCTCGTTGGGCTGGTTGTTCTGCATGTGAAACGCGGCCCAGCGGACGCAGTCAAACGTGCCAATTAGGTTCAGGTCGACGATCTTCTTGAAAGCGTCCAAGTCGTGTGGACCCTGTTTGTCCACGGTCTTCCCCACCCATCCGCTGCCGGCGCAGTTCACCAGAATGTGAATTTCGCCGAAGGTCTTGATGGCCAGGTCCACCCCGTCTTTCACCGTGTCAGTCTTGGTGACATCGACTTCCGCGAAACCAGCCCTGGCCCCGAGTTGCTTACAGAGTGCCTCCCCGTTCTGGCGGTTGAAGTCGGCGATCATGACATTGGCGCCGGCGCCGCGAAGGCGCCGCGTGGTGGCTTCACCCAGCCCACTGGCTCCTCCGGTGATGAAGGCGGTCTTGCCCTTAACGTCCATTTCGATCCTCCCGCGTATTGAAGATAGGGTGTACAGAATATGATACTGTATTCGGGCGGTTGAGGGATAGGCAGGGATGCGTCGCAGATGAGCAGATCTGGGTTCAACGCGGGTCTCGGCCCACTATCGATTTCCTCCAACGGTACCTCTCAATAGTGAACCCCTCCGGAGCGCAAGGTGAGAGCGAAGGGTTCTGGAAGAGAGGCTCCTCTTCGATCGGGTACGGGGAAGCCTTCCTGGCTGCTTCCCAGAGAGCCGTCCGAGGGATAGGAGAATACTCCGAGAGGTACGGCCTGGCTCCGGCTTCCTTGACCTTCCTCATCGATTCCTCGACCTCCTCCCTGCTCTGGCCCGGCAGCCCAGCCATCAGATACACTCCGATCTCGTGACTCTCGTACCCAGCGCTCCGCAGAGCAGAGACCGCATGAACCAGTTCCTCGCAGGATGCCTTGTTGTCGATGGTACGCTCACTGCCCGACGTGGCGGTCTCCAGCCCCAGCCTGATCGTCTTGAACCCCGACTGCCTCAGGCGCCCGGCGACCTCGGTGTTGATCTCTCGCAGGTGCAAGCCGTTCGGGCAATGGAACCGCACATCCAGGCGGCTCCGGCAGACCTGGTCCATGAGAGGGATGAAGTGCGAAGACGCCGACGTGAGCAGGGCGTCATCGTAGAAGGCGATGTCCTTCAGGCCCAGCGTCCGGTTCATCCACAGGATGTCTTGGAAGCACGCTTCAACGCTCTTCTGCCGGAAACGCGGTGCCAGCAAGTGAGAGGCGCAGTACGTGCAGTCGAACGGGCAGCCTTCGGAAGTGGTGAAGACGCCATAGCGCGGCGCGGCCAGCAGGTCAATCGCAGGGTGGCAGTCGATGACAGGGTCTTCGTCGCCTGTCACCGGCAGCGGCATGTACTGAGCCAGCAGCCGGAACAGGTCAGCGGATGCGGGGCCATGGTGGACATGATCAGCCCCAGAGAACCGTGCGGCATGGTCAGGGCAGAGCGTCGCGTAGACGCCGCCCAGGATGATCGGAGGGCCAGGGAGCTTGTGGCGCACGAGTTGAATGGCACGGAAGGCTCCCGGGTACCAGTAGGTCATCCTAGCCGTGACCAGTACTGCATCGAACCCGCGTGTAGAGTCCAGTTGCCGCAGGAATTCCTCCTCGGAGATGCCGTACCGACTGTATCTCCTCGGGATGCCCTGCAGGATCTTGGGCTTGGGGATCTCCTGCTTGCGGAAGTGGCCGGTGCCGAACCTCTTGCCGTCGCTGGGGCCCACGCAGTCTATGAGAGCGACGTCTATCCCCTTCCGCCGCAGGCTCTCGCCGATGTGTAGCAGCCCTAGGGGCTTGGCCCAGAAGTCGAACGCCGCGAAGTCGTAAATCCAGGGATTGATGAGAAGCACGCGGGGCGCTGCCATACGTGGGTTACCTCCGGTCACATGGCTCCGTCAGGAAGGAGTGCACAAGCGCTCTATTTGCGATTCTATCATGCTCGGTTCTGCAAGAGGCGAGGTGCTCAAGCCCGGTTATGACACGGACATACTGCCGCGGGCGCTTCCGCTGGTTATGTGCGCTTGTGAAAGGGGCGCGGCGCCGGTGGATATGATCAGGCGGCAGGCGTTTGACCGTGTGCATCAGCCTGTTGTACAGTCAGACCATCTCGGCCAAGGAGGGACGGACATGGCGTGGTACGAGTACCTGGCCTACTTTGCGGCTGGCGCTCTCCTGGTTAATGGCGTGCCACACTTCGTAAACGGCATATCGGGCAGGCGCTTCCAAAGCCCGTTTGCTTCGCCGCCGGGCGTCGGCGAGTCACCACCGTGGGTGAATGTCCTTTGGGGCTTGGCGAACTTCGCCGGGGGCTTTGCGCTTATCTTTGGGGTGGGCTATTTCCGCTTCGAGCTGAACCGTTCTGTCCTGATGGTGGGGTTGGGTGCTCTAGTGGCGTCAGTCTTCCTGGCCATCTACTTCGGGCGCGTTCGCAAGGGCTGACGGGTTGCGGGCGTAGCCGCGGAACCGGATAGAGCAACGAGACTGCTCGGGCAACATGCAGGAAGGGTGAATCATGGACGTCGTTGAAGTCATTCGGCAGAGGAAGAGCATTCGCGCGTTCAGGCCGGACCCGGTGCCGCGCGAGGTGTTGAGCGAGATAGTGGAGCTGGCGCTGCGCGCTCCCTCGTGGGCCAACACCCAGCCGTGGGAACTGGCCGTCGTTGCCGGCGCCAAGCTTGAGGCGATCAAGGAGGCGCTCTCGAAGCCCGATGGGGCGGGATCGCTGCCCGATTTCCCCGGGCCTGAGGAGTTCCCTGAGCCATACAAGGTGCGTTTCCAGAACCTCGCCGCTGGGATGAGCGAGGCAGCCAAGAAGGGGCGGCGTGGCAAGCAGGTCGGCGAGTGGTATCTGCAATGGCCCAGGCTCTACGGTGCTCCGGCGGTCATCTATATCCTTATCGACCGGTCCTTCTGTGAGCAGCGCAGCGGCCTGAACGTCTATGCAGTGTTCGACTGCGGGCTGCTGGCCCAGAACATCATGCTGCTGGCTGCTGACCGCGGACTGGGGACGATCGTCCAGGCGCAGGCAGTGCATAGTCCCAATGTAGTGCGGCGGATACTCGGCATCCCTGATTCCAAGATGATCCTCGTGGGCATGGCCATCGGGTACCCGGACTGGGACCATCCCATCAACCAGTTCCGCTCTGATCGAGAGCCGGCGGAGCGCGTGGTTGAGTGGTACGGGTTTGATTAGGATGCTCTCACGCCAACAGCCGCGCATGTGGTGCCTGAGACCAGACACCGGCCTATGCCGCTTTGAACCTCTCATCTCGCTGAGCGGTGGGCGATGCATTTCACAATTGTAAAGCGTCTTGTGATGGGATATACTATTCGTTGACTACTCGTGGGAGGTGGTTTTGTGGAGCAGTTCAGTATGCCCAAGTGCCAGAAGTGCAATGCTGGCGATTTGGTGCCCCTTTCTGATTTCGGCAGTCAGGGCGCGCCAATTCACTATAAGGCATGGGTATGCACTAACCCCAATTGCGGCTTCAACCTCAAAATCAGGAACGGTGACGTCTACATCAACGAGCCGGTCATCAGCGGCGCGATGCATAACTCGCGGGTGCGCTAGACGATCTTGATCAACAGAAGACGCATTCTTACAGCCCGGCTGGACGAGGTCAAGGGCAAGCTCATCGATTTGCTTTTCCCACCGCGATGCGTTGGTTGCGGAAGCGAGGGTGTGTTTGTGTGCGCATCATGCGAGGGTAGCCTAACCAGATTGACGCCTCCAATGTGTCCGACGTGCAGCAAACCACTCGCGCAAGGAGAGCACTGCCCGTACTGCCGTGATTGGAAGCGGGACATCGAAGGGGTCCGTTCCCCCTTTGCTTTCGAAGGATTGATGCGCAAAGCGGTGCACCATCTCAAGTACAGCCACTTCAAGGCGCTCGCTACGCCCTTGGGGCGGATGCTCGCGCAGTATCTCGATTCTCATCCGGTGGCGGTGGACGCACTGGTTCCGGTGCCTCTGCACTCGAGGCGTCTGCGCGAGCGCGGCTACAACCAGTCTGCTCTGCTGGCGGCTGAGATCAGCAAGTGGAATGGTCTGCCAGTGGTCACAGATTCTCTTGTGAGGACGCGTCACACGAAGGCTCAGGTGAAGACGGATAGTGCGGAAGAGCGTCAACGCAACATGGCTGGGGCGTTCGGTTGCCGTGATGTGAGATTGGCGGGCAAGAGGATACTGGTCATCGATGATGTTTGCACCACCGGAGCGACCCTGAATTCATGTGCTGCAGCCCTGAGAGCGGCCGGTGCCGTGTCGGTGTGGGGCTTAACCTTGGCTAGGGAAGTATGAGCGAACTGGCGAAGAGAGACCCCGAGATCGCGGCTGTCATCCGCAAGGAAGAGGAACGCCAGCAACATAAGCTGGTGCTGATCGCGTCCGAAAACTATGCCAGCCAAGCTGTGCTGGAAGCCCAGGGCTCCGTGCTGACCAACAAGTACGCCGAGGGCTACCCCGGGCGCCGCTACTATGGCAGTTGCGAGTGGGTGGACGAGGCAGAGCGCATAGCCATCGCCCGCGTGAAGCAACTCTTCCAGGCTGAATACGCCAACGTCCAGCCCCACAGCGGCAGCCAGGCCAATGCCGCGGTGTACTTGGCGCTGTTGAAGCCCGGCGATACTGTGCTGGCTATGAGCTTGGCGCACGGCGGCCATCTCACCCACGGCAGCCCTGCCAGTTTCTCGGGGAAGCTGTACCGCTTCGTTCACTACGGGGTCAACAGAGAGACGGAACTGCTGGATTATGAGGAACTGGAACGGCTGGCCAGGGAGCACCGCCCAAAGCTAATCGTGGCTGGGGCCAGTTCCTATCCGCGGAGCATCGATTTCGAGAGGATCCGGCACGTGGCCGACGAAGTCGGCGCGAAGGTGATGGTGGATATCGCCCACCCGGCCGGCTTGATTGCGGTGGGGATTCATCCCACCCCGGTGCCCTGGGCAGAGGTGGTGACCTCAACGACCCAGAAGACGCTGCGGGGACCGCGCGGCGGCTTCATACTGGCCAGGCAGGAGCTGGCCAAAGCGCTGGACTCAGCCGTGTTCCCCGGCACACAGGGCGGGCCGCTGATGCATGTCATTGCAGCCAAAGCGGTCTGCTTTCATGAGGCCCTGCAGCCGGAATTCGCCGTGTATCAGAAGAGCTTGGCCGAGAACGCCAAGGTGCTGGCCGCCGAACTAGCCAGGCTGGGCTTCCGTATTGTGACTGGCGGCACGGATAACCATTTGCTTCTAGTTGACCTGCGGCCGGCGGGCATAACGGGGAGGGTGGCAGAGGAGGCGCTGGATGCCATAGGCATCTCGGCGAACCGCAACGCCATCCCCTTTGATCCGTTGCCGCCGAACCAGGCCAGCGGGCTCCGGCTGGGAACGGCGGCAACAACCACGCGGGGACTGGGCACAAAGGAAATGAAACAGATCGCAGCCATCATTCACCGGCTACTGACCGGTCTGGGTGACGAGAAGCTGAAAGGGCGCCTGGCTGAAGAGGTGCGGGACATCTGCGACAGATTCCCAATCCCGCATGGTTGAGGCAGCCGCCACATCTGTGCTATAGTTTGTCGGGAAAAAGGGGCATTATTGTCTAGTTAAGGTGGAGGGAGCAGCGAATTGCGTGACTACGAACTGACGGTTATTTTCAGGCCTGAGATTGCTGAAGAAGAGATACCGGCGGAGATCGAGAAGGTAAACCAGATGATCACCCAAAGAGGAGGGGTGGTCGGAGAGGTGAACCGCTGGGGACGGAAGAAGCTGGCCTACCCGATAAAGCACTGCCGCGAAGGCAACTACGTTCTCACGCCGTTCAAGATGGACCCGGCTTCGGCGATCGATCTGGACAAGAGCCTGAAGAGTTCGGAGCGCATACTGCGTCACCTGTTGGTGAGAGTAGGGGAATAAGAGACTAGGGGTAGAAGGGAAGACGGGGCATTATGGCGAACTTAAACAAGGTAATGATCATTGGCAATGTGGGGACGGATCCCGAGATGCGTTTCACACCCAACGGGAATCCGGTGACCAGCTTCCGCGTGGCCACCAGCCGGGTGTTCACCAGCCAAGAGGGCGAGCGGAAGCAGGAGACTGAGTGGTTCACGGTTACGGCCTGGAACAAGCTGGCGGAGAGCTGCAACCAGTTCCTGGCCAAGGGCCGTCGGGCCTATGTAGAAGGCCGACTGCGCACGAGGGTCTGGGAGGGGCAGGATGGCCAGAAGCGGACTCAGGTGGAAATAGTAGCGGAAAGGGTCTTGTTCCTTGACCGGCAGGCGGCGGCCCCGCTCAAGGAGGAAGGCAAGGTTGACGAGGAGATCGAAGCAGAGGACCTCCCGTTCTAGTAGAGGGTGAGAAGAATGGTTAACGGACCAAAGAGACCTGCGAGGAGACCGGCCAGGCCGAAGTACATTCCAAAGCGCAAGGTCTGCGCGTTTTGCGCTGACAAGGTGGAGGAGATAAGCTATCGTGATGCCGCCTTGTTGCGGCGCTATATTTCAGACCGCTGCAAGATCGAACCCCGGCGCCGAACCGGGAACTGCGCCAAACACCAGCGGGCACTGGCCCAGGCCATCAAGAGAGCGCGGCATATTGCTCTCTTACCGCATACTCCGGCGCAGATGCGCAAGGTGGGAGCCACCACCCTGCGAGGATAGTTGCCTTCTTCGCCGGGTGCACCCGCCCTGTTCCATCGCTGATCAGTGAAGTCCTTGTCTCCCGCGAGGGGGTCGTGAGTATGTTGGAGAAGCTCCTGGATAGGTTCCGTGAGAAGGGCCCCGCCCGCCCACGCTCCAAGATTGAGATGGAAAAGAGGCGGCGCGCCGCCATCGTTCTGGTGATCGTCGCAGCAGTGGTATCCGCCATCGGGATAGTCGGGTGGGGTTACTACAGCACCAGCGTGAGGCCGTGGAACCAGCGCGTTCTGAAAGTGAACGGCACGGTACTTGACATGCGGCACTTTGTGAAGATGCTGCGCCTCTATGGTGCGACGAGCGCGGACAGCGCTGATTCCGTGCTCTCGACTATGAAGGAGAACGAAATCAGCAGGCAGAGGCTGAAAGAAGACTTCGGTGTGGTCATCAGCAAAGAGGCTGTTGAAGCCAAGCTGCGGGAGGAGCTCGTGTCCTACGGCTTCATCTCGGAGAACGCCACCGATAGCGAGTTCAAGGAGGGGCAGAAGAACCTCAAGAAGGCGCTTAAGAGGTTCGATCTGTCGGTGGAGGACTACAAGGAGCTGCTCATTGAGCCGTCGTTGGTGAGCGAAGAGCTGAAGAGGCTGGTCGGTGAGCGCGAATATCCATCGACAGACAACTTTGAGCATGCGCAGGTGCAGGCGTTGCTTGTCTCGGGAGCGGACGACGCCGCGAACCTTAGAGCCAGATGGGAAGCGGGCGAGTCGTTCGACACGCTGGCCAAGGAAAAGTCGGTGTCCAGCTCCCTGCGGGACTACGCCACTGACAATGCCACGAAGGCTGAGTGGGTAGCGAAGGGAATCAAGAGCGCTGCGTTCGATGGTTTTGCCTTCGGTGCATCCTTTGACATGCTGAGCGATCCTATCCAAGATACGGACAGCACGACTAGCTACTGGCTGATCAGAGTGGTAGCCAGGGAATCGAGGACTCTTAGCGACAGTGACAGGGAGACTCTCGCCAGCGAGGCCTACTCGAAATGGCTGGAGGAAGCTACCGATCCGGAGAAGAACGAGATTGTCGAATATCTGACCGATGCCAAGCGGGACTGGGCGCTGGATCAGGTCAAGACGAACGTGGGCTGAGATGAGCGCGAAGAAGAGTGTCGGCGTCGGACTGATGGGGCTGGGGACGATCGGTGGGGGCGTGTTCAAGGCTCTCGCGGAAAGGGACAAGACAATAGCCGAGGCCACAGGCTGCCCGGTGGTCTTGCGCCGGGTGCTGGAAAAGCGCCCGGTTGATATCAAGCCCTCGCTGCTCACTAAGGACGTGCACGACATAATAGCGGACCCGGAAATAGACGTGGTCATCGAACTCCTCGGCGGTGAACACCCCGCGGTGGACTTCATCAAACAAGCCCTGCTCGCTGGCAAACACGTGGTTACTGCCAACAAGGAGGTGATTGCCAAGCACGGGGCGGAGCTGCTGGCCATTGCCAGGGACAAAGGGGTGGCACTGCAGTTCGAGGCCAGCGTGGGAGGCGGTATCCCGCTGCTGCTGCCCCTGCAGCACGGGCTGTTGGCGAACGAGATTTCCACCATATACGGGATCATCAATGGAACGACCAATTACATCCTGACCAGAATGTCCCAGGAGCGGACCGGTTTTGCTGAAGCGCTGAAGAAGGCACAGGAACTGGGCTATGCTGAGGCCGATCCTTCGAACGATGTCGAGGGCCGGGATGCGGCCTACAAGCTGGCCATCCTGGCGAGCGTTGGCTTCCATACCGTGGTCCGCCCGGACCAGGTCTACTGTGAGGGTATCTCCAGGCTGGCGGAGCCGGATTTCCGGTATGCCAAGGAACTGGGTTACGAGATCAAGCTGCTGGCCATTGCCAAGCAGACCGATGGTGGTGTTGAGGCACGGGTTCATCCGGTCTTCATTCCGGAGGACTTCCTCCTGGCGAAAGTCAGCGGCGTCTACAACGCTGTCCAGGTGGAAGGAGATCTGGTCGGCAAGCTCATCTTCTATGGCCGGGGTGCCGGGGCTCAGCCCACATCCAGCGCCGTCATCTCGGATCTGATTGCCATCGGCCAGAGCATTGCTGCGGGCAAGAAGGTGCCGTCGGTGATGAGGCAGACCCGGCCCAAGCCGGTCCGGCCGATCTCAGAGCTGCAGACCAAGTACTATCTCCGGATGAGTATTGCCGACCGGCCCGGGGTGCTGGCCCAGATAGCCAAGATACTGGGAGACCGCTCCATCAGCATTGCCTCCGTGATCCAGAAGGAGGCTGACGTCTCCAGGCAGACGGCTATGATTGTGATTATGACTCATCCCGCGCGGGAGGAGTTCATGCAGAAAGCCTTGGAGGAAATGAGAGGAGTGCCTGCGGTGGCGGAGGTATGCAATCTCATCAGAGTTGAAGAATAGGCGGTGATGACGATGACTTGGGTTGCGGGATTGATTGCCACTGGCGAAGTGAAGTGCGATGGCTGTGAGAAGATCATGAGGCATCCGGAGAGGTATGCCTATATTGCCGAGGAAGGCCAGCCGTCAACTCGTCTATGTGAGAAATGTGCCGATGCCAGGGGGTACATGAGGAGGAGAAAGGACGAAAAGGGCAAGGAGTCGGTCTCCTTCCTGTAGGGCTAGAAGATGGGCATCGGAGTACTTGTCAAGTACAAGCAGTATCTGCCGGTTACCCCCGCCACCCCGATGATCAACCTCGGAGAGGGTGATACCCCCCTGGTGCGGTCACAGGTTCTGGAGAAGGAGCTGGGGTGTGGGGAGCTGTATTTCAAGCTCGAAGGGTGCAACCCGACCGGCTCGTTCAAGGACCGGGGCATGGTGGTGGCGGTCGCCAAGGCGGTCGAAGCCGGGAGCCGGGCCATCATCTGTGCTTCTACCGGCAACACCAGCGCTTCGGCGGCGGCCTACGGCGCGCGCTGCGGCCTTAAGACCATCATCGTGATTCCTAAGGGCAAGATCGCTTTGGGGAAGCTGGCCCAGGCCATCGTGTACGTCGCCCAGATCGTGGCCATCGGCGGTAACTTCGATCAGGCGCTGGATATCGTGCGCACACTGGCGGAGAAGTACCCGGTGACCCTGGTAAACTCAGTCAACCCTTTCCGCATCGAGGGGCAGAAGACGGCTGCCTTTGAGGTCATAGACGTCCTGGGCGACGCGCCGGATTACCACTTCATTCCGGTAGGTAATGCCGGCAACATTACTGCCTACTGGAAGGGATATGTCGAATACCATAAGCTGGGGAAGGCCAAGAGGACTCCGAAGATGATGGGATTCGAGGCAGAAGGAGCGGCGCCCATCGTCAGGGGGTACAAGGTAGAGAAGCCCGAGACAGTGGCCACGGCCATACGCATCGGCAACCCCGCCAGTTGGAAGGGTGCGGAGGCTGCCCGGGACGAGTCCGGCGGAATCATTGACTGCGTCAGCGATGCGGAAATACTGGCCGCGTACCGGAGACTGGCCACGCGGGAAGGTGTTTTCGGCGAGCCAGCCTCGGCTGCTTCCGTAGCTGGCCTCATCAAACACGCCCCGCGGCTGGATCTATCCGGCAAGCGGGTGGTCTGCGTCATTACAGGCAGCGGCCTCAAGGATCCGGACAATGCTATGAAGGACGCGCCGGCCATCGTGGAACTTCCGGCTGACCTTGCGCAGGTAGCCAGGGCCCTCGGCCTGACTTGAAGTTGCGGAGGCGGCCACGTCTTCTCCACGCGCCAGAGTCATTGTCAACCCCACATCAGGAGCCACATCGGCACGGCGCAGATGGCCCCGGATCAAGTCTCTGCTGGAAGATGCAGGGCTTGCCTTCGACAGCGTGATTACCGAGGGGCCGATGCATGCCATGGAATTGGCCGGCGAAGCCGCGGACCGCGGGTACGGATTGGTGGTAGTGGTAGGAGGGGATGGGACGATCAACGAGGCGGTGAACGGACTGATCGGGCCTGATGGCAAGGGGAAGGCAGATCTGGGTGTCATCTGCACCGGCACGGCCAACGACTTTGCCCGCAACATCGGTCTCCCCAGGAGCCTGCTCAAGAACTGCCGCCTGGTGGCTTCAGCGAGGAGGAGTGAGGTGGACGTCGGCGCCGTGCGATACGTTAAGGACGGGCAGAGCCGGCAGCGGTTCTTTGTCAATGTGTCGGGGGCCGGCTTTGATGCCGATCTCATGGAGGAGGCCAGGAATACCTTTCTGCCCCTCGGTCCGAAGGGGCCCTATGTGGGTGCCTTTCTGAAGATGGTGCCGACCTATGAGCCCAGGGAGTTTCACCTGAGCTTTCAGGATAAGCAGGAAGCCCGGCGGGCCTACACCGTCTTGGTCAGCAATGGCAGGTATGCCGGCTCGATTCTATTTGACCCCGACGCTGACCTCCGCGATGGGCTATTTGAGGTGATAACCCTTGATCCGTCTACGCTCCTCAAGGGATTGGCCGACACTTACCGCGCATTGCTTGACGGGCATCCCAAGATCGAGTACAGGAGGACCAGCGTGTTGAAGATCGATTCTCCGGAGCCCCTTGCGGTGCAGGCCGATGGGGAGGTCCTCGGCTCGCTGCCGGCGGAGTTCCGGGTGCTGCCCAAAGCCTTGCGCGTCGTGGCGTGAAAGCGGCGACTCCGCGGAGACCCTCTTTCTCAAAGAGGCACCGGAGATTCGTGGGGAAAAGCTTCACTCTGCCTTGGGAATGCACCTGACGGCTGGCGCATGTTGCGAACTCAAGCCACAAAGCCCTAGACTGTGCCAGGCTGCTCAGCTCTGCCGATGCTAGCACGAAGTGACTGGGCCAGCCCACTGACTACAAAGGGAGGACGACATGGTTGACCAAGCCAAGATTCAGAAGGCCGTTGCCCTGATCATCGAGGCCATCGGGGAGGATCCCAGGCGCGAGGGCTTGGCCGGAACGCCACAGCGCGTGGCCGAGATGTATGCCGAGCTGTTCAGCGGCTTGGGGCGGGATCCAAAGGAAGAGCTGGTGACCGGTTTTGAGGAAGGGCACCGGGAGATGGTGGTGGTGAAGGATATCCCGTTCTACGCCATGTGTGAGCATCACCTGCTGCCCTTCTATGGCTTGGCCCATGTCGGCTATATCCCCAACGTCGATGGCCGGGTGGTGGGAGCCAGCAAACTGGCGCGGGTGGTGGAGATCGTGGCTCGCCGGCCGCAACTTCAGGAGCGGATGACTACCCAGATAGCCGAGGCCATCGTCGAAGCGCTCAATCCCGAGGGAGTAGGCGTGGTCATCGAGGCGGAGCACTTGTGCATGACCATGCGGGGGATAAAGAAGCCGGGCAGCAACATTGTGACTTCAGCCAACCGGGGCACCTTCCGGCGGAGGGCGGACACCAGGGCGGAGTTCCTGTCGTTGATAGCACGCAAGTAGGCGGGAGCCGGCCACTTGCCCCTTGACTTTGGTCGTGGGGGCAGCGAGCTATTTCAGACGCGCAATCTCCTGCTTGTACTCGTCCAGCAACTGGTTGTACTGGGCGTCCATTTGAGAGAGGGTCAGCCGCCATTCTTCCTGAAACTGGGGCTGGCTCTCGATATTGATCTTAGTATTGGCCGGCAAACCCTGCTGCCTCAGCGCCTGCTGCAGCTTCGCCTGGAAATCCTGCTTCAGCATCTCGTAGGCCTGCCTCCTCTGCTGCTCTCCTTCATTGGTGTAGTGGTCGAAGACCCGCCGCATCTTGGTGAAGACGTTCTCCAGTGCGGTCTTGTCCTTCTTGATAGCCTTGAGGGCGTCCATAGCTTTCTTGTTGTTACGCCGGGCAGTGTCATGGATGGGGAGGGCGATGTTCCTCAGCAGCACCTCCTCCGCCCCTTTGACTACGTAGCGCCTCTCCTCGTCCTTGAACTTGCCTAGTTCAGTGGCCAGATTGATCTCCTCTTTCAGAAAGCGCACGGCGAGCTTTTGACCTTCCGGGACATACGTCCAGGTGAGCTTCTCCTCCTTTGAGGGCTCGTCCAGGTTCTTGATGCGCTCCATGGCTCTCTCGTAGGCGCTCTTGATCTCTTCAGCCATTGACGGACCTCCGGCTTCCAGGGCTACAGTCTGTCTATTATACCAATTTACAGCACACCTGCTTGACTATGAGCCCGTCAATCTGATAGGTTCTTGTCAGGGGCGGTTAGCTCAGTGGTTAGAGCGCTGCGTTGACATCGCAGAGGTCATTGGTTCAAGTCCATTACCGCCCACCACCTTATGTCTACCTGCAGAGACTTGCATGGGCTCTGCGAGTTTCCCTTCTTTCCCACTCACGATATCCCTTGACCCTCCTCCAATGGTCGCCTAGAATCCTATCGACTACTAACCAAGGAGGGGTGAGATGGGGTTCGTCAGAGTCATGGCTGTCGCGGTTCTGTTGCTGGCGTGCGTGGTTCTAGGGTCGGCGTGTACGGGGGCGAAAGGCGACACAGGCCCCAAGGGAGACCCGGGGGCAGATGGGGTTGGGGTTGAGAACATTGTGAACAATGGAGATGGCACCTTCACGGTGAACCTGACCAACGGCGAGGCTTACACGACAGACAACCTGACTGGTCCGCGGGGCGAGAAGGGTGAGAAGGGAGACCGAGGCCCTCAAGGGGTGCAGGGCATCCAAGGTGTGCCGGGCTCGCCTGGGCCGAACTGGATTGCAGCGATGCCGGTGATTGGATCAGCCGGGGGTGTGCATCACTCCTATAACGTGAACGGCTGCACATATATGTCAGGCTATTATGTAATAGACATGGCATTCGACGGCTCGAATGCCGAATACCCTGTCCTGTTGGCAACCGAGTCGTCTAGTATATCGCATGGAGAGAGCATCACGTACACTTGGAATACTTCAGGTAACCTTGTTGTCGCCCTGTATGACTCGGCCGGGAATCCGATAGCAGACGTGTTCTCTTTCTGCGTGCTGCACATGCCGTGACCGTCTCGGTTGAATGTATAGGTGATAATGTATTCACAGCGCAGCCGGTCCACAGCTAGACTCATCTGGTATGCCTCTCAGGCGATAGCGCCGTGAAGCTCAGGGTCCTGTGCCCTCAGAGTATGTACTTCTTGGTGAGCTCGATGGTGGCCGCCGCATCACCGGTCGATTGTGCTTTCTCGAGTTCCTTTCTGGCGGCGTAGATCAGCAGGGCCTTTTTCATCACGTTTCCAAACAGTTCTTTGGACAGCGCCATCGATTTGACGGGGTCGGTACGGTAGGTGAACTGGTCTTCTCCAAACCAGCCGTCGTAGCCGGTATCGATGGCAGCGTAGCAGAAATCAGCCAGCCGCCATATATCTCCCGTTCCGGCAATCCTGTCTTCATCATTCGAATGCAGCTTGGCATTGTTCAGATGGAAGTTGACCACAGGGACGCCGAATCTCTTGGCGACATAGAGCATGGACGCCGGTTCCACGGCATACATCTGTTCATGGCCGTAGTCTATGGCAACGCCCATATTCTTCCCACCACATTCCTCATTGACTGTCTTCGCCAGCAATATCGCCATGTGTGTGGTGGGAACGACCATGTTGCCTTCGCGCGGCTCGTGGAGCTTCGCCTCTATGCCGAACCTCAGTCCCAGTGATTTCGCTTTCTTGTTGATGGCGAAGCAGCCTTCGATGAACCGGTCCAACTGCTGGCCGTAGTTCACTTCGAAGTTGTAGTCCCAGCCATCGGAACCGGGCCACAATGCCACACTCTTGCAGCCCACTTCCGCCGCAATATCCGCCGCCTGCAGGGCAATGGCCAGCGCCTGTTCCCGGATGGACTTGCTGGCGTTGGTAATGCCTCCGAGTTTCCACTTCGCATCCGAGAAGAGGTTGATGTTCATGTTCGTTGGCTCGACCTTGTACTTGATCAGCGCCTTCTTCACTTCGGCGACCTTGCGTTTGTCCCTCCTGTAATCCTCGCCGATGAAGCAGGCCTCGTGAAACTCGATGCCCTTGATGCCTGCTCTTGCCACCCGCTCAATCTGGGCCACAGTGCTGCCATCCAGACGGGGATCGTATCCGCCCGGCGCGAAACGGTCGGCGAAACCACCGGCTGCCCAATGCCCGGCGGCGATCCTTATCCCGAACTCCTCGCAGAACCTGTCCAGCCTATCCCCCTCCAGATAGCCTTTGAATTCGCTCTCCAGCCTCTTCAGCCCCTGTTTCGTCACTTTCATGTTTCTACCTCTTCTCTTACAGTAATCGGTGCCTCTCCGCAGGAGTATAGCAAATATGGCCGTGTACTCTAATCTGGACGAGGAGGAATTCCTTCATACGGTCTCGGGTTAACTCTGGACCGGCGGGTGGTTGATCGCAGAGCCGGACTATCATACACTTCTGACACACCGCGAACTTCATCGGCGGCTATTGCGGAACTGAGCCGGCTTTCATGCGTGGGATAGATAGGACGCTGCAGGACATGCAGGGCCACATTCCCTAGCGCGAGGAGGTACCCTGTACACTGTAGGGCTTGACTTCGGCACCCAGTCGGCCAAGGCGGCGGTGCTGGACGTGCGTGGCGGTGGGGTCGTTCACACGGACTCCTTCGACTATGACGCCGCCTTCCCGAAGTATGGTACGGAAGGCGGTGTACTTCAGAACAGCAATCCCGTCATAAGGCACACGTCACCGCTCATGCTTCTCGAGGCCCTCGATCTGTTGTTCGGCAGACTGCAAAGGAACGGCATTGACCTGAGCCTCATAGGAGCGGTGAAGATCGATGCCATGCAGCATTGCACGGTCTATGCCGATGTATCCTTTGCGGAGCGGGTGTTGTCTCTGGACGCCGCACAGGATCTTCTGCCCCAGCTTGCGCCGGCTATCACCAGGAGAACGTCACCCATCTGGGAGGACCGGTCTCCAGCGAAGGAAGCCGAATACCTGACCAAGGAATTGGAGAAGCATGGCTCGATACTGTCTCTCACTGGAAACCGCGCAGAGCTGCGCTTCCC
>JAUCPZ010000312.1 GCA_030372995.1 Dehalococcoidia bacterium
GAGTATCCCTGACCTGGGATTAAGATATCTTCGTCTCCTTACTTTCACCACCTCTCCTTGCTTCGCGCAGCCATACCCCCTTACGACCTTGCGAGCCTGTTTCTTCTCACGGATCTTCAGGCGATGGGGTCTTCACCATCGCGTCGTATTCTACACCAACTCCTACACATGTTGTCAATCTACTGTCAGCGTTCTGCGATTATGACACTGGCCAAGTGTTCAGCGAAAATGTCACTCTATGAGGGAGACAGCAACGTTGAACACGGAAGAACAGAGTAGGCCAGTGGTCCATGACTGAGGGGGCAGTGGTACCAGGCCTCTCGGTGAGGCATGTAAGGAGACTGCTGGCCCGTACAGGCAGGAAGGCGCGGTCAGCCTGATGCACAGCAGCCAAGGCCGGAAGCCGTACAACACAAGCTGGACGACAGCGTGAAGGAGAGAGTGGCGGAGATGTCGAGGTCTAAGTACGTCGGACTGAATTGCCGGCACCTCTCAGAGGTCCTGGCAGAGCGCAAGGATGTGAAGCTGTCCCACCCCACCGTGCGCCCCATCCTGCTCGGATGCGGCATCGGCATACGCCCGAAGAGATGTACACCACGGCACCGCCAGTGGCTGTCACCACACCAGAGAAAGGAGGACCGCAACGGAGTATTGACGCCCCCTCGAGCTGAAGTAGTAAAACCCTGTCAGCCGGGCGGGTTAAACAATGTGATGAGGCCCGGGTCGAAGATACTGGTGACTAACACTCGAGAACGAGAGCGTGGGGCCTTGCGCAATCTACAGTCAGTTCCGCCGACCGTCGCTGGCTCTCTTCTCATTGAGCCTTCGGTACTGCATGACAAAGACAACGATCGCGAAAATGACGACGATCGCCGTTACACCGATCTCGCTGTACAAGACAACTGTGTTCGTCTCTGTGAAACATATCTCGCCACGAACCGCTATCAGACTCAGCTGCACACACCACGCTCCCGCCATGGCAATCAACAGCAGCTGAGCCGCCAAGACCAATATTCCGAACCGTAGCCGCCTGCCGAAAAGCACCCGGTTAGTCTCCAAACCACAATGTTACTTGGGCGCGGCCAATTCTACAATACCCGCATTCCCTAGAGTCCGGCGCCCTAGATCCCTTCGAGATCTCTCAGCATTTGGCGTCTGCGGAGCAGCACGCCAGCTACCGTAAGGGCGATGAGCACAACGGCTACGCCAAGTATCACACTCAGCACCCACCACTGGAATACCTGCCGGTCGCCTCCAGGGGTCTGGGAGCCTTCGCTGTCAACAGAGACAGGGAGAGCGTTCCCGGCTATATCTCCCACAATGACGTTGGAGAGACTGAGTGGGCAACTCTCACTGTGCTGCCGTGCTTTTAAGACGATCATGGCAAACGCCCCTGGCGCTGAAACTGCCATACCCGGGCTTGTGACTGCCCCAAACACACCGGTGATGCTCCCCGCCTGGTTGTATACTGTGCCTGGATTGAAGAAAGTCGTGGCCCCGCCCTGCCTGAGAAGGCTTCCCTCTTCCACCCTAACCACGGTAAAGAGGGAAGCGTCAAAACTCAAGTCGAACTGCATGCCTGCTATTGGAGCACCGGGTTCAACCCCAATCTCGATGTTGAACTCTTCACCTGCCTCCACAGGCTCGCTGGGAGCCAGAATCCTCACTGTGGTAGGCTCTGCGCCTGATACGGCCCCCGGCATGCACAGAAGGCAGAGAACTATCACCGCAGGCATTGCCAGCCATTTTGAGAGCCTGACCCAAATGCCTTCCTTCATTACCAGCTCCTTCATCCGGTCCAGTTCTGCCCAATTAGCGTGGCATCGAGCACGTTCACCGTGCCGTCTTCGTTGATGTCCTCTCTGATCCATCCGGCGGTGCCACTCAGGTTCCAGTGTTGCCCGACCCTAATCATATCCAGAACGTTGACATACCCGTCATCATTGACGTCTGGGCGCAAGCTATTTGACACGGTAATCGTGATGTCCTCGTAATCGGCCATCTGGCCGTCTGAAACCTGGAACCGTACACCCGCATATGTCCCCGCCTGACCGTATCCTGGCTGCCACAAGAAAGTCTTGGTCGATGCGTCAAAGGTCGCCCCACCGGGCAGGTTCGACACGGTGTACACCAACAAGTCGCCGTTGGCGTCGCTGCCCGATATGGTGAACGAAAGCGTCGCGCCTTCGCTGACACTCTTGTTGCCCACTGCATTCAGCACTGGCGCCACCTCATCTGTGACAGTTATCGTTATGTCCTCCTGATCAGTCATTTCACCATCGGAGACCTGAAAACGGACGCCAGAGTATACACCAGCCTGACGCAGACTTGGTGTCCAGCAAAAGGTCCGGGTGGCCGCATCAAAGGTGGCACCGTAGGGTAGGTTCGAGGCAGAGAACATGAGT
>JAUCPZ010000313.1 GCA_030372995.1 Dehalococcoidia bacterium
GCCCCAGTCCCTCCAGCCACATCAGTTCCATATAGGAGAAGGCGTCGTAAAGCTCAACTACATCCAACTCCTTCAGCGGATCGCTGATTCCGGCCATCGTGTAGGCGCGCCTGGCCGCGGCCTCCAGCGCCGGACTTTCCGCCAGGTCGCGGTCTCCCAAGTGATATGCGTCGGCGCAGTGGCCGACCCCCCTTATCCAGACAGCCTTGCGCCCCGCCTTCTTCGCCGCTGACTCGCCGGCCAGTACAACAGCGCAAGCCCCGTCCGATACCGGTGACGCATCCAGCAGCTTGATGGGGTCCGCGAGCACCCTGGACCGGAGCACATCATCGACCGTTATGTTTAGAGGCAGCTGGGCGTAAGGATTGTTGCGGGCGTTCCTGTGGTTCTTGACAGACACCTTCGCGCACTGCTCCTCTGTAATGCCGTATTTCGACATGTACTGGCGCATCTGCAGCGCAGAGGAGTTAATGGCGTCCAGCCCCAGCACACGCTCATACACGGGATCGAACATGGCGTTGGCGATGACGGCAGGTATGCCCTCCGAAGCCTTGCTCTGGGCCACTACCAGTGTCACCTCATGGTGGCCGGAGAGGATCCGCATGAGTCCCATGAGGGCGCCGTAGGTTCCGTCACCTTCCACGTTGGTTGTGGGCACCTTGTGCGAGCCGGTCGCCTCGGTGATGGCCATGGAGGAAATGGTTCGTCCATCCCAGAAGTCATTGCAGACCGTGACCGTGTTATCTACGTCCTCGATGGTGATGCCGGCGTCTTCCAGTGCGCCGCGCGTCACTTCGTAGGACAGCTCCGCATGCGAGGCCGGGTT
This sequence comes from Dehalococcoidia bacterium, assembly GCA_030372995.1. Classification (GTDB taxonomy): domain Bacteria; phylum Chloroflexota; class Dehalococcoidia; order UBA2247; family RBG-13-53-26; genus JAFGCL01. The sequence goes on from JAUCPZ010000313.1 coordinate 827, forward strand.
GTACCGCTGGTATTTGGTTTGGGCTACCCCTATTATGGCTACTCTGTCCACAGCATCACTTTCCTGATCTGATGCTCCTGCACCCGACGGTCAAGTTCTCAATGGTGCAAAATGCTCGATGTCCAGGTAGTTTCCCTCCCGTTTCTGGCGAAACACTGCCTGCATCCTCATACCGACCCGCAACTCACTCACGTCCGCGCCACCGCACAGGTGTACCAGGCCGGAACTGGCACCGTCGAGCCTCACTATGCCTATGGCAAAGGGAACTTGGCGCGGCTGAATGCCGGCCACAGCGTACCGCGTTACCGTGAAAGTGAGCAGCGTTCCGGTGTTGCCAACCTCCACCCACTCATCGAGGAGGCGATAACACCGGGGGCACGTTTCTCTGGGTGGCACATAAACCCAGGAGCAGTCAGGGCACCTAGTGCCATAGATGCGGCAATGGTCCCTCAACTCCTGGTAGAACCTGCTGCCTGCTTTGCCCGCATACCAGACGTAGGGCAGCTTTATCCGGCTGGGATATGCCAGGGTACCTGTCTTGCCCAGATCTTCGCTTCGAACTGCCATCCCCAGTGCTCCATCAGATCTCTGTTCGCTATGCTGGTCCCCGGCGGCCGCAAGGTCGAATACTTCTCCTGCCGAAGCCCGAGATCTCCGGCATCAAGCTGGGCGGCCGATACCATTCACGAAGGGCACGCGGCGGCGCACAAGCTCAGCTAGGCCGCCTTCGGCTGGTGGCCTATGACTGCCTTCAACGTGGCCAGCGCCACTGCCTCGCCCCTCTGATTCTTGATCGATTCCTTGAGAGTAACGACCCCGCCCAGGTTGCCTTTGTCCTGCTTGTCGACGACCTCAAGTTCCACGTGGATGGTGTCGCCGATCTTGGTCGGTGCGGTGAACCGGACCTTGTCCATGCCGTAGAAGGCTACTATTGCCATGTCACAGAGGGGCATCAGCCCGTTGCCCACGGACATGACCAGCAGGCCATGGGCTATCCTCTCTCCGAAGGGGCCCTTCTTCGCGTATTCAACGTCAGTGTGCAAAGGGAACCAGTCCCCGGTCAACGCCGCAAAGGACACGATGTCAGTCTCAGTAATGGTTCTGGCCCTGGTCACTACCGTTTCGCCAACCTGGAAGTCTTCGAAGTACTTCATGCTGCCTCCTTGCAGAGTGCGTTCTCTTCAGGAAAGTGACGACGGTAGCATGCGCGAAGATGAAGATACGGTTTGCCTGACCCCCCAGCGATACTGCCGAGCCGACGATCTGCGGTCCTCAACGGCCCGACTTCGGTCCGGCGCCACTGCTGAGATTCTATCCTTGCAGGGCAAGCGGCGCAAGCCCTCCCTTCCCCCGGTTACCGGCTCCAAGCCACCTTACCTCTCTCGCGGCACATCCCGGGCAGGCTGGGCAAACCGTGCCTCTTCACACCCTGCCCCGTTTCGGTCCTGCTCGTGCCGATCTGCCACTTTGTGGCACCCCCAGGACCATGGAGCGAACTTAGTTGCCCGCCATGACGGGCGACTGCTCCACCTGAGACCCGTTCTTCCCAGTGCCTTCCCCTTTGCAGCGACCTTCTGCCCTACTCTTCTCTCTCGAAGACAGCGGCGGCTCCCATGCCACCCCCGACGCACATGGTGGTGATACCATATCTGGCCTTGCGGCGTTCCATTTCGTACAGCAACTTGGCCGTCAAGTACACGCCGGTGCAACCCAGCGGATGCCCCAGCGCAATGGAACCACCGTTCACGTTCAGCCTTGCGGGGTCAATGCCCAGCGTTCTCATGATGTAGATGGATTGCGACGCGAAGGCCTCGTTTAGCTCTATCAGGTCAACAGCGTCCAGGCTGATCCCGGCATACTTCAATGCCTTGGGGATGGCCACCACCGGTCCGATGCCCATGATCTCCGGGTCCACGCCACCGACACCCATTGACCTGAAGACAGCCATCGGTTTCAGCTTCAGCTCCTTGGCCTTCTCTCTGCTCATGACCACCGCCGCGGCCGCACCGTCATTCAGCGGGCAGGAGTTGCCCGCCGTGACCGTACCCCCGGCGCGGAAGACCGGCCTCAGTTTGGAGAGCGCCTCCAGAGAGGTGTCCGGCCGGATACACTCGTCTTTGTCGAAGATCTTCTCGCGAATGACGGGCTTGCCGTTCTCGAAGCCCCGGTCAATCACCTTCAGGGGGAGAATCTGATCCTTGAAACGGCCTTCTGCCTGGGCTTTGGCGGCTTTCTGATGGCTCTCGTAGGCAAAGGCATCCTGATCCTGGCGGCTGATCTTGAACCGCTGCGCCACATTTTCCGCCGTCAGCCCCATGGTGATGTACACCCCGGGCCACGTCGATATCAGGTCAGGGTCTGGCATGGGCCTGTTTCCGCCCATTGGAACGAGGCTGGTGTGGTCCGCCCCTACCGCCAGCACCACGTCCGCGAAGCCGCACATGACCTTCTGGCACGCGATGCTGATTGCCTCCAACCCGGAAGCGCAGTACCGGTTCACCGTTATGCCCGGAACATGCGAGGATAATCCAGCTTTGAGGGCTACGATCCGACCCAGGTTCATCCCCGCTTCGGCCTCCGGAAATGAGTTCCCCATCACCAGGTCGTCTATCTCCTCCACCTTGAGCCCATTGGCCCTCCTCACCGCCTCCTTGACCACCTCTGCGGCGGTGTGCTCCACCCTGGTGTTCCTGAGCGTGCCGTTTGGAGCCCTGCCGATGGCCGTTCTCACGATCGAAACGATGACTGCATCTCTCATTGCCTCATCTCCTCAAGCTAGACTAGTTGTGAAGCATCTTGCCGGTCTCAGCCATGCCTGTCTCTTATACACATCTGACGCTGCCGACGAGTTCCGAA
>JAUCPZ010000314.1 GCA_030372995.1 Dehalococcoidia bacterium
GTCCCGTCACATCCGACGACCTGGTGTGCAGCATAACCACCCAGAGCACCGACGCCGATGGCGATACCGTGACCTACACTTACCAGTGGTACAGAGATGGGGAGATGCAATCGGGACTGACCGCTGACACCGTCAGTGCCGCTGAAACGGGCAAGGGTCAGGTATGGAGGTGTGTGGTCACCCCCAGCGATGGCACGGCTAGTGGCCCATCGGGGGAGGATGAGGTGACGGTGAGGGGAGGTGGTGGCGGGTTCCCTGCCGGGGCCATAGTGGGAATAGTGGTTGCGGTTGTGGTGGCAGGAGCGGCCGGGGTGTTTGCGTGGTTCAGGTTCCTCAACAGACCCGGCCGGGGTGCCTGAATTCTGGCCTGCTTGGGAGGAATTGGGTTGAGGCTGACATCTGGCGGTGGCCCGAGTTGGCCTGGACGATGCAGGTGCGAGACCGGCGTCCACCTGGACAGGTAAGGGGCATGGAGAGGGCTGGAGTCCCTCTCCACCTTCTTTATGGGATGCTGGTGAGTGCGAGGGTCGGCTGACCCCGGCACGCCGCGTTGCCAGGAAGCGAGGCGTAAGGTTATCATAGTTGCTTTGGCGGATTGCAGCAGCGAGGAAGGAGACCAGAGTTGCCTGTCGAGATCAATCGCCTCTTGGAGACAGCCAAGACGCGGCTGGCGTCGGAGAAGACGCCGGCACTGCTGATGGACAAGAAGCTGATCAGGGCCAAATACGGCGAGTTTCGTGCTCACTTCAGCGGCGCAAGGGTCTATTACGCCGTCAAGTCCAATCCGCACCCCGAGATAATCAGGCTTCTCCATGACCTGGGCTGCGATTTTGAGATATCTTCGCTGGGCGAACTGGAACGCCTCCTCTCGATGGACATTCCATCCCGGCGGATCAGCATCGGCAATCCTCTCAAGCACCCGTCCCTGATAAGGCTGGCCTACCGTAGCGGGATAGAGCTGACGGCATTTGACTCCCTGTCTGAGATCGAGAAACTGGCGGCGCTTTCGCCCGGCATCAAGGTGGGGGTGCGATTGACTGTCCCCAATGATGGAAGCGAATGGCCGCTGACCAAGAAGTTCGGCGTGGAAGCAGATGAGGCAGTGGAACTCCTGGTGCAGGCCAAGAAGAGCGGGCTGAAACCGGCGGGCATCTTCTTCCACGTCGGCTCGCAGTGCACGCTGGCCAGCACTTGGGCGAAGGCCATCGAGAAGAGCTGGTCGGTCTGGCAGCGCGCAACTCAGCGGGGCGTCGAACTGCGGATGCTCAATTTGGGAGGCGGCTTCCCGGCAACGTATTTGAGGCCGGTGCCTACCGTGGCCGAGATCGCCCGTGTTGTCCACGATTCCCTTACGGCGTTTTTCCCGAAAGACATCGAAGTCTCGATAGCACCGGGCAGGGGTCTGGTGGGGGAGGCTGGCGTGCTGGCTGCTACAGTCATGGCCAAGGCGGTGAGGGACGGCGAGCACTGGCTCTATCTCGACGTCGGCGTGTTCAACGGGCTTATGGAGGCCGTCGGCGGAATCAAGTACCGCATCGTCCCTTCAAGAAATGGCCCAACAAGGAAGTGGGTGCTCTCCGGGCCGACCTGTGACAGCTTTGATGTGATTTCGAGCGACGTGGAACTGCCTGATCTTGATGTGGGAGACAGGGTCTATGTCATGTCGGCCGGGGCGTACACTACGGCCTATGCCTCCCAGTTCGATGGATTCCCTGTGCCGGCAGTCCACTTCGTGGAATAGGAACGAGTGATGACCGAGCTCCATTTTCAAGAGACAGATCCCTTCGCGCCGATACGTCACGTCTACGACGTGGAGGAGATAATCTGCTCCCGGCGGACCAAGCACCAACAACTTCTGATCTTCAAGAGCAGCTACTTTGGCAGGGTCCTGGTCCTCGACGGCGTCGTACAGCTCACTGAGCGTGATGAGCACTTGTACCACGAGATGTTGACCCACGTGGCTTTGCATGCTCATCCCCATCCCACGGAGGTGCTGATCGTCGGCGGGGGCGACGGCGGTTCGCTCCGCGAGGTGCTAAAGCACAATAGTGTGAGACGGGTGAAGATGGTGGAGCTGGATCTGGGGGTGACCGAGGCCTCGAAGGAGTTCTTGCCCACTCTGTCCACCGGTTTCGCCGATCCCCGGGCGGATATCCTGGAAGCCAAGGGTGAGGACTATCTTGCCCAGACAGGTGACAGGTTCGATGTGGTAATCATGGATTCGACTGACCCGGTGGGCCCAGCAGCCGCTCTGTTTGCCGATGAGTGTCTGGCTAATGCCGCAGGGGTTCTGAAGGACGACGGCATCTTTGTGGGCCAGACTGAGTCGCTCCACTTCCATCTGGACTTTGTACGCGAAGTCCAGCGAAAGCTGGCAACTTCGTTCAGGATCGTGGACCTCTACACAGTTCCCCTGGCCACCTACGGGGGGAACTGGTGGACTTTTTCTATTGCCTCCAAGGTCTATGATCCCCGGGAGTTGCAGCGCGCTTGTGAGATTGAAACCAGATTCTATGCTGCTGACGTTCACCGCCAAGCGTTCCTGACCCCCAGCCTCCGGCGCAGGCTTCTGGACAGTGCAGGCTGACCTGCGGTCAGGGCCTCTGCAAGCGCATTGACATCGGATAGACCGTGCCTTAGAGTAGCCAGAGCAGTAGTATGGGTGCTTCGCTTCGCCTGGGCCGGATTCTGGGCATCGAGATAAGGCTCCACTATTCGTGGTTTGTCATATTCGCCATCATCACCTATTTTGTCTTCGCCTATTTCCACGAGGAATACACTGCTCTGCTGAGCATGGCGGCGGGGCTGGCCGCCAGCCTTCTGTTCTTCTCTTCCGTAGTGGCTCACGAGCTCTCTCATAGTATGGTCGCTGTCAAGAACGGCATTCCGGTGAAGAGCATCACGCTGTTCATCCTGGGCGGTGTGGCCAGCATCACCAGGGAGCCGGAGCGTCCGAAATCAGAGATCGTGATGGCCATTGCCGGGCCATTATGCAGCCTGTTGATAGGCTCGGTATTTGCGGCCATATGGGTAGCATCCGGGGGACTGAATGAAGACGCCAATCGTTTCCACGATCTGCTCTTCATCCTGGCCCAGGTCAACATCATCGTCCTGGCGCTGTTCAACCTTCTGCCAGGGTTTCCTCTCGATGGAGGGCGATTGTTGCGTGCCGTCCTCTGGAACCGCACTAGGGACTACCTGAAGGCGACGCGCATTGCCTCGATCGGTGGACAGGTCATAGGCTGGACCCTGGTTGGCCTCGGCGCCATCGTAGTGGTTCTCTACTTCCGCGTGAACGAGCCTCCCTTGGACGTGGACATTCTGGACGGCGTCTGGCTGGCCATGGTGGGCTTGTTCTTGAGCAGTATCGCTGCCAGCAGCTACCGGCAGGCAGCGTGGCGTGAAGTCATGAAGGGCATAGTCGCGTCTTCGGTCATGACGAGCGAGTTCGTTGCCATACCGCCGGGCATGAGCCTGATGCAACTGGTGCGCGACTACGTTCAATCACGCGGGTACCGCAGCTTCGTAGTCGCTGTGGATGGCAAGTTCCAGGGGATGGTGAATCTTGAGAACATCCGGCGAATACCGGAAAAGCGCTGGGACATGACCACTGCAGACTCGGTGATGACACCGGCTGACAAGGTGGTGACGGCGACTTTGGAGGAAGACGGCGTCAGCATAGCCGAGAAAATGGAGGAGCACAAGCTCGACGGTATTCCGGTAGTGAGGGAAGGGATGGTCGTGGGTCTGGTCACTCGGAACAGCCTTGCACACGGTATGCAGGTCCGAGCCCAGTTCCGGACAAAGTGATGGGCGTCAAGAGCGTAAGCTGGGAGGCGGACGGCATAGTCATCGTTGGGGAGGTGCACCTTCCTGAGGACGCTGCCAAGTCACCCGGTCTCTGCATCTGCCACGGCATACCATCCGGACAACCCGCAGAACCCAGTGACACTGGCTACCCTGGCCTGGCTGAGAGGTTCTGCCGGGCCGGCTTCGTCTCTCTCATCTTCAACTTCAGCGGGACGGGGCTGAGCGGGGGCAACTTCGACATGCGCGGCTGGACCCGGGACCTCAGGGGTGCCATTGACTACCTGAGCGCGTGTCCCCAAGTGGACCATTCCCGCATATTCCTCATGGGGTTCAGTGGTGGGGCGGCCGCTTCGGCATACGTGGCGGCGCATGATGCTAGGGTTGCCCGGCTGGTCCTCTGTGCTTGTCCGGCGGAGTTCCGCCGCATAGCGCTCGACAAGAGGACGGATTTCTCCATAGAGCATTTCCGCCAGATCGGCCTGATCAGAGATGAGGACTTCCCGCCTTCGGCGGAGCACTGGGCCGATGGTTTCAGGGAAGTCACCCCTCTGGAATGGATAGACAAGATTTCCCCGCGGCCCCTGCTGATCATCCAGGGTAAGGACGATGATCTGGTTGGTGAGGAGCAGGCATGGCTTCTGTATCAGAAGGCCGGCGAGCCGAAGGAGATAGCCATCGTGGAAGGGGCTGGGCACAGGCTTCGCCGGAGTGATCGTGCTATGGACATTGCCCTGGCTTGGCTGTTGCAGCCCTGATCCCGCTGCCCACACGGCGTTCTCAATGC
>JAUCPZ010000315.1 GCA_030372995.1 Dehalococcoidia bacterium
AAAACCTCCAGATAACCGGGGGCTTGATCTTCTCCCAGCGCGTACTCCTGGCCTTGATCGACAAGGGCCTGACCCGTCAGCAGGCCTACGAACTCGTGCAGCGCAACGCCATGAAGGCCTGGAAAGAACGGCGCGACTTTCTGGGCCTGCTGAGGGCGGACAAAGAGGTGACCGCTCAATTGCCGTCAGCCGAACTCGAAGCCCTCTTCGACTACAACTACTACCTGAAGCATGTCGACCGGGTCTTCCAGCGGCTGGGATTGTGAGAGATGACCCTAGCGAGAGAGGTGCACGAGGGATCCCGGCCAGCAGTTCGGGACCTTCCCGCCGTGGTCAAGACGTCATCCACCCGTGCCGCCCGTCGGCGAGCGCTGTGGGGCTTCGCCCCTCAGCGATTCTTCTGCCCTCAGGAGTGGGGGCGGGGGATTGGAGACCGACCCCATCGCTAGCTAAGCGGCGGATCGCGCCGCAGTAGAGTGCGCAAATGCCAGAACTTCCCGAAGTCGAGACGATAAAGAACGGCCTGATTCCCGAGGTCGTTGGGCGCCGTTTCCTGAAGGCCAGCCTTCTCTGGCCCGGCCAAGTGCGCCAGCCATCGCCTGAAGAGTTCCGCCGTGATATCGTCGGTCAGACGGTGGACAACATCCGCCGCCGCGGGAAGTACCTGATCTTCGACCTCTCAGGCCGGTTGAAACTGATGTTCCATCTGAAGATGACAGGGTGCCTCCTCATCAGGCCTTCAGACGAAGAGCCATTGCCACACACGAGGGCTATCCTCTACCTGGACAATTCCACCAGCCTTCATTTCCTGGACCAGCGCAAGTTCGGCGCCATGTGGCTCGTCCCCAACGAAGACGAGGTTCTGGGCCGCCTAGGCATCGAACCCCTCGACCACTCCTTCAGTGCTGCGGCCCTGCGGGAGCTGCTGGGCAAGCATGATGTCCCGGTGAAGCCTCTCCTTTGCGATCAGACGATCATTGCCGGCATAGGGAACATGTACGCCGATGAAGCCCTCTTCGCCGCCGGCATTCACCCCGAGAAGAAGACGCGGAAGCTCAAGGCGAAGGAGTATGAACGCCTCTACAGCGCCATTTGCCACGTGTTGATCGAGGGCATTGCGCGCTGCGGTGCCAGCGTCAGCACCTATCAACAGCCCGATGGCGAGCCGGGCTTTGCCCACCTCTTCTTCCAGGTCGCACACCGCCGCGGAGAGCGGTGCTATCGCTGTGACACACCAATCGAACGTATTGTGCTGAGGGGGAGGGGGACCTATTTCTGCCCCAAGTGCCAGAGACGCTAACCTGCTGGTGACTACTCGGCCAGTTCTACGATGGTCACGCCGTCGCCCCCCTCCCACGGCATGCCCGCCCGGAATGATTTCACCGATTCCTGCCTGGCGAGCCAGGCCCGCACGCTGGCCCTGAGCGTCCCGGTTCCCTTGCCATGATTGACGCGGACCGCGCCCACGCCGGCGCAGTATGCCTCATAGAGGAACTGCTCCAGCTTCGGGATGGCCTCATCGACGGTCATGCGGTGCAGATCGACCTCAGGATAAGGAGGCGACTTCCGGCTCACGATCTCTCCTGTGTGTCCGCCCAATGATGTTCGATAGCGTACCAATTCTACGATCCGCCCAATAGGCCGTCAAAGCACTGACTGTTGAGGCGCTTCGATGCGGGTAATATAATCTAGTGGACTCTTGGAGGCCGCTGTGCCACGCTGAGGGCAGCTATGGATAGCAGTAAACGAACCCCACCCAAATCACCTCCGGGACAGAAGGATGGCCGGTATCAACGCCTGGTCATCAAGCTCGGCACCAATCTGCTCACCGGCGGCACCGGATCCCTCGATATCCCTACTATGTCCGGCTTGGTGGACCAGGTGGCTCAACTGCACCGTGAGGGTCGGGAGATCGTGCTGGTCTCCTCCGGCGCTATAGCCGCCGGCCGGGACAAACTGGCCGCTGACCGCGACCGGAGAGATATCCCGTTCCGGCAGATCCTAGCGGCCGTGGGCCAGGGGCGCCTCATGCGAACCTACGAGGACCTCTTCGACAGGCATGGGATCGTGGTGGCCCAGGCACTGCTCACCAAGCGGGAGCTTTCCCACCGGGCAGGCTACTTGAACGCCCGCAATACCATTATGTCCCTGCTGTCGCTGCGCGTCGTTCCCATCATCAACGAGAATGACGTGGTAGCCACCGACGAAATCAAGGAGGAGAAGTTCGGGGACAACGACAACCTGTCAGCGATGGTGGCGAACCTCCTGGATGCCGACTTGCTGATACTGCTCAGTGACGTTCCCGGGCTTTACACGGCCGATCCCCGTAAGAACCCGGATGCCCAGCTGATCCCTGTTGTCGAGAAGATAGACGCCTCGATCGAGAGCATGGCTGGCGGCGCAGGAACCAGCCGCGGCACAGGCGGAATGGCCACCAAGATTGAGGCGGCGAAGCTGGCCACGCGGTCGGGAATCGCTGTAGTCATTACCGAGGGCAGCATCCCCAACGTCATCACCCGTCTGGCGGAGGGGGAATCGATCGGCACCCTGTTCCTGCCCACTGCCACGAGGGTGGAGAGCCGTCAGCGCTGGATGATCAGCCGGCTGGCGTCTCGCGGGAAGATAGTCATCGACGACGGGGCGGCGGCGGCGCTGCGCAAGAGGAAGGGCAGCCTCCTGCCCGCGGGCATCAGGGACACGGAGAAGGAGTTCCGCCGCGGTGACATGGTGGACATCGTCGATCAGCAGGGCAATCGCGTCGCCTGCGGCATGTCGAACTACAGCGCCGCCGAGATCCAGATCATCAAAGGCGCGCAGTCCCGACAGATCATGTCCCTCCTGGGTTACGAGTATGGCGCCGAGGTCGTCCACCGGAACAACCTGGTGGTGCTGTAGGCAGCACGTCCGGAACCTGTTCGGCTCCCTGAATTCGCGTGGGGCAACTCCCAGAGTCTGTCTGTGGAGAGGCGCATTCCTGATCAGGCGCATGCCGCGTGACTCGTAGGGCGTCTTCTGTATCCTGCCTCCGTAGAAACGATCCGCCAGAGGCGCACCTGCCGGACGGGCTGCCTGTGCTATACTGTCGCCTGAGCAACGGAGGAAGTCATGGGCATGAAGATCGAATGTCTAGTTTGCCTGAAGGAGACCGCCATCCCCAAGAACCTGAACACAGAGAAATATGACGGGCAGATAACCTGCCGGGAATGCGGTTCACTCCTCCAGGTGAGGCTGGTCAAGTCTAAGGTGGAGCAGTGCAAGCTGGTCATGGACGGGAAGACGCGCTTCTCTCCGTCCCAAGCCCTTGAAGCCGCCAACCAGGCGAGACGCGAAGGACGCTTCTACCTGCAAGACAAGACCTGACAAGAGTATCCGCCGCACGCAGCGGAAGGATGCGGGGCACGGCGTTGCGGGCCGCAGAGGCCGCGGAAAAGCCCCCTGGTCTGCATCTGTTTCCACGCTCATTCCGAGCACAAGTGCGCTGGCGAAAAATCCTTGACACTCCGAGCTTGAAAGCGTTTAATATACGGGTTACCGTGGTCTACCCCCAGCCTGGAGAATTCAAAGAGAAAGGTAGGTGATAGTGCCCAGTTGGTCATGGCTGGTAATCGGCTTAGCGGCTGGTCTGGTCATCGGGATCGGCATAGCCTTCGTAGTCCGACAGTGGATCGCCAGCCGCCAGGTCCAAATGGCCTCAGAGGAGGCCAAAAGGCTGATCGCCGAGGCCCAGGAGAAACAGAAAGCCATACTCCTGGAAGCAAAAGAAGCAGCCGTCAACATGAAGGCCGAAGCGGAGGCCAGCTACCGCGAAAACCGGAGCGAGTTGCAGAGGCTGGAGAGGCGCCTCAGTCAGAAGGAAGAGAATCTGGAGCGCCGGGAGGAATCCTTCCAGCGCCGCGAACAACTCCTGAGCGGCAAGGAGAGAGAGGTTGAGAAGGCCCGGAACCGCGTGGAAGAGCTGCGGCAGAAACAGCAGCAGCAATTGGAACAGATAGCTGGTTTGTCATCCGCAGAGGCCAGAGACCTACTCCTTCAGAAGGTCGAGGCAGAGATCAAAGAAGAGGCAGCACGCAGAGTACGCGCTATGGAGCTAGCGGTCAAAGAGGAGAGCGAGAAGAAAGCGAGGGACATTCTGTCCCAGACCATCCAGCGTCTTGCCGGGGATGTGGTGGCGGAGAGCACGGTCTCGGTTGTCTCCCTACCCGGAGACGAGATGAAGGGGCGACTCATCGGGCGCGAAGGAAGAAATATCAGGGCATTGGAACATGCCACGGGAGTGGACCTCATAATTGACGACACCCCGGGGACTGTCACCCTGTCCTGTTTCGACCCGGTACGCCGTGAGATTGCCCGCATTGCGTTGGAGAGGTTGATCCTCGATGGCCGGATCCACCCAGCCCGCATCGAAGAGATGGTCCAGAGGGCCCGGGACGAAGTGGAGACCACGATCCGGGTTGAAGGCGAGCAGGCGGCAAACAGGGCCGGGGTGCAAGGGTTGCCGCCGGAACTCATCAGAACTCTGGGCAGACTGAAATACCGCTTCAGCTACGGTCAGAACGTCCTGATGCACAGCGTTGAAGTATCGCTTCTGGCCGGTATGATGGCTGCCGAAATCGGAGCCAATGTTGACCAGGCCAAGAGGGCCGGCTTGCTTCACGACATCGGCAAGGCAGTCGACTTCGAGACAGAGGGACCCCACGCTCAGATCGGCGCCGACATCGTCAAGCAGTGGGAGAAGTCGCCGGAGGTTATCAGAGCTATTGCCTCACACCACGGCGAAGTCGAGATGAACACTGCTCTGGGTTTCCTGGTGGCGGCCGCAGATGCCATCAGCGCATCCAGGCCCGGCGCCCGGCGTGAATCGCTGGAACAGTACCTGAAACACTTGGAAGCTCTGGAGAACATCGCTAACAGCTTCAGTGGTGTTGAGAAATCCTACGCCATTCAAGCTGGAAGAGAAATCCGCATACTGGTGAAGCCGGAAGAGATCGATGACCTGGGAGCCATGAGGCTGGCCCGGGACATCGTGAAAAAAGTAGAGGAGACTTTGAACTATCCAGGCCAAATAAAGGTGACCGTGGTCAGAGAGACCCGGGCAGTAGACTACGCCAAATAGGGGTGACAGCAGACCGTTGCGGATACTGGTAATCGGTGATGTGATCGGCAGGCCTGGCAGAAAGGCAGTGCGCAACCTCGTGCCAGGCCTGCGTCACGATCTGGGACTGGGACTGGTGATCGCCAACGCCGAGAACGCCGCTGGTGGCAAGGGCCTGACACCCGACACCGCCGATGAGCTTCTGGACAGTGGGGTCGACGTTCTCACGTCGGGCAACCACATCTGGGCCCAGAAGGAAGTCCTCCCCTTGCTTGACAGTGATGTACCCATACTTCGCCCTCTGAACTACGCCCCTGGGGTGCCCGGCCGGGGATACATTCGGCGCAAGAACGTCCTCATTGTCAATCTCGTCGGCCGTACTTTCATGGGCCAGGCCGACTGTCCTTTCCGGGCCATCAATCAGTTGCTTGAGGGGTTGACCGAGAAACCAGAGGCCATTGTGGTCGATTTCCACGCCGAAGCCACTTCCGAGAAGCAGGCCATGGGCCGGTACCTAGATGGCCGGGTCGCCGGCGTGCTTGGCACCCACACCCACGTCGGAACCATAGACGCACGCATCCTGCCGAGGGGAACTGCCTTTGTGAGCGACATAGGCATGGTAGGACCTTCAGATTCGGTTATCGGCGATAGCGTGGACGATGTGCTGCGCCGCTTTCTGACGCATATGCCACAGCGGCTTTCCGTCGGCAAGGGTCCGGTTACCTTCAACTCCGTGCTGGTCGAAACGGAGCCAAGCACCGGCCTCTCCACCAGAATCACCCGCATCGACCGCGAGGTGGAATAGGGCGTGAAATTCGATCTTCACCTGCACAGCACCGCTTCGGACGGACGCCTCAGCCCGGAGGAACTGGTGCGTTCAGCAGCGCGGCTGGGACTGGCCGTCATGTCCATCACGGATCACGACTCTATCGACGGAATAGCGGCGGCGTTGAAAGCTGCCGAAGAATACCCATCTCTTCAGGTGATTCCGGGAGTCGAGTGCAGCACAGATGTACCCCGGGGAGAGGTTCACGTACTGGGCTACTTCATCGACTACACTAATGCCGAGCTGGCCTCCAAGCTGGCATCTTTCCGCAACTCCAGAAAGACCCGGGCCCTCAAGATGATCGACAAGCTGGCGGGGATGGGAATCAGCATCGAGTGGAAACGCGTGGCCGAGATCGCCGGCGCGGGCTCCGTCGGGCGCCCGCATATCGCCCAGGCGATGCTGGAGAAGGGCTACGTGCCTTCCATTCGGGAGGCCTTCAACCGGTACATCGGCCGCGAGGCGCCGGCTTACGTTGAGCGCGAGAAGATGACGCCAGCAGAGGTGGTGGAACTCATCACACATGCCCGGGGACTCCCCGTGCTGGCACACCCGGCTGACATAGAGGACCTGGACCATCTCATTCCGCTCCTCCAGAGAGTAGGGTTGGTGGGCTTGGAGGTCTACTACAACAACTACCCGCGGGAGACTATTCAACACCTGGCCTCAATGGCTCACAAGCACGCGCTTGTGGCCACCGGCGGCAGCGACTTCCACGGCCTGGACGAGGCCACGGAGACGCCGATAGGTGGGGTAGCCATACCCCCCGAGTGCGTCGAACGCCTCCGCGCCCTCAACAAGAGAAGAAGCCGCTGAAGGACAGGAAACTCGCCCGATGAAATGCGCCATCCACACTGACGTCGAGACGGGACTGTCCTGCGGCAAGTGCGGGACGCCCATTTGCCCAAAGTGCCTGGTGGAGACACCGGTCGGCGCGCGATGCCGCCAGTGCGCCAACGTCAGGCGGCTGCCCACCTACACCATCACGCCAGGTCAGTACGCCAAAGCCATCGCGGCGGGAGTCGGCGTGGCGCTGGCCGTCGGGGTGGGCTGGGCCTGGTTGAGATCGACGGTTGATATCCTGGCCTGGAGCCTGACCGCGGGCCTGATATTGGGGTCCGTAGTCGCCTACGGTATCGCGGAGATCGTCAGCCGGGTGGTGAACCAGAAGAGGGGGCGGCCGTTGCAGGTCATCGCCTGCGCGTGCTTTGTTCTGTGCTATGTCGTCAGTTGGTTCGGCATCTCACAAGAGACGGTGACAGTCTTCCTCCACTTTGATCTGATCGACATAGTGATACTCTTGGTCGGCGTGGTCATAGCCGCCGCACGCCTGCGGTAGGCCTCAACCCAAGTAGAACACTCGCCGACTCAGCAGGCCCTCAGCCTGAACCAGCGCCTCCTCGATGGAGTCATCAGCAAACCGCAGAAGCAGCCTTTCTGACAGACTCGGCCGGCGCCTCATGGGGATGAGCCTACGGCTCACTTTGCCCAGCTCCGCAGCAATATCAATCGCGCGGTCCAGATCCCCCACCTCGTCAATCAGGCCCAGGCTGCGGGCCTTCTCGCCCAGGAAGACCTCCCCGGTGGCCAGTTCCCTGACCTTGCTCTCTTCCATCTTCCGTCCCTTGGCCACGGCAGACACGAAGTACTCAAAGAACCCCGCTATGAGTTCCTCTTCCTTCTTCTTCTCTTCCTCAGTGGGCTCGCGGTAGAAGCTGCCCATGTCCTTCAGCCGCCCGCTCTTGGTGACATCCATGTGCACGCCGATCTTGTTCAGCAGGTCTTGCAATATGGGTCTGACTGAGAGAACACCTATGGATCCGACAATGGCTGTGGGCAAGGCGACTATTCTCGCCGCGGAGCAGACCGCCAAGTACGAGCCTGAGGCACAGGTCCCGCTGACGAAGACCACGACGGGCTTCTTGGCCGAGAGCCGGGAGACGGCGCTGTAGAGGAAGTCCGACGCAGTCGCCACCCCACCGGGTGAGTCCACGTTGATCAGCACGGCCTTGACCCTGCGGCTGTTCTTCAGCCCGTCTATCGCTTCGGTGTATTGACGCAGACGGCGTGTTCCGGAGATGGGGCCAAACAGCTCCCAAACGCCGATTCCGGACGACATTGGCCGCGATATGCCCATCTGGCGCGAGGTCTCCTTGGGCGACATTATAGCAGAACGGCATGGCGCGAATGCATCTTGCGCTCCCCATTTCACTTTCCCATGGCGCCTCGGCCGGCAGAGCCGGGTTTACCAGTGTGCGCCCGAAAAGTACTGCCTCAGGGTTTCGGTGAACGTTGGGAGTAGCATGACAACAGACAGACCGACGGGACGGACAAGAAGCGAACCGATGAAGGGGCTTGACGCAGCGCCTTTCATAATAGGGTGGCCCGCGTATGCTAACATACTCTTCTGCAGCCGCCGCTGTGATGACTGGAAGTAGAAGGGAGGCACCATGATTTCGCCGGCAGAAATGAAGCAGCATTCAGGCAGACCCCGGATCCTGGTGGTGGGAGGGGTAGCCGGAGGAGCGTCCTGCGCTGCCCGCGCCCGGAGGCTCTCCGAAGACGCTGAAATCATCATCTTTGAACGCGGCCCGTACGTCTCTTTCGCCAACTGCGGACTGCCCTATTACGTGGGCGACGTCATTGCCGACGAGCGCAGCCTTCTCGTGGCGACCCCCGATCTCTTCCAGCGGCGGTTCAACATCCAGGTCCGGCTTCAGAGCGAGGTCCGGGCCATTGACCGCTCCAAACAGGAGATCGAGGTCAAGAACGTGATCACGGGTGAGACCTACCGGGAGAGATACGACGCCCTGGTGCTGGCCCCCGGATCAGCCCCGATCCGCCCCCCGCTGCCAGGTATCGACCTCCCCGGCATCTTCACCCTGCGCACCATCCCAGACAGCCGACAGATGAAGCAGTGGATCACCGAAAGGAAGGTGGAGCGGGCTGTGGTCGTGGGCGGGGGGTTCATCGGTCTGGAGACCGCCGAGAACCTGGTGAGGCGCGGCATCTCGGTCACCATCATTGAAATGCTGGCACAGGTCATGCCGCCGATCGACCAGGAGATGGCCGTAATTGTGCATGACCATCTGCAGGCCAACGGCGTCGCACTTCAACTGGGCGATGCCGTCGACAGGTTCGAACAACAGGCGGATGGACGCTCCATCTCCGTTTACACCAGGTCCGGCGCCTCTTTCAAGTGCGAAATGGTGCTGCTGGCCATGGGCATACGGCCGGAGTCCACGCTGGCAAAAGAGGCCGGCCTGGAGATCGGCCAACTGGGCGGTATCCGCGTGGATGACCACATGCGCACCAGCGACGAGCACATCTGGGCCGTGGGCGACGCCGTCGAGGTTCGCGATTTCGTCACCGGCGAGTGGAGCCTCATTCCGCTCGCCGGGCCAGCGAACCGCCAAGGCCGCATCGCCGCCGATGTCATCCTGGGCCGCGATGCCAGGTTCCGCGGCGTCCAAGGCACTGCCGTGTGCCGTGCGTTCGACATCACCATTGCCGCCACCGGAGCCAGCGAGAAGACCCTCCAGCGGCGGGGGATCGGCGGCCAGCCAGCGCAGTATGAGAAGATATACCTGCACCCAGGGCACCACGCCAACTACTACCCCGGCGCCCGGCCCATAACCATGAAGCTGATCTTCTCCACCAGGGATGGGAGAATCCTTGGCGCGCAGGCCATCGGCGAAGAGGGGGTGGAGAAGCGCATAGACGTCATCGCTATGGCCATACAGAAGGGATCGACCGTGTTCGACCTGGAGGAGGCCGAGCTCTGCTACGCTCCGCAGTTCGGCGCCGCGAAGGACCCGGTCAACGTGGCCGGAATGATCGCCGCCAACGTCATGCGGGGCGACGCTCCGGTGGCCCACTGGAAGGATACCTTCGCTACCAAAGCGTTGATCCTGGATGTCCGCGAGCCGGGCGAGTTCAAGATGGGTCATGTCGAGGGCGCCATGAACATCCCGCTGAACTCGCTGCGGGTGAGAATGCACGAACTGCCGCGCGACCGGGAGATACTGGCCTACTGCGCCGTAGGCCAGAGATCATACTACGCCTCGAGGGCATTGCGCCTGCACGGCTTCAACGCTCGGAACATATCCGGAGGCTTCAGGAGCTACCACACGGAGAGGCAGGTCAGACAGTAGCGTAGTAGCGTAGGGTGGGTTGACTTCCCCGGTCAACCCACCAACCACCCGTAACCGCAAGCCATGCGGTGGGCCAATTCTTTCTGGGGGCGACGGATTTCCCGCCATCTCCAACATCCAACCGCTGGTGGGTCCGCTGCGCTTGACCCACCCTACACTGTGACCTCAAGGAGCAAATTCCTCAATTCTGATCCTCAAACAGTGTCATTGCGGGCATAGATCGATAACGGGCCCTCGACCCTCAGAACTCCCACTTCCCCAGCGGCTCGAACCGGCCCTGGAAGAAGCGCAGCACCTTAGGCTCGTAGGTCAGCTTCAGCCCAGTGATGCGGTCGCGCTTCCGGTACAGCGATGCTATCCCCTCGACCGCATAGTCGATGTGCGAGTTCGTGTACACCCGCCGTGGAATGGTGCACCGGACCAGCTCGAGCTTCGGACGGTAGTTCTCGCCTGTCTTGGGATCCCGTCCCTTGGATACGTTGCCCCTCTCCATCGTCCTGATCCCCGTCTCGATGTAGATCGCTGCGGTCAGGGCCTGCGCCGGATACTGTTCCTGGTTAATGTGCGGCAGGAACCGCCTGGCATCGATGAACACGGCATGTGATCCGGGAGGTACTACGATCGGCACGCCCGCTTCCTGAAGCTTCCTACCGAACTCCTGCGTCTGGGCGATCCGCATCTTGATGTAGTCATCGTCCAGCGAATCCATCAGGCCCCGGTGCAGCGCCTCGATATCCTTGGAGTCCAGGCCACCGTTGGTAACGTCGCCCTCCCAGATCCGCAGCATCCGCAGGAAGTCCCGGTTCAGGTCGGGGCTGTTGCAGGCAATCAATCCACCCATATTCACCAAGAAATCCTTCTTGGCACTGATGGTGCATCCGTCGCCGTAGCTCAGCAGCTCACGGAGGATCTCTTTGACGGGCTTGTCGCTGTACTGCGGGTCCTTCCACTTGATCATGTACGCGTTCTCCACGCACCTGGTGGCATCGTACATGTTGGGGATGCCGTACTTATGCAGCAGTTTGGACACGTCCTTGGCGTTCTGCATGGATATCGGCTGCCCGCCCGCCATGTTCACGCAGGTCTCGAAACTCACGTAGGCCACATTTTCCGGCCCGACCCGCTTGATCTCGCTCTCCAGCTTCTTCAGGTCGATGTTGCCCTTCCACGGGAACGGGTCGGTCGGATCGTAAGCCTCGTCCACGATTACGTCGACGAACACGCCGCCGGCCATCTCCTGATGCAGCTTGGTGGTAGTGAAGTACATGTTTCCCGGCACGATCTGCCCCGGCTTGATCATGCACTGGGACATGATGTGCTCCGCGGCCCGGCCCTGGTGCGTCGGGATGATGTAGTTGTAGCCCAGTATCTCCCGGAAGTCCTCCACCATCTTCAGGTAGTGGCGGCTGCTGTACGGAGTGTCGCCGGTGTTGGTCATGCCCTCCCACTGGTAACAGCTCATGGCCGATGTGCCGCTGTCGGTCAGTAGATCCAGGTAGACGTCTTCCGATTTCAAGAGGAAAGTGTTGTACCCGGCCTCTGCGATAGCTTTCTTACGGTACTCCTTGTCCACCGTCCTCACGGGCTCGAAAATGGCGATCTTGTACGGCTCATACATCCGCTTCTCAGAGCGCTCGACACGCGGGAACGATACGAAGAGCCGCTGCTTCAGCGGCTCGAACTGGGCTTCATCCACGAATTCCGGATCGTTCTTCAGCGAAAGGCCGGTCAGGTCATCTCGGTTCTTGTACACAGCCGTCACCACGTCCGCGATCTCTCTCAGGTGGTTGACGGTGTACGCGCAGCGGGGCAACTCAAACATCAGCGTCCGGGCCCCTTCGCCCTTCGAGTGGTAATCCCACAACCCCTCGATCTTGCCCCGCATCCCCCCCTGTATATACAGCGACGCCGCCAGCACGAACTTGGGAGATTCATCCGCCGGGATATGAGGCAGGAACTTCTTTACGTCAAGCGCGATCCCCCTGGTGCCCTTGAACACTGGCACGCCCTCACCCTTGATCATGCCGTATAACGTCTCGACCTGCTCTTGGTACCACTCCGTGTACTCGGTCTTCCGCATCTCCTCCACACCGGTGGCGAAGACCTCCATGGCCCGGCCTGACATTCCGCCATACGTATGCAAACCCTCGAAGACCACCACCTGGTTCCTCAGCTTCTCAAAACAGTCGTCATGCGGACTGGCGATGAATCCGCCGACGTCCGACCGGGGATCCTGGCTGGCATCCATCAGGACGATGTCCCCCAGTTGAATGATCTTCCGTGCGATGTCCAGTATCCCCTGATTCGGAGCTTCCACCTTTCTGATCCAGTAGGCGTTCTCCAGCACATCCGAGATGTCTATCGCCAAAGGGACCCCGCACGAGCTGGCCAGTTGTCTCACCGCCTCCAGATTGCCCATTGACACCGGCTGCCCGTTCCAGGCATCGGGGCAGGTGTCTACCTGGATGTAGGCCACCCCATCCTTCCCCAGCTCCTGGAGAAGCCGCTCGAGCTTCGCCAGGTCAACATTCCCGCCGAACTCCTCCGGTTCCGCATATGTGGCGGCCCGCTCTACGCTGACATCGACACTCTTCCCCTTGTTCGCCGGCACCAAACCTTCGCACCGCCCACGGTTATGCAGGACAGCCTGGCCCGGCCGGATCATCGTTGCTGCCAGAAGCTTCTCCGACCCAATGCCGTTGTGCGTTGGTACCAAGCGCTCAATCCCAAGAACATCGCGGACGGCGCTCTCCAGCCGCAGGAAGCTGCGCGCGCCAGCGTAGGCCTCGTCGCCCACCATGAAGCTGGCTTTCTGAAAGTGCGACCAGGCCGACATGCCCCGCGCTACCATGTCAAAAGCCACGTGGTCCGAACAGACGTGGAACGTGTTGAAATGCGCTCGCTTCAGAATGTTCCACCTCTCGTACGGCCGGAGCGCCGTCATCTTCTTCACTTCCTTGATCTTGAAAGGCTCACTTCTCATCGGTCCTCACTCCATTCGGCTGGCCCTAGTCGTTGAGTCGCTCGCTCCCGCCCATTGTACCATCGGCCCACGTATGATGCAGAACGAAGGGCCCGCTTCTTGGTCTTCTTTCGCCAGAGACTCAACCTGTCCCAATGTCCAGCGAATGATAGTTGATAATCAACTCAACATGTACAGGCTGAATGTCCAGTAAGCCCAAGGTCCGTTCCCCGGCCAGCAAAGGAGTCTACTGGGAATGGCGTTCGGGGCTTATGCCCCGGCCCTCGGGTGTCTCCTGGGCAGGTCTCCGTCTCTTCCTCTCACCCATGATCACCGAGCATGTCCGGCATCGAGCAGTTCCGGAGGACTCCCGGTTGGATCGCGACAGTATGCCACTAATCGCAGGCATTCAGTCTGAAAACCAGACTTCTGTCCAGTAGAACATCCATCCCTCCGTACAGCCCCACATCCCTGCACTTTCGCTATGATTCTCGACATCAATTGCCAGTTTTGTTCTCGATAAGGGGGATCCCACTGGTTCTGAAATCGGCAAGCCCGGCACGAATAGTCTTGCCATCCCAGAGCTTGCAGGCTATGCTGACGCCGGGATCTACATAAACCATTCCCGCTCACCTGCTTTGTCCGGCACTTCATGCGCTGTGCAGTCAGGTGCGGGACACAAAAGATAAGCTGACAACTGATCCGCGAGAAAGGAGGGAGGCATGAGCAAAGAGAATCGATACGATGTGGTGGTGGTGGGCGGCGGTCCGAACGGACTCGGGATAGCCGCATACCTGGCAAAGTGCGGCGTCAAAGTCTGCGTGGTCGAGGCGAGGACAGAGATCGGCGGCGGGTGCGAGACCATTGAGCCCATTCCCGGTTTCAGGATCGAGCCGCACGCTGCCTACAATTACGCCGGCGCGTCCCCGGCTTGGGAGCAACTGGAACTGCACAAGTTCGGCCTGAGGATGGTCCCCTGCAGCGTCTGGGGCACGGCCATTACCAGCGACTGCAAGCGGGTCACCTCAGCCAGCCGCTGGAACAAGCAGGTGGTGAGGGAATCCATGCTCATGTGGGGCGAGGATGTCGCCGCCCAGACCGAGGCCATCTACTCCATTCTGGAATCACCGGAGTGCCGGGAGTGGCTCCGGTCCATCTACTGGACGCCCCCGCTGCCAGAGGGATACAGCCGGGAACCCAAGGACCTGCCGTGGGTGAAGGCCATCAAGAAGGTGCCACTCCTTGGCCAGATATATGACGACAGTTGGCTGGAGATGTCCACCTGGGATATAACCAACATTCTCTGTAAGGAAGATGCCCAGAAGGTGGGAATCTGTGACGCCGCCTGGGACAGCGGTCCCGAACATATCACCAAGGGGCTAGGCATGGTCGGGGCGGCCATCACTTTCCTCATCATGTACGCCTCAGGCGTCTTCCTGGGAGGCATGCACTCCTACGCCCACGCCACCATGCGGTGCGCACTGGCCCACGGGGCCAAGTTCTACACGAACTCCAAGGTGGAAGAGATCATCGTCGAAGACGGCGAGGCCAAAGGCGTGCGCCTAGCCGACACGGCGCCCCTGGCCAACAAGGTGATCTGGGCGGACAGGGCCGTCATCAGTGATGTCCATGTCAAGGACACCTTCTTGAAGCTGGTACCCAAGAAGCACCTGGACGCCGGCTTCTATCAGAAGGTGCTCGACATCAACCTGAACGGGGGCAGCCTGTTCAAGGTGGACCTCATCGTCAAGGAATTGCCGCGCTTCAAGGGCAAAGCCGGCGAGTTCATGGACAAGTATCCATCGCTCGGATGCATCTTCCCCATCGAGAGCATGGAGGAAATGGACCGGCACCGGAATGTGGTCGACGTCGAACGCCGCTTCCCGGTGTGGGGCAAGGACGGGTTCGTGCTGCGCTCCGTGCGATCCAGCATCTACGATCCGACGCGATGCCCTCCAGGCTACCACGTCATCTACAACTTCTTCCCCGTGCCAGTGCCCGAGTATTTCGTCGACGGGATCGAGAACTACAACAAGCACAAAGACGAGATGGTGGAACTGTGCCTGAACATGTACCGGCATTACTGCACCAACATGGGCGACGACAACATCGTGGCCAAGTTCGCCATGTCACCGCTTGACTCCTCCTTCCGCAACATGGGCTTCGTAGGCGGAAACTGGGAAGGAATCCGGGTCTGTAACGACCAATGGTACGACAGGCGGCCATTACCGGAATGCGGCCGCTACCGCACCCCGATCCACAACCTGTACCTGGTGAACCAGACCTCTTACCCCGGAGGGCTGGCGCTGATGGCGCAGCCGTACAACCTGATGCATATCCTGATAGAAGACATGAACCTCAAGCCAGGCGGCTGGTGGTATCCCTCACCGTACTACGTTTCCGAAAAGCAGGTGAAGAGCGGTGAGGTTTAGGGTGGACAATTCGAGGAAGGAGGCAATGTGATGCAGACACGTTTCCCTTACCGGAATGAAGGCGATTACGGCAAGATTGTTCATCCGGTGATGCCGAACAAGCTGGAATGCGATGTTGCGGTGATCGGAGGCGGGCCGAATGGCCTGATCACCGCGGCGTACTTGGCCAAGGCCGGGCTGAAGGTGATGGTGCTCGAGCGCCGGGGCGAGATCGGCGGCGGACTGGCCACCGAAGAAGTACTGTATCCCTGCCACTACGCCAATACGCATGCCGTCTACCACCTCATGGTCGAGTACATGCCCATGTACAAGGACTTCGATTTCAAGGAGAGGGGCCTCGTCTGGATCTACCCCAACGCGCAGACGGGGATGCTCTTCAAGGATAGAAAATCGATCCTGCTTCACCGGATGGCCGAGGACACGTACGACTCCATACTGAGATGGTCCATGGAAGATGCCCGGACGTTCTACACTTGGGTCAAGAAGGTCGACCAGATGATGGACGAGATCCTGGCGCCGGGCACCTACGTGCCGCCGCTGCCATCACTCGACCTCGTCGTCAAGACCCAGAGAACCAAGCTGGGCCAGGAGTTCCTGGAATGGATGGAGAAGTCTCCGTATGAGCAGGTAACCCAGACCTTCAAGCATCCCAAGGTGAGAGCCGTCTTCCTGTATGCAGCCTGCATGTGGGGCCTCGATCCCACCGAGACCGGCGCCTTCCTTTTCCCGCTGATGATCAACCGCGCCATGCATAAGCAGCAGTGCTACGGCGGTTCTCACAAGCTGGCCAGCCTGTTCGGGAAGGACGTCATCATGAACGGCGGCCTGATTCTGGAGAACGCCGAGGTGGTGAAGATAAACGTTGAGGGCGGGAAGGTGACCGGCGTTGAGCTGTGGGATGGGACGCAGGTGAAGTGCAAGGCTGTGGCCTCCACTCTCGACCCCCATACCACGTTCATCAAGCTCGTCGGCGAGAAGAACATCCCACCCTCACTCGCGGAGCGCTGCAATTCCTGGAAGCCGGATAAGTGGAGCCTGTGGACCCTACACATTGCCACGGAGAAGCCTCTGGTCTACGATGCGGACGAGCCGGGCATCAACGAGTCTCTCATGAACATCATGGGCTTCGAGAACGAAGAAGATGTGATGAAGTTCTTCACCAGCGTGCGCTCCGGGAAACTGGACCACATCGGCGGCCATGCCACCTGCGAAACTCTCTATGATCCCACGCTGGTGGACATCCCGGGGCACCATGTGTCGAAGTTCCAGTTCCCCGCCCCCTACGACCTGGACGGCAACAAGGACAACTGGGAGAAGAAGAAGAGGGACATTGAGCACAAGGTGCTTGACCTGTGGCTGAGCCACCTCAAGGGATTCAGCCGGAAGGACATCCTCCTTCATTCCAGCGAATCACCGGTGGACATCGAGAGAAGGATCCCCTGCATGGTGAAGGGTGGGATAAAACACGGTGACTACAACATTCTGCAGATGGGCAACAACCGTCCGGACCAGTCGTGTTCGAGCACCAGGACGCCGGTTGCCGGCCTGTACGTCTGTGGGGCCTCGACTTATCCTGGGGGCATGGTCACCGGCGGCCCGGCCTATATCGCCAGTGCCGCGATGGTGGAGGACCTGGGCGCTAAGAAGTGGTGGAAGCCGCCCGCCTACATTGCCAAGTACTTGGACACCTACATCAAGGACTGAGGCGACAAGGTCGCGCCCAAGCGGCTGATACGGCGGGCCGGCAGCGGGCCGGCCCGCTTTGCTTTGCTGGACAACGTTGGCGACCTTTCTTCAGGGTTTGCTGAATCAAGCCACCACACCCCTGTCATCTTCCGTACCATTGCCGCATGTTGCTGCTCACCAGCTTGATCATCTGCTTTCGTGGCAGCAGCCTCTGTGCCAGGGTCAATATCCACCGGTTTCTCCGCCCGGGTATCCAGCTCGGCGTCTTGCCCAGGACCCTGAGCGCCTCGGCCACCGTTGGCTTCGGATCATTTACCGGCGCAACCGCCGACCGCTCCAGGCGCGGCTTAGAGAGTTCGAATCCGGTGGTCCTGGTGGCCCCGGGCATGAAGCCCAGTACGTCAACACCATGTTCCCGCAATTCGTCCCAGAGGCTCTCGGCAAGCACGAGGTTGTACGCCTTCGTGGCAGCATAGCTGGCAATGTAGGCCACACCCTGCGTGGCTGAACCTGATGACATCAGGATGATCCCGCCGCGGCGGCGGGCCAGCATCTTCGCCCCAAACTCATGAACCAGTATGAGTGGAGCGCGGCAGTTCACCTCTATCATCCTGATCTTGTCCTCGAGGCTTTGCTCAAAGAAGAGGCCCACCGGCAGGTGGG
The DNA here is from genome assembly GCA_030372995.1 of Dehalococcoidia bacterium. Taxonomy (GTDB): domain Bacteria; phylum Chloroflexota; class Dehalococcoidia; order UBA2247; family RBG-13-53-26; genus JAFGCL01. The sequence continues at coordinate 17,816 of JAUCPZ010000315.1, forward strand.
CCGCGTTGCTCACCAGCAGGCCGATCTCGAGGCCATCGGTCGCCGGCCGAAGCGCCGACATGAAGTCCGGCCGGGACAGATCGGTCACCACTTCCCTCACCTCCACTCTGCCGCCCCTGCGAACCTCATCTGCCACCTTCCGCAGATCGTCTCCACGCATATCGACCAGTACCAGGTTGAGGCCCATTGCCCCGATCTGGCGCGAGTACTCGGCCCCCATCCCCCAGGCAGCCCCGGTGATAAGTGCCCATGGCCCGTACTTCTGCTTGAAGGTCTGCACTACCGTCATCCCGTCCCCCTTTCGAAAGCATGGCCTCCAGGGACCCTGCCGAGAGTTTGGCTATTGGGAGCAGGTCTGTCAAATGGAATCAGCCGCAGGCACTCGAAGGAGAGAACTGCTAGAATAGCGCCGGGTTCGGACCTTGTGTCAGAGCTGCACAGAGCGCGGAGGAGGGAAATGCCATCGAGAGACAGGATAGAGCGGCAATGGACCGACAGGTGCTTCGGCTGCGGGCGGAACAACCCGGTCGGTCTCAAGCTGGCCTTCCGTACGGAAGGCGATAGTGTCAAGGCTGATTTCACGCCCACCAGTCCGTATGAGGGCTACCCCGGCTACCTGCATGGGGGCATCACGTGCGCCATTCTGGACGAAGCCATGGGCTGGGCTGCATACGGTCTCTCTTCCGGGGCGCTGGCCATCACTGCGAAGGCTGAGATCGAGTTCAGACGCCCCCTGCTGATCGGCGAGCCACTGACTGTGGAGGCTTCCATCACGCGCCGGTCCACGAGGCACCTCTGGACCAAGGCGACCATAAAGAGAAAGGACGGCAAACTGGCAGCAGAAGCGAGCGCCATCATGGTGATCAGCGACGCCGATTGAAACTGTTTCCTGCGACGGCGGCTACCGAGGTTTGTGGTATCCGACGTCAGGGCCGCGCATCGGAGGCGCATGAGGCATTAGGCAGGCATGGCGCTTTTCTGGTAAAGTATAAGCGTTTGGGCCTGTGGCTCAGAGGGAGAGCGTCTGACTGGCAGTCAGAAGGTCGCGGGTTCGAGTCCCGCCAGGTCCACCACTTTATGTCTACTTGCAGAGCTCCGCGGGTGCGAAGCAACAGCTGACAAGGACCTCCTGGCTAGACCCCAACCGCTTCAAACTGGCTTCTGTAGAGCGAGGCATAGAACCCATTGGCTGCCAGTAGGTCGGCATGCCTCCCCTGCTCAACAATGTCGCCGCCCCTCATCACCAATATGGTGTCTGCGTCCCGTATGGTAGACAAGCGGTGCGCAATAATGAAGCTGGTTCTGTCTTTCATCAACCGCGCCATTGCCCGCTGGATCAGGATCTCCGTCCGGGTATCTACCGAACTGGTAGCTTCGTCCAGGATCAACATCTTGGGATCGGCCAGGAATGCCCTGGCGATCGTCAGCAGCTGTTTCTGCCCCTGCGAGATGTTGCTGGATTCCTCGTTGATCTCGGTATCGTACCCTTCAGGTTGAGTGCGAATGAAACGATCGACGTGCGCCATCCTGGCAGCAGCAACCACCTCTTCCTCGGTGGCATCCGGTTTGGCGTAGGAGATGTTTTCCCGGATGCTGCCGTTGAAAAGCCAGGTATCCTGTAAGACCATGCCGAACATGCGGCGCAGATCCTCCCGCCGCATCTCCCGGATATCCACGCCATCAATCAAGATCGCCCCGCTGTCTACGTCATAGAAGCGCATCAGCAGCTTCACGATCGTGGTCTTGCCGGCTCCGGTAGGTCCCACAATCGCCACTCTTTGCCCGGGTCTTATGTCCGCGCTGAAATCGTGGATGACAGGCTTCGCCGCATCATAGCCGAAGCGCACATGGTCGAAGATCACATTCCCCCGCACTGTCTCCACCTTCACAGGCCGGGGCGACTCTGGCACCTCTTCGGGTTCGTCCAGGAACTCAAATACCCGTTCGGCGGCGGCGGCGGTTGACTGCAGCACATTCGTGATATTCGCGACCTGCGTGATGGGCATGGTGAACTGCCGCAGGTACTGAATGAAAGCCAAGATGTCACCCACCCCGATAGTGCCCACAGCCGCCAAATAGCCGCCCAGTATGACCACTCCTACATAACCGAGGTTCCCGACGAAGTTCATCACCGGAATCATCAAGCCGGACAGGAACTGCGATTTCCAGCCCGACTTGTAGAGTTCCGTGTTCAGATGGTTGAACCTGTGGAGCGATCGTTCCTCTCCATTGAAAGACTTCACCACTACGTGCCCCCCGTACATCTCTTCCACGTGGCCGTTCATGTGCCCCAGATACTCCTGCTGCGTCCGGAAGTACCTTTGAGAGAACTTGACGATGAAACGAATGAAGAGAAACGAGATGGGCAGGATCACCAGCGCCACCAGGGTCATCAGCCAACTGATGGAGAACATCATTGCGATTACGCCAATGATGGTCACCACGGAGCTTATCATCATGGAGAGGTTCTGGGTGAGCGTGGTGTTGATGGTATCCACGTCGTTCGTCACCCGGCTGAGCACTTCGCCGTGGGTCTGGGTGTCGAAATACTTGAGGGGAAGGCGGTTTATCTTCTCCGCGATCCTCCTCCGGAAGACGTAGGTGATCTTCGTGGCGATGCCGGCCATGATGAAGCCCTGCACCCAGTTGAGCACGGCGCTCAGGAGGTAGAGCCCTGCTAGCAGCAGAACGATGTGACCGATGTACTCAAAATCGATGGCCGCTCCCGGCACATGCATAGCTTTGGCCACGACGCCTTCAAACAACTTGGTGGTGGCTTTGCCCGCCAGTTTGGGGCCGACTATGGCAAAGGCTGTGCCGGCAACAGAGAAGAGCAGCACCAGTACCAGCCGGATGCGGTACGGCTTCAGGTAAGTCAGAAAGGTCCTGAGTGTCCTTCTGAAATCCTTGGCCTTCCCGCCCGGCATCATGGCAGCCATGGGACCGCCGTGCATCGGCCCGGCTCGGCCCGCCAGCGGTCCCGTTCCGAACAAGGGCCGAGGAGCACCCGGGTCTCTCGCCGGACCGCTCAGGCTCACGCTATCAGTTCCTCCTTGGAAAGCTGAGAGAGCACGATCTCGCGGTAGACCTCACAATCTTTCATGAGCTGCGAGTGGGTTCCGACACCAGCGACACAGCCGTCCTCCAGGACTACAATCTGATCTGCGCCCATGATCGGACCTACTCTCTGCGTTACAATCAGAACGGTCGCCTGGCCCGTTTCCTGCTTTAGCGCTCTCCTCAAGGCGACGTCGGTCTTGAAATCCAGCGCGGAGAAACTCTCGTCGAAGATGAATATCTCGGGCTTCTTGGCCAGCGCACGGGCGATGGAGAGTCTCTGTTTCTGACCGCCGGACAGATTGGCTCCACCCTGAGCCACCGTCGTGGCGTAATCCTTCTCGCTGGTGGTTATGAATTCCGTCGCCTGGGCAATATCGGCGAATCTCTCTACTTCGGCCCTGCTGGCCTCTGGGTTGCCGTACTTGATATTGCTCTCTATGGTGCCGGAGAACAAGACGGGCTGTTGCGGGACATAACCAATCTTGTCGCGCAGGTCGTGCTGAGTGACGTCCCGGACATCCACGCCGTCCACCAACACCATGCCTTCAGTGACATCGTAAAAGCGCAGTATCAGTTTGATCAGGGTCGACTTGCCGCTGCCGGTGCTGCCGATGAAGGCCGTGGTCTGGCCAGCCTTGGCCGTGAACGAGACATGCTTCAGCACATCTTCTTCCGCGCCCGGATATCTGAAGGACACGTCTCGGAACTCTATGACGCCCTTCAGTTCTTCCCGGAACTTCGCGGGTTGGGGCGGGTCCTTGATGGAAGGGTCAGTATCAATGACCTCGGTCACCCTCGCGGCCGAAACGCTGGCACGAGGGAGCATGATGAAGATCATGGATATCATTATGAAGGCGAAAATGATCTGCATGGTGTACTGCATAGCAGCCATCATGTCGCCCACCTGCATAGCACTCTGATCCACCTGATGAGCTCCCACCCAGATAATAAGCAGCATCGTGCCGTTCATGATCAGCATCATCATTGGGAACATGAAGACCATCACCCGGTTGACGAAGAGGCTGACGTTGGTCAGCTCGACATTGGCTGCGTCGAACTTCTTCTCGGCCGCCTGTTGCGTATTGAAGGCCCGTATCACCATCAGTCCAGAAATGAACTCGCGGGTGACCAGGTTGAGCCTGTCTGTCAGTCTCTGCATAGTGCGGAATCTCGGAACTGCAACGAAGAACAAGACTCCTATCAGCGCTACGATCACGGAGACTGCAGCGGCTATGATCCACAGCATGGGTCTGTCCAGGCTGAGCACCTTGATCACAGCACCCACGCCCAGGATCGGCGCGTAGAATACGAATCGGAAGAGCATCACCGTCAGCATCTGGATCTGAGTGATGTCATTGGTCGAGCGGGTAATGAGAGAAGCCGTGGAAAACCTGTCGAACTCTGCGGCGGAGAAGCTCTCCACCCGTTCGAATTGCCGCCGGCGCAGGTCACGTCCCAGTCCTGCAGCAATCCTGGCCGATATCAGCCCCACTGTCACCGAGGCCAGAGCGCCAGCCAGAGCCAGCCCCAGCATGATCAACCCGACATGCCACATGTAGGCCATCCTCAGGTGGCCAAGGTTCACGCCTATAGCCTTGTACTCCGCAGATAGATAGGCGATGGAGTACTGCTTCAGCAGGCTCGAAGCCACTCCGCTGCTCCGTTCCGATATCAGGCTTTGCAGAGCAGCCAGCTGTTCCGGGGGGAGATGGGCAACGAATTCGAAGGGGTCAATGCCCTCCGGCACGGCCAGGCCAAAGGCAGCCAGCCCAGCGGCGCCGTTCTGCTCGATACCAGCCACCACTGGCATGGTCACCATGAAGATCCGGTTGAGACGGTCTGTCTGGCCCTCGTTCACCTCTTGGAGCAAGTACAGTGGGGAAGTGGCCAGCAAGGGATACTTCTTTACCAGTCTGGCGTATTCGTCTGGAGGAATTGCCGATGCATCTACCAGAGAATACGCGGCGGCAACCTCGGTTCTGTCCGCGTCATTCATGAAGAGGGCAAGGCGGTCGAACTTCCCAGGTCTCATGGCCTTGGGCACTGCATTCTGTATGCCGTTCTGCTGGATACCTACATTGACGATGTTGGACATGTAGGTTGGCAGGGACAGATCGGCCATCGCCTGTCCGAAGAGCAGAACAAGGATGGCCAGTATCCACCAGGCATACGGCCTGAGGTACTTGATGAGCCTAGTCATGGATTATTGGCAAGCTGGCTTCACCGGCTAGCAGGAAATCCTTTCGATGGGCTGCCCCCGCCTACTGCTCCAGCAGTTGGCCTATCTCCTCGCGGGCTCGAGCGAGTATGTCACGCACCTGTTTGAACTGTTCCGGGCGCTGCAGCCTGTTAGCGCGAATAGCACGAAGCAGTGCGCCGACCAAATAGTGCATCTCCCGCGCTGCCTCCCGAGCCTCTGCCGAGGATATGGCAGCAAAGGGGAACTTCGTGGGATCCGGCAGCTCCTCCAAGGCCGCCCGGTTCTCCGCCAGGTATTTCCTGCCCTCGGCAGTGATCTCGTACACCCTCTTGTTGGCATCCTGTCTGGAGACGACGTAGCCCATCTCCTCCAGCATCTGAAGTGTAGGATAGACTGATCCAGGGCTCGGCGTGTGCAAACCGCAGGCTTTCGCCTCCATCTCCTTCATGATCTCGTATCCGTGTTTTGGCTTTTCCCGGAGCAAGTCTAGAATAATGAACTTGACGGCTCCTCTCGCCATCAAGGGTGGGACGAACCCATCGTGAGGAAACCTGCGCCACATTCCGGCACCTCCACCTACAGCTTAGGAAGCGATATATCGTGCCGATATATCACCACACATTCTACTGACCGGCTCCGCTGGTGTCAAGGCCACCTACCGTGCCCGGGCGATCCATCGCGGGAATGCGCCCCGCTCTCAGTTCCTGTGCCACTTCTTCCGAAGCCGGGTTCCCCCCAGGGGGAAAGGAAGGTCAAAGGATCCAATTCCGTCTGCAGCGCGGCCAAGCGCATAACTTCATGTCTACCTGCACAAGTCTGCAGATCGCCCGCGCAATTCCTCATGCCTGGCTGCCAAATCTATTGCAGGGTTACCTTTCTGGTACGCTCATCGTACGCATAGAGGTTTCCGAAGCGGGCCCAGTTGATGAACGAGGCGAAGACCTGCTCGGTGTCTTCCTGCGGCATCATCGTGGCAATCATGTCCATGATCTCCTCCGCATCGACCCCGTTTTCGCGATTGGCCATCAACAGGTCAGTCACCCGACGATACAAGCGAAGCTCCACCAACTGCCTGCGCCACAGTCGCTTGCGGTTCTCCTGGTCAGATTCGACGAACTCCCTTCCAGTTGGTGTCAGGACAACCAGCCGGCCTGGCGTGTCTCCGAAGTCGAGTATCTCGGCAGCCCGGACTATAGCGATCAGGCGGCCAAACTCACGTTGCGTGGCAGTGGCAATCTGGAAGATGTCCTGGCCTGCTGCGTGATCCTGCAGGTATTCGAGAAGTCCGATGATCTCATTGGGCGACACGTCCGGGACCACCTCGGTGCCCAGGGGTTGACCATTCCCGACGGGGACAGCCGCGTCTGGAAGCTCATGCCCCGCGATCACGTCATGCAGTCTCTCCACCATAGCCATGAATGCCCCTGAACGGTAGTCTCTGGGACGTGGCAATTCATTCGGGACAATGGAACGGATGCGCCCCGGAGATGCGGTGAGCACAGCAATTCGGTCCGCCATGTAGACGACCTCGGTGACATCATGGCTGACCATGAGGATGGAAGACAGATTGTTGCTCTTTGCCGCCCAGATATCTATCACATCCGCTCGGAGAGTCTCAGCAGTTAGTGAGTCCACCTGGCTGAAAGGCTCGTCCATGAACAGAATCTCTGGATTAACCGCCAGTGCTCTGGCAATGCCGACTCTCTGCTTCATGCCGCCAGAGAGCTCCCGCGGATAAGCCTCCTCAAAGCCGCTCAGGCCAACCAGCCGCACCGCATTCGCCGTGCGCTCAGGCAACTCCTCTTTGGGTACCTTGGCTGCCTCCAATGCCACCTCTACGTTCCTGACAACTGTCATCCAGGGGAAGAGGGCAAAACTCTGAAAGACGATGGCTGTCCCCGGATTCGTGCCCGTGACTGATTTGCCGTGATACAAGACCTCTCCGCTCGTCGGTGGTACCAATCCAGCCATTATCCTGAGCAGCGTCGATTTCCCGCAGCCCGAAGGCCCAAGTAGGGCCACCACCTCATTGGGGTTGACCGACAAGCTGATATCCTCCAGAACCCTTAGGAGGCGCTTTTTGGGCATCACGAAGTCCTTGTAGACGTGTCGGGCCTCGCACAGAGTGTTCACGGCTGATACTGTCACGGCGTCATTTGACATGTCAGATTCCTTTCATCAGCCTACTTGGTAAGTGAGAACCGCCGCTCGGTCAGGTGATATAGACGCTGCCACACCGTCCGATTGATGACTACCACGATTAGTGCCATGACCACAACGCTGGCAGTCAACAAAGGCAGGTCGGCGTTTTCAGCCGCCTGACTTATGGTCGAACCCAACCCCCAGGCTGTCAAACCTTCCCCTTTGTATATTACGTACTCGGACACAATGCTCGCGTTCCAGGCGCCTCCCGCTGCAGTGACCCAACCCGTTACCAGGTAAGGCATGATGACCGGCAGATAAAGCGTGCGGAACCTACGCCACCGGCTGAGATGATAGGTCTGCGCCGCTTCCTTCAAATCTGACGGTACGGCGGTTGCTCCAGCGATGACGTTGAACAGGATGTACCACTGCGTTCCCATCAGCATCAGCAAGATGCTCCCCCATCCGAGCGGGACCCCGGCCGCCGACAATCCCCCGACAACGAGAGGAAAGAGCATGGGGGCCGGAAATGAGGCGGCAATCTGCACTACCGGCTGAATCATCCTCGACAGTCGCGGGTTCAAACCTATGGCAAGCCCCGCGGGCACGGCCCACAGCGTCCCTATGGCCGTTGATGCTATGACTCGGCCCAATGTGATACCACCGGCGCCCAGGACTCTGCCCCAGTCACCGAACGAAAGATGATGCAAGATCTGAATGAGTGCCCAGGCGCCACCCAACAGTGCCAGAACGATCAGGGCCAGCATGACCAAGGATACTGTGCGTCCCGATGATGCGCTCGGTTTGACAGGGAGTCTTATCGCCACGCGCTTTGGCCTTGCCTGGAACCGGCGCATGACGCGTCTCACAACCCCAACCGCGAGAGCGACCAGGTTCGAGCGGCGAAGCAGTTCCCAGAACCACGAACTCACATTCTCTTCACTCGTGCTTTCTTCAACCCGGAACCTTTGAGCCCACACCACCACCGGCCTCCAAAACAACTGGTCCACAACCACAATCATGATGATCATGGCCGTGATGGCGTATATCATCGCGGAAACGTTTCCTTCATGTATCGCCACATTCATGTATGACCCGATCCCCGGTAGCCGGAAGTCCTTGTCCCCGAGGATGAATGACTCGGTCACCATGAGGAAGAACCATCCTCCTGCCATGCTCATCATGCCATTCCACACAAGCCCGATCATTGAGGAGGGAAGTTCCACTTGGCGAAAACGTTGCCACCAACCGAAATGGTAGACCTCCGAGGCCTCGTTCAGGTCCTGTGGGACGGTGCGAAGCGAATGGTAGAAACTGAAGGTCATGTTCCACACCTGCCCGGTGAATATCATGAGGATCGATGCCAGTTCGAGGCCCAAGTTGCTCGATGGGAACAAGGCCACTAGGGCGAGAACGAGACCGGGCATGAAGCCAAGCACCGGGATACTCTGCATGATGTCCAGCAAAGGTACAAGGACGCGTCCTGCGGCCTGATCCTTCGCGGCCCAGTAGCCGTAGATCAGGGTAAAGCCCAGAGAAAGCGCGAAAGCGGCCAGGCCCCTGGAAAGCGAGTACAGAGCATATCTGGGCAGTGCCCACGGAGACAGGTCAATATCGACCGTGGGCCGGAATTGGCCCGTTACTTCGTGGGCAAAGGTAAGCAGGCCAAAGAACAGGCCCACGAAGCCGATCAACACCACGACGTTGGCCCACCTTACCGCACGAAAGCGGATCAGGAGATAAGAGCTGATCTGACTCCAGGCCCTGGTGTAGCTCGGTTGTATCATCGCGTCTTCGAATCAAAGGCTGCCCCTGAGGGCAAACGTCCAATTATGACTCCTAAGTCGGCCGCTTTCAACCACCGAGGGGCATTTCAGGGATAGTGAATAAGGCAGGTTGGTCAGAGTCGTGTCGGTCTCACAGACCCAGGACCACCCCGTCAACCCGGTTCGTCGGACGCAGGCGGACTCGTATGTCGCGGTTTCCTCTTCTCAGTCCATATTCGTCCATAGTGACCCAATCTGGTCGTGTCTACCTGCAAAGGTCTGCAGGTCTCCATGGTTTCCCAGATCCTCGCCCCAGGCTGTGCCGCCGCACGTGTCCGCGGGCCTGCTCACAAGAATGGCACCACTCGAAGTCAGAGTTGCGAGGATCTCTGGCTGCGCGGTAGTTGGAGTCGCCCTTGGGTGACTCAGCGAGACTGGGGCGCAGTTCAAGGATCTGGTTCGGCCTAGAGCGATGCCAGGTCCACCGCCTTATGTCTACTTGCAGAGGTTTGCATAATCTCTGCCAGGGAGCCCTTTGCACCCTCGCCGTCTCCTAACGCTCATCCAATGGCTGCCTAGAATCCCATGGACTACCGCAGCAGAGGCATCGACGCAGGTCAAGCGACTAAGGAGGCAAAGGGGCGCAGAACCGCCGTCTGTACGTGGTCATTTGGATGGCGGGGAGTCCATAGTGAAACCGACCTTTCAAGGTCGGTTTTCTTTTTGTACCGCAGCGTTTGGCTCTGCGTCCGAGAGGGGAACATATGTACGACACCAGCCAAATGATGGTGCTTCTGACTGCGTTCTGGTGGGTCACGAGTCTGGTGCTGATAACCCTGTCAACAGCCTTGCTGCACTGGACTTGGACAGGCAGAGAGCGAGCATTCTCCATCGGGAAGAAGGCCATGACAGAACCCGAGGGCACATCCAATCCGGAGCACCCGATGGCGAAGACGTCCGACATGGTTGTCGGCTATGTGGGGTTCTTCGTGGGACTAGTGATAGTCTTCGCTCTCGTGCCTTGAAGGCTCGGCAGTGCCGGCCCTGCCGTCGTCCACGGAGGCTGGAATTACTCAAAGGCCACCAACGTCTTGCGGCTTGATCAGGCGAAAAGCGTCGTCACTGAACCCCATCGCAAGAATCTGACTTATTCGTCTTCTCCGATGCGTTGCGCCCCTTAGGACGTATTACGATGAATGGTCATGACATTACTCAAATGCCTCGCCCCGCTCCCAACCTGTTGACCGAACCGAGAAGAAAAGGAGGTCGGGTGAATTCCTCCCAGCCTTGCCGTTCCCCTCTGGTAGCATCGAACTCTGAAGCAAGGAAGATCACCCGACGACGTAAGGTTACTACGGCCCAACCGAACCGGCATGTGACCTGTAT